>JBDSBP010000353.1:0-27764 GCA_039921525.1 Chitinophagaceae bacterium | reverse complement strand
TATCGGCTAAGGTTAACCAATAAAGCTACAAATTAATACTCCATTCAACTTTTGGAGCATCAACCTCAAACCTCAAACCTCATTCCCCCTCCAGCCAGACAACTTTTTGTTCCGAAGTATGGTTTCCTCCAATGATATCTTTATAAAGATCAGGTCTTCTTGCCATGGTATACCTATATCCCCCTGCTTTTATAAGTTTGTCCGGAGTACAGGTAGCTGATATGATATCATCGCCCAGGGTACGGCATTCGCCAATAATATCTCCGAATGGATCGAGGATCATGGCACATCCATTCTTTAACTGATCATCATCCATACCTATCGGGTTGGAGAATATCACATATATTCCATTATCATAGGCTCGGGCGGGCAACCATTTTAACAACCAGCCCCGTCCTTTCAGGCCATCGAATTCCAATCGTACGGACGTCGGATCCTGCTCCCGGTTGTACCATAGTGCCGGGTCTACAAACCCTGCGCCAGGCCTTGTAGAAGGGGTGCACATCGTAACATGAGGCATAAAGATTATTTCTGCACCCAGCAATCGGGTAGCCCTTACATTTTCTATAACGTTGTTATCATAACAGATCAGGATACCGCATTTCCAACCAAATACCTCAAAAATACAATATTGATCTCCGGGCGATAAGTATGGATTAATAAAAGGATGAAGCTTTCTGAATTTTGCAACCAACCCGTTTCTATTAACACATATGTAAGCTTTGTATATTTTATCGTCCTGGTCTTTTTCAAAAAGCCCGGCCAGTAAGGTGATATCATTTTTGCCGGCAATGGAAATCAGTCGTTGAATGCTTTCTCCACCGGGAATGTATTCTGCAATTTCCAGCATGCTATCTTTAGATAAATGTCGGGCGAAACTATATCCTGTTACCGAGCATTCATGAAAAGCTATAACTTTTGATCCTTCCGCCGCGGCTTTTGCTGATAGTTTTTCTATAACCTGCAGGTTATAATCCTTATCGCCACTTCTGTGCTCAAACTGGGCGCTTGAAATTTTTATATTTTCCATTTTTAGATATAAGATAAGTTTGGGAATGAATGCCAAGTTATTAAATCAAAGATTATGGAGCATTTGATTCAGCCCTTCGTTTTCAAATAATAAACGTCCTACCTTTAAATCTGACCATCCGTTTTTTAACATAAAAGTGAATTTTGGGCTATTATTTTTCAATTCACAATCGATATAAAACGTGGCTATTTTGTTTGTTTTAACTTCTTCTATTTCTTTTAACTGGTGCAGGTGCGTGGAAATGAGAAATAGGGAGTTTTTAAATTTTGTTAAACCTTTTAATGTTGTGATGCTTATTTCCACGGCATCCTCCATGTTTGTTCCTCTGAATAGTTCATCAAAGACGGCGAAGCATTTTTTTCGGGTTATTGCCTGGGTAATTACTTTTTTTAAATTAATCACCTCCGTCATAAAATGACTATATCCATTCAGCATATCATCATTAAGATTTATAGCCACTGATATAGTTTTGAAAAAAGACAATTCGGCTTTATTGGCAGGCACCGCGAAACCGATATGTCCGAGGTAAACACATAAACTTATTGCCTTTAATAGCGTTGACTTGCCCGACATGTTAGGACCTGTTAATAAAATAACATTACTATTTGTGGCGAAACTATTTTTTACAGGGTTTGCTAAACGTGGATGATAAAATTGATGCAGTGAAAAATTTGTTTCTGAAAATGTTGGAAAAGTAAAATCCATCCTGGTTATTCCAATACTTATTGAAATATAAGCTTCAAACAAAAAGAACTGTTTCCAAAAGCGCGCAAACTCTCCATTACCCGCTTTTTGTAAAATGAGTTCGGTTAGTTGAATTATATGTTTAACCTTAAGTCCATGTTCCCGGATTAAAAGTTCGTACTTAGTGAGATTAAAGCCAGATAAAAAATCATTCAAATTTTGAACCTCCGTTCTGTAATTACCCGGAAAGGTTTTTACGCTTAATCTCGTAATATAAAAAGTATGTATTTTATGAAAGAGCAGCACCCATTGAATCAGCTTCGCTCTTTTAAGATGACGCTGTTTTACTGAAAATAGCAGCTGAAATTTTAATGCTGAAGTGGTTGTATGATTATTGGTAAAGTTTTCAATAAAACCAAATGACTCTACCATGTCGGTACGATAGTAGGAATAACCCTTTATTATCTTATGATTTGTTACAAAACCTTTTAAGATTTCCTGCCTGAACAATATGTCATCTATTGAATGCAAAGGTTCTTTCAACATGCTAATTATTACTTCTCTTGAAAAATCATTGTACGTGAAATCTAACAAGGGCAATATTTCTTTTTCTAAATGTAAATCCTGAACATTCATCATGTTATGTGCATCTTAAATATGGTGTGCTACTTTAGGATTTGATGTTCGTTTTTTTCCATGTCCGTTTATATCATTGAACAAAAGATGTTTCAACCGTAACACCTTTGGCTAGAGTTTGATAAACTACGCAGTATCTTTCCGTTAACTTTGCCAATGTTTGAAGTTGTTCAGACGTTGCTTCAGAATCAAGAAAGAAGGTAAGGCGTATTGTTTTAAAACCTACCGGCGCGTCCCTGGATACACCCAAGGTTCCGCGAAAATCCAGATCCCCTTCCGCTTTTATAATGCCGTCTTTTACATCTATACCGATAGCTGTTGATACTGCACGCAACGTTACACCGGCACAGGCTACCAATGCTTCAAGAAGCATATCACCTGAACATGCAAACATCCCGTCACCACCTGTTGCAGTATGAAGCCCTGCTTCAACAAATGCTTTGCCTGTTTCTACTTTGCATGAAATGCCCTCGCCAATTTTGCCCTCTGCTTTAAGCGTAATTATTGCCGATTCAGGAAACTCCCGATATTGATTTTTAAGCGGCAGCTGCAGGTTTTTTAATTCTTCTGAGTTCATTTATTTTAAATATTTGGGTCCGTAAATGCGATCAGGATTTTTTCTGATAAATACGGCAAAGATAGGTTGTTGGAAATTGCGGAAGATGTTATAAAAAGATCAGTGTTTTTATTGTTTTCTATTCTGCTTTTAATTCTAAATTTAAACGAACTCAAACTTATCTCCATCAAATAATCCCTTATCACTCAACTTCAAATGCGGAATTACAAGCAGGGCCATAAATGATAATGTCATGAATGGAGCTGCCAGTGTAGAACCCAAACTTTTAGCCATTGCATCGATAGCGGTATATGCCGCTGCCACCTCATAGCCATTGGCCGCGCTCATTAAACCAGCAACGGGTAATGGAAGTACAGATTCTACATTGCCTTCATCGGCAGACGAAGGGCTTACACAACTTATCCCTCCCTGGTGTTGAATTACCAGGTTTACTGCTTTACAAAGACTCTCATCATCTACTCCTATCGCTACAATATTATGTGAGTCATGCGCCACGGAGGAGGCTATGGCGCCTGACTTTAAGCCGAAATTTTTTATGAACGATTTTGCGACAGGCGCTTCATAATACCGGTTCACTACCACTATTTTCAGCATGTCTCGATCTGTATCACTGACCACATTGCCTTGATGTATTTTTGGCGCATAGTAGAGGCTGTTAGTAATGAGCTGACCTTCCAGGGCTTCTATCACGGGAATTAATTTACCTGCTTCCGCACCTGATATCGGTATAGCAAACTCAGCTATTTCCTTTCTCCTGGCCTTAAAGTTATTGATGGCTGTTTGTTTCTTTATTTCATTCCCGCGATCCCATCTCCCGCCGACACTAACCCTGCCATTCTCCGCTACCAGTTCCCCGTTGATATAAGTTTGCAAAATTTTGAAGGTTTTAAGATCTTGTACAACAATAAAATCGGCGGCGTCTCCTTCGCGCAGCAAACCAATATCCAGGTTATAATGTAACACCGGGTTTATGCAGGCAGCCCGTAATACGTTGAATACGTCGATCCCTTTATTAATGGCCCGGGAACATAACAAATTGATATGTCCTTCCAACAGGCTGTCAGGATGTTTATCATCGCTGCAGAACATCATATCGTTAGGATGATCATGTAGTAATTCTATCAGGGCTTCGAAATTCCGTGCGGCGCTTCCTTCCCTGATGAGGATCTTCATGCCCCACTGTAACTTATCCAGGGCTTCTTCTTTGGTGAAACATTCATGATCTGTACTTATTCCAGCTTGTATATATCGCCGGGCTTCTTCACCCCGCAGGCCGGGTGCATGACCGTCCACAGGTTTACCCATAAGCTTTGCAGCCGCTATTTTATCCATCACCTCTTTATCTCCCATAAACACACCCGGAAAATTCATCATCTCACTCAGGTATTTTATTTCTCTCCGCTGTAATAAAGCAGAAACATCTTGTGCATCCAGTGTCGCACCGGCTGTTTCGAATACGGTGGCGGGCACGCAACTTGGTGCACCGAAATTAAATTTAAAGGGCACCCTGTTCCCGTCGGCTATCATAAATTCAACCCCTTCTATTCCGCAGACGTTGGCAATTTCATGGGGATCACTTACAGTGCCTACTGTTCCATGAACAACCGCCATCCTGGCAAATTCAGCAGGCACGAGCATGGAACTTTCTATGTGAACATGTGCATCAACAAAGCCCGGCAAAATGTAAAATGCGGGTTGCTCCTTATTCTTTGACAGGATCGTGAGTTCGGGTATTGATTCAATTTTTGAAATTTTTCCCTCCCGAAGGTGGACATTGGCTGGAAAAATTCGTTTTTCAAAAATATCTACCAGTAATCCGCTTATAATTTCCATGATATCTTTATATATTTAACGTTAACCCTTTTTCCAGAAATTGATATCCATATAACAAAAAATTGTATCAAAGGTCCGGTAAAAGTACAACCGGTCAATTTATGAATCTAAACACCCGTAAATTTACCAGCTTCGCTTTAAATTATTAGTATGCCAAAATGGTTATCGGCCGCTTTTGCTTTATTTCTCTCTTTACAGGTATTTAGTACAAAGGGGGAAACGGTGGATTATGTTATTAATAAATATGTGGAGGCCATGGGAGGAAGAGACAGGCTTATCTCCATTAAAACAGTTTATTCAGAGGCTGTTACCCCGGGTAAGGGAGGTAACAGCATCATAGTCAGAACTTATAAAGAGCAGGATAAATTATTCAGGAGGACTATATCTTCGGGATCGAACAATAACCTACTTGTCATTACCAATTCAAATGGCTGGAATTCCGATCCAAACGGCGCTGCTACTTTTCAAAACTGGACGAAAGAATCAATACTGAAAGCGCAGCCTGAACTGGATTGTGCAGGCCCGTTGGTAGATTATATCTCCAAAGGTTACGTCGCTGAACTGGCAGGAAAACAAGAAGTGAATGGAATATCTTGCCACACTGTTAAGCTGACTTTAAAATCCGGCCTGGTAATTAAATATTTTATCGATTCCGAAAACTGGTATGTTATTCGCGAAATCCGTAAGGGATATGATCCCGCGAATACTGCTGATTTAAATTCTGAAATGATTTTTGATTATTCAAATTATAGGAAAACCCAGGGCGGCTACGTATTTCCTTTTAAGGTATTGTCGGGCATTTTCTCGAACAAAGCCTTAAATTATCAAAAAATAGAAGTGAACAAACCCGTAAACTATCGGTTATACAAGACCGGATATAAAAAAATACCTTAATTTAATAATTTAATTCAAACAAATAAATGAAAGCACTTAAACAGGGAATACTCATTTTGTCTACACTCGTAAGTGTAACGATTGCGAAAGCACAGACCGCTGAGGAAATAATCGCCAAGCATATTGAAGCTATCGGAGGTAAGGAAAAGGTGAGCCAGGTAAACTCAATATATATGGAAACTTCCATGGACATTATGGGCAATGAAGCACCGGGAACCGTTACCATACTTAATGGCAAAGGCTATAAAAATGAAATAAATTTCAGCGGGCAAAAAATTGTTCAGGTTGTTACAGCTACCGGTGGATGGATGATTAATCCTATGTCTGGCTCAACCACCGCTACAGAAATACCCGCCGATCAATTAAAAAATGCCAAGGACCAGATTTATATTGGCGGACCTTTATTCAATTATGCTGAAAAAGGCAATAAAATTGAATTAGTAGGTAAAGAAGATATACAAGGTGTGAGTGCCTTCAAAATAAAACTTACTTCAAAAGACTCCATAGTATCCACTTACCTGATCGACCCGGTGAAATATTATGTTCTAAAAGCCAGTATCACACAAAGCGCCGCAGGACAAGAAGTGGAGGCCAATATTTTATACTCTGATTATCAAAAGACCGATTTCGGGTTTGTAATGCCTTTTACCACTGAAATTCAGTTGCCTCAAATAACGTTGAAAACCACTACAAAAAAAGTAGAAATTAATAAGCCTATAGACGAAAGCGTCTTCAAGGCTAGTTAGAATACTTCTCTGACATTTGGAAGCATTTTCATAAAAACAATATCCCCATAGGAACCCATTCCTCTCCGTACGTTAAGCTGCAATTCTTATATAGATTATTTTTTTTACCGTAAAACAGTACCAGGTTTTTTAGAATCAGGTTCTGTTTTACATGTATATTAATGGCGACCAGGTGCGTTAACAATAATTCTAGTTAACATTAATGGTTCAAATTGAGAAAAATTGTTCCAGATTTGGGAAACTATTTCAATTATTTCAACTTAAATATTTAATCATCAATGTGTTAAGTGTGAGGTCTGGTTGTTGTTTTACAACTGACTTATCGAGAAATAAAAAATTGTATCCCTAATGTTACTGTTTCTACCCTTATTATCTTTCAAGTCTGTTGTACCCCGTAAATCTCTTGTGGGCCTTTCTATTCGCACAGGAAAAATTGTTCAGAAAACGGTAGATGGGGAATGGTCATTTCAATTATTTGGAGAGAATATTATCAAAACCACCTTTCGACCAGAAGGATATCACACGGGTGAGCAGCCGTCTAATGCGGTGATTCAAAAACCTTCCAGCCCCAATAAAATTTCTTTAAAAATAGATGGGAAAACGATCGACCTGGAGAATACCGGAAGCATTCTGGGGAAAGATAAAAACTATTTATACCAGCTAAAAGAAGTAAAGAGTAATATTTTAGCCGGATATTTTTCAGTGGATGGATTTAAGGGATTTCAATTTAAACTGCAGAAAGATGAACAGCTGTTCGGTACCGGCGAAAGGGCCCTGCCATTAAATCGCAGGGGTTACGGCTTCGGCCTGAATAACAGTGCAGCTTTTGGATATGGCGAAGGCGAACATCAATTAAACTTTTCCGTTCCTTTTATTATTTCTTCTCAAGGCTATGGCATCTTTTTCGACAATGTCTCCAAAGGATACCTGGATATTGGCAAAAAAAACCCGGATATATTGGAAGCTGGATTCAGCAGCGGGGAACTAACTTATTATATTATCACTGGTAAAAATGTGGCGGATATTTTAAAACATTACACTGAATTAGTTGGCAGGCAACCTGTTCCGGCACGCTGGGTATTTGGGAACCTGATGAGCCGTTTTGGCTACCGGAGTGAAAAAGAACTGATGAGCACCGTGGCAAAAATGAAAGAGGATCATTTTCCCATGGATGCCGTTATTTTGGATCTTTTCTGGTTTGGTGACAGCATCAAAAATACCCTCGGCAATCTTGACTGGATAAATGGTAAAAACTGGCCAGACCCCGATCTAATGATAAAAAATCTCAAAGGTCAGGGTATTAAAACAATACTGATCACCGAACCCTATGTGTTGGTTGGATCTAATAACTATACCGAATCAAAAAAATATCATGCGGTTGATAGCACTGAAAAGCCCTATATGCTTACCAATTTTTATTTTGGCTTAGGTGGGTTATTGGATATTTTTCGTAAAGATGCCTGCAATTGGTTCTGGTCTAAGTACAAAAAACAGATATCGAAGGGTGTGGCCGGCTGGTGGGGAGATTTGGGTGAACCTGAAACGCATCCGGCAGATCTGCGTCATAACCTGGATGATCTTGGCTTTAAACGTTTGTTCCGTTCCGGGGAAGTGCACAACGCATACGGACATTACTGGAATAAGATGTTGTTTGAAAAGTACCGGCAGGATTACCCCACAGAAAGGCTATTCAACTTAAATCGTTCCGGCTTTGCGGGAAGTCAGCGTTATTCTGTTTTCCCCTGGAGTGGCGATGTAGGAAGAAACTGGAGCGGATTTCGTGCGCAGATACCTATTATGCTCGGCATGAGTATCAGCGGCTTACCATATATTCATGCGGATGCCGGCGGATTTGCCATGGGTCAGAAAGATCCTGAATTGTACACCCGGTGGTTGCAGTTTGCAGCTTTTACCCCTGTTTTTCGCCCGCACGGCAGCGCCATGGAAGACAATGATACTACACCAACCATTGAGAGTGAACCTGTTTTTTATCCCGAACCCTATAAATCAATTGTTCGAAAGTATATCCAGCTTCGGTACCAACTTCTGCCATATAATTACACACTGGCATACCAGCAGGCGAAAGAAGGAAGCCCCCTTACACGCCCGATGTTCTATAATGACGATTCAGATCCGAATTTGTTTTTAGCAGAAGACCAATATATGTGGGGAGACAATATTTTGGTGGCGCCCGTTCTGCAAAAAGGTACCACCGAGAGAAAATTATACCTGCCAAAAGGATACTGGTATAAATATATGGGAAACGCCAGGATTAAAGGTGGACAATGGATTAATGAATTAGTGAGCATTGATAATATGCCTTTGTTTATTAAAGCAGGCTCTTTTATTCCTTCATGTGCTCCTATGCTGAGTACGGAAGACTATAGGCCAGATTCACTAATGGTAACTTATTACCCGGGCTCTGAAAATTCAACATATACCATGTTTGATGATGATGGCAAAACTAATTTATCCATTCAAAAACGAGCGTATGAATTACTACATTTTGAGGCAAGGGTTTCTGACAAAAAGTATACGTTGAAGATGTCATCCAATGGGGGTTCTTTTAATAAAAAGCCATCGTATCGTGATATTGTATTAACCATCCCTTCGTTATCTGTAAAACCTGCAACTGTTGCCATTAACAACAGGGTAATACCAGTAGTTGAAAGTTTCAACGGTGAAAGCAATAGCCTGGAACAACAAGCAGTATGGAACCCGGCAACTGCTTTACTGAAGGTTTCGTTTCGGTTCATGGGGAAAGCAATGCAGGTAGAGTGCAAAGTGTAAAGTTCAAAGGTTGAGGTTCAAAGTGTTTGAGGTTTAAACGACGGCTATTAGTTCAATGTATAGCCACGTATTTAATTATTGGTAAATACAAAAAACGTAAGCAGGTCTTTTAAACCTTAACCTTTAACTCAATTCTCATTCCGCCCCTAACAAATCGGGTCGTCTTTCTCGAGTTCTCTTAATAGATTCCTCATATCTCCATTCATCAATCTTTTTAGGGTCCCCGCTTAACAGGATTTCCGGAACTTTCCAACCACGGAATTCGGAAGGCCTTGTAAATACCGGTGGGGCTAATAAACCGTCCTGGAACGAATCGAGCAAGGCGGAAGTCTCATCATTTAAAACTCCCGGTATTAGCCGGCCAATAGCGTCTACCAATACTGCGGCAGCCAATTCGCCGCCGCTAAGCACATAATCACCTATAGAAATTTCTTTGGTAATATAATGGGTTCGTATGCGTTCGTCAATCCCTTTATAATGGCCGCAAATTAACAGGAGGTTGTTCTTTAAAGATAGCAGGTTAACCGTTTTCTGAACAAGCTGTTCGCCATCGGGTGTCAAAAAAATAATCTCATCATAAGTATTGTTTTTTTGTAATGACTCTATGGCATTCACCAGTGGTTCAGGCATCATAACCATCCCGGCACCTCCTCCAAATTGATAATCATCTACTTGTCCATGTTTATAGTTCGTGTAGTCTCTTAGGTTATATGTGTTTAGTTCCAATAAACCTCTTTCCCTGGCTCTTTTAAGAATGGAATGAGAGAAAGGGCTGGCTAATAATTCAGGAACCACAGAAATGATATCGATTTTCATCTGTCAAATATAATTGCTTTCCGCTTTTGACTCTAACATGCTCGATTAGAGTTCAATAGTTATAAATATCAAGATTATCATTCCCCCAATAATTTGTGTTAGTTTTAACGTGAAATCTGATATCATAACTATGGTTAAGTCAAAGTCTGTATTGATTTTGTGTATTTGTATTTTTGGGGCTTTAAGCACCGTGATACTCAAATATATGTTCCCGGCTTTTGTTTATTATAACAACGGCCTCCTGCTCGTACTTCTATTAACAATTTTTCTGAAAGCCGATTTATACACCTATCTATTTGGCTTATTCGCAATTTTAATGGTTTTGCTTTCTCTATTTCTGTTTGATTATCCTCCGGCGATGGAAATAATTATAAAGCAGCTTATAAATTTACTCATTATCATTGTCACTATTTTTGTAGTACTGGCTATTAAAAAGTCATACCGTTCTCTTAATAAAGAAAAAAAGCAGATGAATGCATTGTTCGATTTTGCAAGAGAAAGTATTATAGTCAGCAATAGCAAGGGTGAAATATTATTGGTCAACCCGGAAGCGCAACGGTTGTTTTCATATAACGTTAATGAGATGGAAGGAAAACAAATTGAAATAATTGTACCGGAGTTGTACCAACATCAATTCAGGCAATACATGGAGAACATTAATAATTCGGGTTTGGATATGGCAACAGGAAAAGAAAAGGAGCTATTTGCAATAAATAAAAATGGAGATGAGTTTCCCATTGAAGTGAGCATGAAGCGCTATGAACAGCATAATGAATTTGTTGTTCTGACATTCATTGTGGATCTCTCTGAGCATAAAGCAGCGGAGTATAAACTGATGAAGCAAAAAAATCAGTTAGAGATTAAAACGCATGATATCCGTATCATGAATATCGAACTGGAAAATAAAGTGGCTGAAAGAACGCGGATCTTACAGGAAGCCCTCCAGGAATTGGAAAAATCTCAAACAGAATTGAGCGAAGCGCTTAATAAGGAAAAAGAGTTAAATGAAATAAAATCACGATTTGTCTCCATGGCTTCTCATGAATTTAGAACGCCATTGAGTACCATATTATCATCGGCGTCGTTATTATCCAAATACCAGCTGAATGAGGAACAGGTTAACCGCGAAAAGCATATCCGCCGCATTAAAGATTCAGTAAAGCATTTGAATGATATGCTCGAAGATTTTCTGAACCTTGGCAAATTGGACGAAGGAAGGGTTTTTATACAGATCGAGGTCTTTGATCTGCAGGAGTTTCTACATGATATCTTTGATGAAATGAAAATCAGCCTTAAAATCGGGCAGCAACTGAAATTGCGTTTTGAGGGTGAAGCCTTTTTTGCAACGGACAAGCGACTGCTGAAAAATGTTCTCATTAATCTTTTAAGCAATGCCATCAAGTTTTCAGATATTCAGACAACCATCGAAATTTCTGTTTCTAATTCAGCTACTTTCCTGATATTACAGGTAAAAGACACGGGGATAGGTATTGCAAGGGAAGATCTGCCTCACTTGTTTTCCACTTTTTTCAGGGGGAAAAATGCAGTAAATATCCAGGGAACAGGACTTGGTTTGCATATAATTAAACGATATGTTACCATGATGGAGGGCACCATTACCCTATCCACCGAATTAAATGAGGGAACTACCTTTAACGTAGGCCTCCCAAACCTCAAAGAATTAGTAAAAGATCCTGACATAATTTTATTACAAGAATAAATATTTTTTCAACTAATCGTTTCACATTAATACTGTTTAAGTAGTATTACCTACTTCCTTATTTTGTTGATGGAGATTAGCTGTTTAAAATACTGCAAAAAACTTTACAATAGGCTATCTATGTATATTTGAATTCTTCAATTTACTACTAATGAAGAATATCCTGATTATTGACGATCATCCTGAAATAAGAGAAAACATTGCAGAGATTCTGCAACTTGCAGGATATGACACATCAATTGCTGAAAATGGGAAACGGGGCCTGGAATTAGCCTTGAAAGAAAAACCATCTCTTATCATTTGTGATATAATGATGCCCGAATTGGATGGCTACGGTGTTTTGCATCTTTTGCGAAAAAATCCTGAAACGGAATATATCCCATTTATTTTTCTTACAGCCAAAACGGAGCGTACCGATTTTCGCAAAGGAATGGAAATGGGCGCTGATGATTTTATTACCAAACCTTTTGACGATATTGAATTATTGAATGCCATAGAGACAAGGCTTAAGAAATACGCAATCCTGCAAGGTCGGTACAGCTCCGATGAAAGCGGGGCCAATGAATTAATGAAAGATTTGTGTGGCGGGGGACTAATCAACATGGATTTTTCTCAACAGGAATCTGAAACGATTTCAAAAAAACAGTTTTTATACAGGGAAAATAAGCGCCCTAAATATTTATATTATCTTAAAAGGGGTAAGATCAAAATATATAAACATAATGATGACGGAAAAGAGTATATCACTCATCTGGCTACAGAAGGAGATTTTATTGGTTACCTGGCCTTACTCGAGAATAAATCCTACGACGACAATGCTGAAGTGCTGGAGGAAGTGGAAGTAATATTGATTTCGAAAGATGATTTTTTAACATCCGTTTACAATGATCTTACCATTGCAAGTAAATTTATTAAACTTATAACTCAAAACGTAAAAGACCAGGAAGAACGGCTAATGAACCTTGCCTATAGTTCTTTAAGAAAAAGGATTGCCAAAGCACTGGTGATTATCCATGCAAAACTGGATATTCTTAAAAACGGGGAACATACCATAGATATCTCAAGGGATGATATTGCGCGTTATGTGGGGACAGCCACTGAATCGCTAATCCGTACATTAAGCGACTTTAAAGCTGAAAAACTGATAGAAATTAAGGAAGGTAAAATAAGAATATTGAATCCGGATAAATTGAATGGGCTGTTGAATTAGCGTTTCGTAGAGACGGTGCTTGCCTCCGCCCTGATCGCCTTTTTGTATTGTTTGAAATTGACTTTGCAGCCTGGTTTATATCATACTACAGTAGCCTCTTTTTATCATAAGGTTTGCGCAAAAAAGTTATCTGGCTTTTATATTTTTAAATGATGTTTGACCCTCTTGCGTTCCGTTAGCAATAGCTGGTTCGTAGAAAATCAACGTGTTTGATTTATGCTTCGCCAGTGGATTTTATTACACGCATACATAATTTATTAAGGAGATAGCAGAGTTGATTTTCATTTTCCGGTACATGCCTGGATTAGGAGAAGGTACAGGTAATAGAAATAATGCAGATCTTCCGCCGATGAATTCCTGTGTATCTATTATTCAGATGTTAATGCTAGTGTCATGTCAAACATAAACTGTCGGTTATTTTGGCTATCAGCTATCAGGAAAACAATGCTAGAATTAGTTTCCTCCTGATAGCCAAAGCGTCATTTTAGAGTTGACATAACACTAGTAAACCTGAGGTAGCCAGGTACGGATAAACACGGAACGTGAATAACGATTTTAGTAATGATGAGTACATGAAATTAGCTTGCTTGCCAGTTTTTTAAGAGTTAAATATAGATGCTTGCAATGGTACAGATGGGTACTCATTCAATTATCAATACAAAAGTACACACATCCCATGAAGTATTTTATGACATGATTGGCAGAAATAATTGAATGTTGTCATCAATTAAGTGATAACGGGTAGAAATAAATGAGAATTTATTGCCCCATAATGTTATCCCTGTTTCTGCGCTCTTTTTTGGTGGGTCGGCCAATTTTACTTTGACGTTTACCTGTATTGAATGAAGTTGCCTGGTACTGCAGGCCGACTTCTTCTTCTGGTGTGATGTCAAGATAGTACTTTAACGACTCCGTATATTGTACGCGATTAAATAATAAGTCGGTGACTTTAATAACCAATCGTTTTGCTTCTGTTTTTACTTCATATTCGTCTCCTGTACTCACATGCCTGGAAGCTTTGACGGAGTTTCCATTGAGTTTCACTTTTCCTTTATCGCAGGCTTCCGCAGCCAGTGTGCGGGTTTTAAAAAGCCGGATTGCCCATAAATATTTATCAATTCGTAATTTTTCTGAAGGAGGCATTTTTAATTATTCAGTTTTATACCAGCTGCTAAGATGTTTTCATTTCAGTAAAATACAGATGGAAATAAGGAATGGTTTCAATGCCTTTGTAAAAATTAATAAGCTCAAATTTTTCATTGGGTGAATGCAGGTTATCACTGTCGAGGCCGAAACCCAGAAAAACGATCTTGATGTCTAATTCTTTTTCGAATAGGGAACATATAGGAATGCTTCCACCGCCCCTCACGGGTATGGGCTTTTTATTAAAAGTTGATTCTATGGCTTTTGCTGCCGCTTTATAAGCGATAGAATCAATAGGTGTCATATAAGGTTCACCTCCATGATGAACTTCCGCTTTAACAGTAACACTCTGCGGTGCTATGTTCCTGAAATAATCCAGTAGCTTATTTGTAATAATTTCAGAAGATTGATTTGGCACCAGCCTGGCCGAAACCTTGGCATAGGCTTTAGAAGGTAATACAGTTTTTGCACCTTCCCCGGTATAACCTCCCCAAATACCGTTTATTTCCAGCGTTGGCCTTATGCCAGTTCTTTCGGAGGTGGAATATCCTTTTTCTCCCCACAGTTCCCGCACACCGAGATCTGCTTTATAATTTTCTTCATCATATGGAGCTTCGGCCATAAGTTTTCTTTCCTCATCTGTCGAGGCTACAACGTCATCGTAAAATCCAGGTATAGTAATGGCATTATTTTCGTCATGGCAGGATGCGATCATTTTTGCCAAAATGGTGATGGGGTTGGCAACGGCTCCGCCATAAACGCCACTGTGCAGATCACGGTTAGGCCCGGTAACTTCCAATTGAATATAAGACAATCCCCGCACACCAATATCGATCGAAGGATCATCCATACTGATCATGGCTGTATCACTTATCAAGACAACATCGGCTTTTAACAGATCTCTATGAGACACAACAAATTTTGCGAGGTTGGGCGAGCCAATTTCTTCCTCGCCCTCAATTATAAATTTAATATTATTGGTGAGCGTATGTGTGTTCACCATGGTTTCGAGAGCTTTTATATGCATATAAACCTGCCCTTTATCATCACAGGATCCCCGGGCAAATATCTTCCCGTCTTTTATCAGGGGATCAAACGGACCGCTGTTCCATAATTCAAGTGGCTCTGCGGGTTGTACGTCGTAGTGCCCATATACAAGTACGGTAGGTTTGGAAACATCAATAATCTTTTCGCCGTATATCACGGGATGACCATTGGTAATATAAATTTCTGCGCTATCGGCACCGGCTTCCAGTAAACGCTGTTTAACCATTTCTGCGCAGCGCTTCATGTCATCCTTATGTTCATTTTTAGCACTTACACTTGGTATGCGTAAAAGTTCCAGCAATTCACTCAAGAACCGTTCTTTATTGGCAGACTGATATTCTTTCCAGACCTGGGTATTCGGCATGTTGTTCGTTAATTAACTAATGATAGAAAAAACAAAAATAAGTTGTTTTAATGAATTAGGTATGAGTTTAGCTATCAGCCGTCGGCGATCAGCTATCAGCTTTGATCAAATGATTGGTCCGATGTTACAATGTAAATAACGTAGAAATTATATAGTAGGTATCAGGTATGAGCAATGAGGTTGGTTGTTAATAGATATTCTTTGTGGTCTTCGTGTGTCCATCGTGATGATGAAAGTCACAAAGTTCCCCTTAAACAACGGTTGAATTGATTTCCTTCTTTTTCCTTGAAAAAAGTTTCTCAAAAAAGGGCGCCATCTTTTTTATTGCACGGAAGTAGAATTCCTGGTTAAACAATTGAGAATCGTGCATGGCTTTATAAATAAGAAAAAAGCCGATTGGTGATAAAATAAAAGTGGCCATCCACATCCCGGGAATGGGTCTCAATACTTCCGTTTTAACCAGCTTCTGTCCAAAATTATTCAATAGGAAAAATACAACAAAAAAAGCGACGGCAAGTACAAGAGGCGTACCCAATCCACCTTTCCGAATGATAGATCCGAGTGGTGCGCCAATCAGGAAAAGAACAAGACAGGCTATCGACATGGTTAATTTACGATGCCATTCTATGAGATGAAGAAGCAACTCTTTTTTCTTGGCCTGGTATTCAATTGCAGTAACATCCAGGCTGGATTTGATATTGCTAATTTGTGAAATGGTCCTGTCTAATATGGAAGACCTGTCACTATCCGGAATAAGATCCCTCATTGACTTCACTGGATTGCCGGTAACTTTTACCGGTACCCAGCCTGTGTCCATATAACGGGCAAATTGTAAATAAGGAGACACCTGGGCCATTATTTTTTTTTCGTACGATAAATTGTTCTTTTTGATGGTATCTATAGCCTTGTCAAGCTGGCGAATGCTGAGCATCTGGTAGTTGTTCTTGAAAACGCTGTCTTCTGTTTTATTTAATTTAAAAGAACTAAGATCGAAAACCTTTTTATATTCCTTGAAACCCATACGGATAAAATCCGTGTTAAGACTCATACGCTCGCCTTGTTCTTCATAACGCCATCCATCTGTGAGGTTAAATTCCAGGAAGTTATATTTATTCACTTTCATTTCACCACTTTTGGCAACAATAATGATGTCTTGTAAAGCATAGTTTTTTTCATAAATGATAACGTTCCTGATAGTGGTGCCATCTTTTTCCTTTTTGCCAACTTTAATAACAAAGCCTTCAATCTTATCGTAAAAAACACCTTCTTTTATATCAAATGCCGGTTTAGCCATTATGATATCGTATTTCAGGGTGTTCATTTTAAGAGTAGCGACAGGTATTATATAATTATTGAAAAGAAAGGCCGCACCGCATAAAACAAATGTTGTAAACAAGAGTGGCCGCATGAATCGTATCAGCGGTATACCGGCAGATTTTATGGCAACGAGTTCAAAAGTTTCGCCTAAATTGCCAAAAGTCATGATGGAAGATATCAAAATAGCTAATGGAAGTGCAAGGGGAATATTATAGGCCGTAACATAACTGGTTAGTTTTCCTATGGTGATAAGGTCGAGCCCCTTGCCCACTAAATCATCTATGTAAAGCCAAAAAAACTGCAGCGTTAAAACAAATAACGTAATAAAAAATGTGGCAATAAAAGGACCGATAAACGCTTTTAATATGAGAGTATCTAACTTTTTCATTAAAACTTTGTAAGCTGTTAATCTGTCAAGTTGAAAACCAGGTGTTAGTTAGTGGCTTCATTCTTACCATCCCGGTCTTTGAAATACCCTTGTTCCCGACCCTGAAATTTAATAATTAAATCAATATTCCCGAAGAAGGATCATTATGGAAAAAACAAAAATACAGCTTTCGACAGATGAATTACTATTGATGCAAAACAGCGATTGGATTTTAACAAAGAATAGCGTAATAGAAAAGATAAGCCAGGGACTTGGAAGCCTGGTTTTAAACATGCAGCGGGAATTAGTGGCGGCATCTTTGATAGAGGAGACTATCATTCTGAGTTCTCCAAAAATATCCAGGGGCGAGAAATACCAGGGGCTTCCTTATGTAATGCTTGATTACCCAAGGCTTTTTGGAAGAGAAGATATTCTGGCTATTCGAACCCTATTTTGGTGGGGCAATTACTGCAGTATTACTTTACACGTAAAAGGCGGCCACCAGGAACTTATATCAGCCAGAATAATATCTGATCACTATCAATTGGGGCAAAACAGTTTTTATATTTCGTTTTCTGGCAATGAATGGAATCATAACATGGCAAGCGATGATTATAAAACTATATCTACTATATCACAACAGGAATTGGGAAAAATATTGTCAGGAACAGGCTTTCTCAAATTAACGGCAAAAGTGGAAATTGGCCCCTGGGATGAGATGGAAAAAAGATTGTTTGAACTGTTTCTTCGTTTAGCTGAGTTTATAAAAGTTTAACTACCAATACGGTAAAAAAGGTCTTTCAACTGGGAATCCCATAATTGACTTTGATCCTTGATTTCCTTTTTTTCTGCAAAATCTTTTACCAAAAGGATTGTTTGGTTGGTGACCTCTGATCTTTCTATAGTAAATTCAAAAAATTCTTCTTTGGGAGCATGTAACCAATGAAACTTAATGGATTTATCGTCTACGCTTTCCAAAACTTCCGCTTTGTCTGTACTACCATTCCAGGAAAAACTGAATACGTGATCCCTTTCGTCTACTTTTTCTGCGAACCATTCTTGTAACCCAGCGGGAGTACTAAGATATTCATACAAAATAGAAGGAGAACATCTCACTGGATATTCTAACGTAAAAAGTTGTTTTTTGCTCATCTATGGCTAGATAATTCTAAATGTTTCCAATAAGTGCAATAATAGAAAAATATTTCATCCCGCAAAATTTTAATTATATATTTTTTGTTAAAGTTTGTTTTGAACATTATTAAACAAAATGACATAATTTACCTGAATAACAGCCTTTTACGAGAAATATATTTGGATTTGCCTGTAAGAGTGGTTATATTGCTCTTCGGTCTTGCCATGAATCGTAATACATCACGGGGACTAAATCCATTATTCTGCGCTTTATTTCAACTCTGTTTAGTAGTAAACCTGTTCTAACATAACCCTTATAACACCTTAAACCACTCTCCATGAGCATGCGTCAATTGAAGATCACGAAATCTATCACGAATCGTGAGTCTCAAAGTCTTGAAAAATACCTGCAGGAAATCGGAAAAGTTGAATTAATTACTCCTGAAGAGGAAGTTAAACTTGCTATGCTTATAAAGCAGGGCAACCAGATGGCTTTAGACAAGCTAACCAAGGCAAATTTAAGATTTGTGGTATCTGTTGCCAAACAGTACCAAAACCAGGGGCTTTCGCTTCCTGATTTAATTAATGAAGGCAACCTTGGGCTGATAAAAGCAGCTCAGCGGTTTGATGAAACCCGGGGGTTTAAATTTATATCTTATGCAGTTTGGTGGATCCGTCAAAGCATTCTACAGGCTTTGGCAGAGCAATCGCGTATTGTTCGCCTACCCCTGAACAAAGTGGGATTAACAAACCGCATTCAAAAAGCTTATTCCCAATTAGAGCAGGAATACGAACGGGAGCCTTCTCCGGAAGAGCTGGCAGAGATTTTGGAACTGGATACAGAGGAAGTTTCTGCTACTTTAGGCATCGGGGCCCGGCACGTTAGTATGGATACACCTTTATCTGAAGGCGAAGAAAGTACCCTTATGGATGTTTTGGAAAATCCCAACGCTGAGAGAACGGAAAAAAATATAGAGCATGACGAATCGTTAAAAACGGAGATAGGAAGATCCCTAACGGCATTAACGGAAAGGCAGAAAGAGGTAATCTGTTATTTCTTTGGTATCGGGGTAGATCATCCGATGAGCCTGGAAGATATTGGGGAACGTTTTCACCTCACCCGGGAGCGGGTTCGCCAAATAAAAGACAAAGCCATTACGAAATTGAGAACTACTTCAAGGTGCAGGATGTTGCGTTGCTACCTGGGTGTTTAACACGGATGCGTTTTTTAGTTTATACTTCAACCAACGGCTTCTTCGCTGCCTATGCATAGAAGAAATAAGCGGATGGAAGTAGCACTTATTACCCATAGTAGAGAATCCTGGTTTATGCATTAGAAATAATCCTAAATTTGCTGCGATATTAAAGTGAATATAGCTTCCATGTTATATTCACTTTATCATTTTCATAGGTGGAAGATGAGATCCTACAATAAATCAGCTAAAATAGCGAGAATATGTTTGAAAGTTTAAGCGACAGGTTAGAAACTGCCTTTAAGCAGCTAAAGGGACAAGGCAGATTAACAGAATTGAATATTGTTGCTACTGTAAAAGAAATCCGGCGTGCCCTGGTGGATGCTGATGTAAATTATAAAATTGCCAAGGAATTTACAGACAAGGTAAAAGATAAGGCTTTGGGAGAGAAAGTAATTAATGCCATCAGCCCGGGGCAACTGATGGTAAAGCTGGTGAAAGATGAATTGATGGAACTGATGGGGGGTACGGAAAGTGAATTTAATACAAAAGGAAACCCGGCAGTGATACTGATAGCAGGTTTACAGGGTAGCGGTAAAACAACTTTCAGTGGAAAACTGGCTAATTACCTGAAAACGAAAAAAGGGTTATCTCCTTTGTTGGTAGCTGCGGACATATACAGGCCGGCGGCCATTGACCAGCTAAAAATATTGGGCGCACAAATTAATGTAGATGTTTACAGCGAACCCGATACCAAAGATGCAGTGCTCATTGCACAAAATGCTATCCGTGAAGCCAAATCCAAAAACAAGAACATTGTTATTATAGATACTGCAGGCCGGTTAGCCATTGACGAAGCTATGATGAAGGAAGTGTCAGATATTAAAGAAGCAGTATCGCCACAGGAAATATTGTTTGTGGTGGACTCAATGACCGGGCAGGATGCCGTTAATACTGCCAAAACCTTTAACGACCGGTTAAATTTTAGCGGGGTGGTCCTTACCAAACTGGATGGAGATACTCGCGGTGGTGCCGCACTGTCTATTCAATATACAGTTAATAAGCCGATAAAGTTTGTGAGCAGCGGTGAGAAAATGGAAACCCTTGATGTATTCTACCCGGAACGGATGGCACAGCGTATTCTTGGAATGGGGGATATTACAACGCTGGTTGAAAAAGCGCAGGAGCAATACGATGAAGAAAAGGCCAGGAAACTCGAGAAAAAGATACGTAAAAACCAGTTTGACTTTGAAGATTTTAAGCAGCAACTGGAACAGATAAAGAAAATGGGTAACCTGAAAGATCTCATGGGTATGATACCAGGTATTGGCAAGGCGGTGAAAGATATCGATATTAGTGATGACTCCTTTAAAGGCATCGAAGCGATCATTAATTCAATGACACCTTTTGAGAGAGCAAATCCGGATGTTTTAGATGTTAAACGAAGATCTCGTATTGCAAAAGGAAGCGGAAAGGAAATTATAGAAGTAAATGCATTTATTAAGCAGTTTGACCAGATGAAAGAAATGATGAAAATGATGAATAAAATGCCTATGGGTGGCAAATTGGGCTTTGGCCGACGGAACTAGTGTCATAATAACATCAAGGTGCCGCGAGATTTGCTATCAGTTATCAGCGTCAGCTATCTGGAAAACAATGCTAGAATTAGTTTCTTCCTGATAGCTGATAGCTGAAGGCTGATAGCCAAAGTGTCATTTTAGAGTTGACATAATACTAGTGTTATGATAACATGAAGGTGCCGCGAGATTTGCTATCAGCTATCAGCGATCGGCTATCAGCAGGTCAATCTGTGGTATGTTTCCTCCAGGTAGCAGGTAGCTGATGGCTGATTGCCAAAGCGTCAAATTATGGATAACTTACCACCAGGTATTTGTTATAATTTGTAATTCCGGATAGTATTTTTGGAAAATTCCCGGGGAACGCTAACTTTGCCATCTTAATTTTTATTAAGAAACCCTATTATTTCACGCATTTAAATTTCTATTTAAGATGCCAGTTAAGATGAGATTGCAACGACACGGGTCTAAAAAAAGACCGTTTTATTTTGTGGTGGTAGCCGATGCCAGAGCGCCAAGGGATGGTAAATTCATCCAGAAAATCGGTACCTATAACCCACAGACTGTTCCTGCCAGTATTCAGTTAGACCGCCAAAAGGCCCTCGAATGGCTGCATAAAGGCGCTCAACCTACTGACACCGTTCGCAGGATCCTTTCTTTTAAAGGAGTTTTATACCTGAAACATTTATTACGTGGTGTTAAACTGGGCTTATTTGATGATGCCACTGCTATGGAAAAATTTACCAAATGGAGTGCGGAGCACGACGTGCAGGTAAAACACAGGCAGGACGATCATCGGAAAGGCCGGCCCCAGGGAAGAAGAGATCAGGCTCCTGTAAGAAAAGTGGAGAAAAAACCGGAAGAAAATACAAACACCGAAGGATAATAGTATCTCAACTAGCGAATTTGATCCCGATGGAGTTTTCATCGGGATTTTTTTATTATAGCATATTTGATCCCCTAGGCGTAGAACGGTCATCTCAAACCATTATGACAAAATATAACAGCATAGGAAAAATAGTGGCTACCTATGGCTTACAAGGCGAATTAATAGTAGTGCATCACCTTGGAAAAAAAACCGCTTTGAAAGGACTAACCGCTATATTCCTGGAGCAGGGCAGGAATGAAATGTTACCTTTTTTTGTTGAAAGCAGTAAAATCAAATCAGCTACAGAAATTTATTTGAAATTAGAAGGTATAGATACAAAGGAAGCCGCTAAAATAATTTCTCAAAAAGAAATATGGCTTACCGAAGATGATTTTAACAAGTACGCATCCAAATCATCAGCTATCTCTTTACTGGGTTATCATATGTTACAGGAAGGGAACGATCTGGGAGAGATACTGGAAGTAATAGAACAAAACCACCAGGTGCTTTGCCGGATAGATTTAGAAGGCAAAGAAGCGCTAATTCCATTACATGAGCAAACACTGGACAGGATCGATAAGAAAAAAAAGCAGGTGCACGTGGTTCTGCCAGAAGGGCTGCTGGACGTTTTCAGATGAGACCCCATCTCCGCTCATTTGAAACATCAAACAAATTAGTACAATAGCTTTTATTTAAAGTCATTTATACTCGCGGTTGACTCGGCAAAACCACTTTAACTAAAATTTCCGGCAAGTAATTTTACATACTCTATAAGTTTTGTAGGAAATTAAATACCTTCGTTCATAAATTTAAATTTTCAATTATGAGTTTACAATTAGGAGACACTGCTCCCAACTTTCAAGCATTAACCACAATAGGCGAAATTGATTTTTATGAATACCTAGGTGATAGCTGGGGTGTGCTTTTTTCACACCCTGCCGATTTTACCCCGGTATGTACCACAGAATTAGGAAAAACTGCTGCTTTAAAAGGTGAATTTGACAAACGAAATGTAAAAGCTTTAGCTGTTAGTGTTGATCCAATAGACAAGCATCATTCATGGACAAAAGATATTAATGAAACGCAAAATGTTTCCGTTGAATTTCCCCTTATTGCAGACGAGGATAAAAAGGTGTCAACGTTATATGGCATGCTTCATCCAAATGCTTCTTTAACAGCTACCGTTCGTTCGTTATTTATTATCGGTCCTGATAAAAAGGTAAAGCTAATGATTACTTATCCTGCATCTACCGGCAGAAATTTCGTAGAGGTTTTAAGAGTAATTGATTCATTACAGTTAACAGCCAATTATAGTGTTGCCACACCTGCAGACTGGAAGCAGGGTGAAGATGTAATTGTGGTGCCGGCGGTTTCTACTGAAGATGCCATTAAGAAATTTCCTAAAGGTGTTAAAATAGTAAAACCTTATTTGCGTTATACTCCCCAGCCCAATGTAGATTAAGATTTTTTACACCCGGGATAAGCCATTTTATCCCGGGGTTTTTCATAATAAGTCCTTCAATTTGTGACTATATATCTTTCTCAGCTGTTGCAACAGGGCTTTCATATCCTTTGGTAGCGGGGCTTCCAGTTCGTGTTTTTTACCCGAAAGATCTTTCAAAACCAACTTTCCTGCATGTAAGCCCAGCCTGGATAAAATCGGCCTTTCTTCTTCTTCCTTTGCTGATAATTTAAAATTTTTTTTTAACGCGGATAAAAGGACATGTTTCCCATTTCCATAAAGTTCATCACAGGCAATCGGGTGGCCCAGGTGTTTCATATGTACGCGGATCTGGTGTGTGCGCCCGGTAAAGATGGTAAATTGTGTATAAGAAAACGGTCCAAATTCTTCCAGCACTTCATAGTCTGTCACAGAATCTTTTCCTTTTGCAGTTGTGATCATGAGGCCTTTTTTCACAGGATGTTCGATAATGGGTATATCAACGGTGCCCTGTTTTTCAGCAAGGGTTCCTGTTACAAAACCTGTGTAATATTTTTCAGTTTCCCTGTTTTCAAATTGCTGCGACAGGTATTTATGCATTACTTCATGTTTGGCAAAAACAATCACGCCACTTGTTTCCTTATCCAGCCGGTGAACAGTATAAATGTCTGAATATTTCTCCCGTAGAATATCTTTTAAAGAAGCCTGTGATTGGATCCTGTCGGGTATCGAAAGCATCCCGGCCTGTTTATTAATTGCAATAAAATCTTCATTTTCAAATATGATCGCCGGTTCATTCTTCATAATTGAATGCAGTTAATTTTTTGCTCCTGTTTTATTAAAATGCTTGAGAATTCTTATTTCTTTTTCTGCCAGCAAACGCCATTTACCTCGTTGAACGTTCTTTTTAGTGAGGCCGGCATACATTACCCTGTCGAGGCCTGTTACATCGTACCCTAACTTTTCAAAAATGCGGCGTACGATGCGGTTACGGCCGCTGTGAATTTCAATGCCAATAATACTCTTATCCTTCGAATCGGCATAAGCCAAAGCATCCGGCGCTATAAAACCATCTTCCAGGCTGATTCCATTCAATATTTTTTCGAAATCATTTTTTGTCAGATCCTTATCCAGCTTTACCTCATATATTTTTTTTATTTCGTGCCGGGGGTGAGATAAGGTTTGTGCAAGTTCACCATCATTGGTAAACAATAAAACGCCGGAGGTATTCCTGTCGAGCCTTCCGATAGGGTAAACCCTTTCATTGGTGGCATTTCGGATAAGATCCAGCACTGTTCTTCTTCCCTGGGGATCATCTGTAGTAGTTATGTAATCCTTTGGCTTGTTTAACAAAATGTACACGAAATTTTTAGAAGGGATTATTTTTTTGCCATTCACTTTTACGATATCTTTTTCGAAGATTTTGGTGCCTGGTTCGGTTACAACTTTATCGTTTACAGTTACTTCACCAAGTCTTACGCGATCAGCGGCCTCCCTTCTCCCGCTGATTCCACTGTGGGCAATATATTTATTCAACGGCATCTGGGCATTTACGTTAGTTGCCGCTGTTTGTGACTTTTGCTCTTTAGGCGAATTTGACTTCGCTGTTTTAGCAGGTGGTAGCTTTTCTTTGCCGTTCTCCTTACCTTTTACCACAGGCTCCTGCGCCGCATATTTTAGGCGTCTTTTTTCTTCAAACCGTTTTTCAATTGCCTGCGCCCGTTCTTTTTTAGCAATCTTTTTTTCCTGTTTAAATTGCTCTTTAATAGCGCTTCCTCTTGTTTTGTTAATGAATTTTTCGAATTGGGAGTTTTTACTCATGTTTAAAAGTTTTTGCGAAGTGGCTATCAGCTATCAGCATTCAGCTATCAGCTTTTTGAAAAACAGATCCTTGACAAAGATTTGTTTAAGTCAAAGCTTGAGGTGGAATTCATTAGTTAAACGGGCCGTAACAACTGAAAACCAAAAGCTGATAGCTGAAGGCCGATAGCTGATTGCCGTTCTTATTGCTCAGATGCAACACCATCCTTATTCGCCAATTGCCCGCAGGCTGCATCAATGTCCTTGCCGCGGCTTCGTCTCAGGTGGGCATTAACCCTGGCTTTGGAGAGATGATTCATAAACCTTTCTACTTTTTCCTCTTCCGGTTTTTCGAAATTTGCCGCATCTATCGGGTTATACTCAATGATATTTACAAGATGCATCGGCACCTGGCGAAATATCTTTATCAACTCTTCGGCATCCCGCAGCGAATCATTAAAATTCTTGAACAGGATGTATTCAAAAGTGATTTCATTCCCGGTCTGCTCATAAAAATAATTTAATGCTTCAATCAATGCTTTTATGTTATTAGTTTCATTGATGGGCATTATTTCATTTCGTTTGATATCATTGGTAGCGTGAAGCGATAAAGCCAGGTTAAATTTTACTTTGTCATCGCCCAATTGCCTGATCATTTTTGCCACACCGGCCGTTGAAACAGTTACGCGCCGGGCACTCATTCCGAGTCCATCGGGAGAAGTGATTTTTTCGATGGCTCTCAATACGTTTTTATAATTCAGTAAAGGCTCCCCCATTCCCATAAAAACAATATTGCTTAGCTTTTTACCGTACGTTTTTTCTGTTTGTTGATTTATCAAAACAGCTTCATCATAAATTTCGTCAAAATCAAGATTACGTTTACGTTCCATATAACCGGTAGCGCAGAATTTGCAATTTAGTGAACAGCCTATCTGGGAACTTACGCAGGCAGTATAACGGGATTCGGTGGGTATTAACACACCTTCTACCAGGTGTCCGTCATGCGTTTTGAACCTGCTTTTAACAGTGCCGTCTGCGGAGTATTGGATGGCGTCGATTTTTAAAGCGGGTAATGAAAAATTATCTTCCAGTTTTGCTCTCAGCTCTTTGCTTAAATTGGTCATATCTTCAAAGCTAAAAGCGTGTTTCTTCCAAAGCCATTCGTACACCTGTTTCGTTCTGAATTTCTTTTCGCCCAGGGCCTCAAAGTATTGTTCCAGCTCACTTAAATTCAGGTGCCGTATGTTTTTTTTATTGTCTGGCATAGCGGCAAAGGTACCCTGAAACACGGGAAGTTCAAAGTTTAAAGTTCGGGAGTTCGAAGTTTGGGAATCATGGGCTGAAAGCTGACGGCTGATAACTCATTCCTCCTACCTTTACAACGCATTATTTCACAACTCTCTGTATGAAAACAGCTTATATAATAGATTCGGTAAGAACTGCTATTGGCAGATATGGTGGCGCCCTTAGTTCTGTTCGGCCAGATGACATGCTGGCAATGATGATCAGGGCTTTGGTTGACCGAAGCTCAGTCATTGATGTTAGTGCCATCGAAGATGTGATAGCTGGTGCTGCCAACCAGAGCGGGGAAGATAACCGCGACGTTGCCCGTATGGCCTCCCTACTGGCCGGACTGCCGGTAACGGTAGGTGGTACTACAGTCAACAGGCTATGCGCCAGTGGGTTACAAGCTATAATGGATGCTGCAAGAGCAATTAGTTGTGATGAAGGGGAACTTTATATTGCCGGAGGAGTAGAAAGTATGACAAGGGCGCCTTTTGTGATGGCAAAGAGCGAAGGAGCCTGGAGCCGCAACAGGGAAATATATGATTCTACCATCGGGTGGAGATTTACCAATAAAAAATTGTGCGAGTTGTACCATCCGTATAATATGGGCGAGACGGCAGAGAATGTAGCAAAACAATGGAATATCCCCCGCGAAATTCAGGATGAGTTTGCTTTTGACAGTCACCAAAAATATTTTGCCGCCCTTGTGGCCGGTAAATGGGAAGACGAAATCGTTCCCGTAGTGATTACGCCTGATAGCGAACCCGTTGTTTTTTCAAAAGACGAATGCCCAAGGCACACATCACCTTCGAAACTGGCTGGACTAAAACCTGCATTCATAAAAAACGGCACTGTTACAGCTGGAAATTCGAGTAGCATTAATGACGGCGCTGCCGCCATGTTACTGGCAAGCGAAGAAGCCGTAAAAAAATATGGCCTGAAACCCATGGCAAGAATTGTTTCTATGGCAATTGCAGGTGTAAATCCTGATATAATGGGAATAGGCCCGGTGCCAGCCACCCAGAAAGCGTTAAAGCGGGCTGGCTTGAAAATCGGTGATATCGATCTCATTGAACTGAATGAAGCCTTTGCGGTACAAGCTGTTGCCTGCATCCGGGAATTGGGTATTGATAGTAAAAAGTTGAATGTAAATGGTGGATCTATTGCTATTGGTCATCCGTTGGGTTGCAGTGGCGCGAGAATATCCGTGACCCTCCTGCATGAAATGAGGCGTCAGAAAGTAAGGTATGGATTAGCGTGCATGTGTGTTGGGGTTGGCCAGGGTGCTGC
>JBDSBP010000352.1:0-16997 GCA_039921525.1 Chitinophagaceae bacterium | reverse complement strand
TGCTTTGCCCGGAAAGTGGAAGGTGCGATGAAGGACAAATTTTACGAACGTCATGCAATTATTGCAAAAGACCCTGACTACCAGGCTCGCCATATTAATAAAAATGAGTTGAAAAAATATGCTGCGGATTTTACCACCATTTATAATAAAGCCTGGGCTGGCCACGGCGGTTTAAAAGAGATGCATGTTGAAGTGATGTTAAAAACGTTTCAGAAAATGAAAGCAATAATGGATGAGAAGATCATCTGGTTTGCCTACTATAAGGGCCAGCCCATAGCCATGTGGGTTAATATTCCGGATGTTAACCAATGGTTTAAATATCTTAACGGCAAATTTGATCTTTTTGCGAAGCTTAAATTTCTTTGGGTAAAAGCAACGAAAAATTGTTCAAGGTTTAATGGGGTGGTTTTTGGCGTTATCCCGGAGTTCCAGGGAATGGGCGTTGATAATTACATTATAGTAGAGGGAAGTAAGATCATTCAATTTAAACTGAAATATGAAGAGTATGAGATGCAATGGATTGGTGATTTTAATCCTAAAATGATAAACATTGGAGAAAACCTGGAAGCTTCCAGGAACAGGATATTAACAACCTATCGTTACCTGTTCGACCGCACGAAAGAATTTAAGCGCCACCCGATTTTGTTGTAGGTATTGGCTATCGGGTGTCAGATATCGGCTATTGGCTATCGGCTATCAGCTATCAGCTATCAGCCGTGACACCGATCAATGAACAGTAAACTTGATTACATTACTAATCGTTTGATTTATTCGCAGTAACCTGCCAATTATGGCCTGCAGCTGACAGCCAATAGCCGATTATTTTTTCTAACTTCGCATTAAGTTATGGACAAATTCATAGTATCAGCACGTAAGTACCGGCCACAGAATTTTTCAACGGTGGTGGGACAGGAGCATATTACCACAACGTTAAAGAACGCCATTAAAAATAACCAACTGGCCCATGCTTTTTTATTCTGCGGGCCCCGGGGAGTAGGCAAAACCACCTGTGCAAGGATTTTGGCAAAAACGATTAACTGCGAGAATATAACTAAAAGCGGGGAGGCCTGCAATAAATGCCCAAGCTGTGTTTCTTTCAATGATGGTGGTTCCCTGAACATTCATGAACTGGACGCCGCCAGCAATAATTCCGTTGATGATATCCGTACCCTTGTAGAACAGGTACGCTTTTCACCGCAGGCAGGCAAATACAAGGTGTATATCATTGATGAGGTTCATATGCTGTCTGCTTCGGCTTTTAATGCTTTTCTTAAAACATTGGAAGAGCCGCCTCCCTACGCTATCTTTATCCTGGCCACTACAGAAAAACATAAGATACTTCCCACCATTTTATCCCGTTGCCAGATATTCGATTTTAAGCGGATCACACTAATCGATACCGTAACACACCTGATGGAAATTTGTGATAAGGAAGATATAAAGGCTGAAAAGCCGGCTTTGCAGGTAATAGCTCAAAAAAGTGAAGGTTGCCTGCGGGATGCGCTCAGCATTCTTGATAAGATAGTTAGCTTTACCAACGGCGAGGTTTCTTATGCCAACACGCTGGAACATCTCAATATCCTGGATGCCGATTATTATTTTAAATTGATCGACAGCATGCTGGGGCAGGATCTTGCCTCCATTCTTTTATTATACGACGATATTAATCGCAAAGGCTTCGAGGGCGACCTGGTGCTGAATGGATTCATGGAATTCCTGCGGAACATCCTGGTATGCCAGGATGAAAAGGTAGCAGACTTATTAGAAGTAGTGGAGAGTTTTAAGGACAGATATATCAGTACTGCAAAAAAAATATCTCCTGCTTATATTATCAGTTCCCTGAATATTTTAAATGAAGCAGATATCAATTTTAAAGGTGCCCGAAATAAAAGATTGCACGTGGAACTGACTTTGATCAAACTTTGTTACCTGCAACAGGCGCTGGAATTAAGCGTGACGGATAATATTACCAGTAAAAAAAAATTGACGGATAAGGTTACACCACTTGCATTCAAAAACCTGCCGATCATTGAATTCAGGAAAACGGAAAGTCAGAAAAAGGAAGAACTGGCGAAATCCTTCCCCGTATCCGACCAACAGGACGCGGTTTCGGAAGCAAGGCTTTTAATAGAAACAACAAAGCCCGTTGTGCCATCTGCAACAACGACTGAAAAAGCGGAAGCTTTGGTTGAAGTGCCCAAACCAATCTCAACTAAATTAGGCGCCCTCAGTAAAATCAGGCAGCATTACTCGAAGTCGAATGGTGCTGAAACAGCAGCCATTATTAGACCTCTGGCACTGGAAGAATTGCAAAACGCCTGGATTCAATATACTGAAATATTAAGAGAAGCAAAAAACCCTGCAGTGCAAAGTTTTGACAGGGCTTCCTTTAATATTGTCAACACTAATTTATTCGAAGTTATTTCGAATAATAACCTTGAACAGAAATTTATAGAACAACAACGGCTAAGCCTATGCGAACATTTGCAGGCCTGGTTTAATAATAAATCATTAAGCTATTCTTTGTTGATTAAAGACAAGACTGAACCAACCGAAAAATTTGATATGCCCCTTAATTCCCGCGAACAATTTCAAAAATTGGCGGAGTTATACCCGCTGATCAGGGAGTTAAAAGACAGATTGAGACTTGAACTGGATTACTAATGAATTTGCTATCAGCAATCAGCTTTCAGTATCAGGAAAACCAGTTCCTGATTATCTTTCCTCCTGAAAGCTGAAAGCTGACTGCTGAAAGCTGACTGCTGACAGCCAACCCTTTCGTTTATGATTGATAAGACACTATCATCTGGTTAAGTTGTGGTTAAATAACTTATTAAGTATTATTTTGAATGGATATTTGTTTACCTAAATCACCATGAACGCATTTTCAGGTAACCAGGTTTTTCAAACAAGTTCTCCCAGTCGCTGGCAACGTTTTAAATGGGCATCCAGGATTTTATTCTTTCTAACAATCCTTGTGATCACTATTTTGGCAATCACCATACAAAGAGGATACACGCCTTCTCTTCCCAAACTCAAAAGCCTGCAATATAAAAAAGTACTCGATTCCGCCCAGTCTTTCGTGTATAAGAATAGTTTAATTGCTCGTCAATACGGGGGCTTTCGAAAATTCATTAACAATCAAAAACCTATCCTTCAAGGGGATTTCTTTCCCAGGAAAATGCAGCCGATGGATCTGCAAAACAATGCTTTTAATGAGCATACAAATAACGACGCCGCCTTTAATTCATTTAATAAATTCCCCTGCGGCATCCGTTCTGCTTTTTATGTAACATGGGATCCCCAGTCATTTTATTCCCTGCAAAGAAATATCTCCAGGCTGAACCTGGTTATACCCGAATGGATGTTCATTGATGCTAAAGCCGACACCTTAATCATTCGAAAGGATCAGCGCGCTTTTGATGTAATGAAAAATGCCGGCGTGAAGATCATGCCTATTCTCTCTAACAATGAAAACGAAATATTTCATGGTGATGCTGTTCAGAGAATTATAACTAACAAAGTAAAAAGAGAAAAACTGATCAATGACGTAATAAACGAATTGGTGAAGAATAACTTTGTTGGAGTGAATGTTGATTTTGAAGAATTGAAGCAGGAAGATGATGCAGACTTTGTGGCATTTCAGAAAGAGCTTTATGAAAAACTGCATGCGAAGGGATTACTCGTAACACAGGATGTTATACCTTTTAATAACGACTACGATTATAAGAAGCTGGCTCGTTATAATGATTATCTTTTTATAATGGCCTATGATGAGTTTTCAGGAGACGGTGCTCCGGGTCCTATTTGCGATCAGAAATGGATAGAGGCTGCTATCGATGATGCTGCCAAAAAAATACCACCGTCAAAAATGATCCTGGCCCTGGGAGGTTATGGCGGATACGACTGGCCAAAGGGAGACCAGGCCGAAAGCCTTACTTACCAGCAGATACTGACCCTGGCCCGTGATGAAGAAGGTACTATTGAATTTAACAACGATACTTACAACCTGAGCTTCGATTACGATGACGACAATAATGTTCCGCACAAGGTTTTTTTTACGGATGCCGCCACTACATTTAATACCATGCGTTTTGCCACGGAATACGGACTAAGCGGTGTATCTCTTTGGCGCCTGGGTGCGGAAGATAACAGGACCTGGGATTTTTATGATAAGGATATGACCAAAGAGGCGTTGCAATCATTCGACTTTAAAGCTTTTACCAGCGTAGAATCATCCGATGATGTGGATTATCATGGAGAAGGCGAAGTACTAGACATTCTCTCTACTCCCAAAAACGGCGTTATTACACCCGAAATAGACACGACTGAAATGCTCATTAGTGAAGAAAGATATGACAGCTTACCTTCTACATTCATTGTTCAAAAATATGGGCGGGCTGATGAAAAAAAACTTGTTCTTACTTTTGATGACGGACCTGATCCGAAATACACACCAAAAATATTAGACATTCTAAGCAAAGAACATGTACCCGCTACTTTTTTTATGGTGGGCATTAACGCGGAAAATAATATACCCCTGGTTAAACGCATCTACAAGGAAGGTCACGAAATAGGCAACCACACTTTTACGCATCCAAACGTAGCAGAAATAAGCAGCCGGCGTGCTATCCTGGAAATGGAATCCACCCGCCTGCTGATTGAATGTATTACGGGTCACTCTACCATAATGTTCAGGGCCCCCTTTAACGCTGATTCAGAGCCGGAAAAAATGGATGAGTTGATTCCAATAGCGCTTGCCCGTACCCGTAATTACCTCGACATTGGAGAATCTATTGATCCCGAAGATTGGGAACCCGGCATTTCCACAGATACTATTATTCAAAGAATCATTCAACGAAAAGAAGAACTGACGGCGGCAGGACAAAGCGGTAATATTATACTGTTGCACGATGCAGGTGGGGAAGGGCGCCAGTCCACTGTTGATGCCTTACCCGGGATCATACAATATTTTAAAAACAAAGGGTATACATTTACTACTGTTGCCGCTATCTTAAACAAGAAACGCAGTGACCTGATGCCCGAAGTTCCGAAAGGCAGTGGTTATTATTTAATTCAGTTTAATTACTTACTTGCAGAATTTGGTTATTGGGGCGGTCATATCCTTTTTTCCATTTTTATCGTTTTTATTATTCTTTCTATAAGCAGGATCATCTTCCTGGCATTCTTTGCTATCAAACAGGAAAGCAGGGAAAAGAAAATGTCCTTTGCGCTTTTGCCGTTTTTGAACGCAGGCAATACCAAAGTTCCGATGGTGAGCATTATTGTACCGGCTTACAACGAGGAGCTAAATGCTGTGAAGTCATTGGACAACCTTTTAAAAACCGACTATCCCAACTTTGAGATCATTTTTATAGATGATGGAAGCAAAGACAGCACCTTCGAAAAAGTAAGCGCTGCTTTTAAAAACAATCCACGTATTAAATTACTGACCAAACCCAATGGGGGAAAGGCGTCTGCACTTAACTACGGCATCCTTCAATCCAATGCCGATTACGTAGTATGTATAGATGCTGACACTAAACTCTTACCGGACGCCGTATCCCTTTTGATGCGGCACTTTATTGGCGATGATAAGTCGAATGTAGGCGCTGTAGCCGGTAATGTAAAAGTTGGCAACGAAGTGAACCTGCTTACCAGGTGGCAATCTATTGAATACATCAACAGCCAGAATTTTGACCGTAAAGCATTCGCTGCGCTAAATGCCATTATTGTAGTGCCAGGAGCCATTGGAGCTTTTCGAAAAAAGGCTATTGAAGAAGCAGGTGGTTTCACAACAGATACACTGGCAGAAGACTGCGATCTTACCATTCGCATTTTATGGGGTGGTTATATTATTGAAAATGAGAATAAAGCCATAGCACTAACTGAGGCGCCGGAAACCCTCAAGATGTTTATTAAACAGCGTTTTCGCTGGAATTTCGGTGTAATGCAAACCTTTTGGAAACATCGTGATGCGCTCTTTAATCCTCAATATAAAGCACTAGGCTGGGTGGCATTACCTAATATCCTCATCTATCAGTATATCATCCCATCTGTGATTCCCATCGCTGATTTTTTTATGCTTGTTGGCCTGCTGACAAATAACGCTGCAAAGATCGGCTGGTACTACCTGGTTTTTATGCTGGTAGATGTTGCGATTGCCCTGTTGGCTTTTAGTTTTGAAAAAGAAAAGATTAGTAAACTGGTTTGGCTAATTCCCCAGAGGCTTATCTGGAGGTGGCTAACGTGGTATGTAATGTTTAAGTCAATACTCCGGGCCCTGAAAGGCGAATTGCAACATTGGGGAGTATTGAAACGCACCGGGAATGTAAAAGAAATCATAAGTGGAATTAGCGATAAGGATCTTCAGCGATCGCATGTTTAGTGTGAGTGTACGCAATTAATAGCCTCGATTCAAAACAAAAACGTCGCCTTTACAAGCGACGTTTAAAACCCTAAAACCCTCCATCCAGAACTTATTTTGTAATTACTTATTAATTTGCTTTTTTATTTTCTTTATAACGCTTATCCGGTGTGCCATTCTTCTTCACATGAGTAGTGGTGGCAGATGTAGCATCGTTGGCTTTATAACGTTTGTCCGGCGTTCCGTCTTTTTTCAATGGTGCAGTAGTAGTTGTGGTGGTTTTTGTGCTGGTTGTTGCAGAAGGACTGACGGTGGAATGCTTTGCTGTTGTTGACTCTTTCTTCGTCGTTGTTTTTTGTGTCTTTACGGGTGTAGTCTGCGCCGAAGTAAATGTCGCAAAACTTAAGAACATGCAGGCGGCAATAATTAATTTTTTCATCATGGTGTCAATTTACTTTATTTGAAAATGAGATACTAAGTTGAACAAGTATTTCGCGGTTATGAAATTTTAGGGGCTGGTTAACTACACTTTAACAAGCGGTACCAAAGAAACGATAGTTATTAAAGACTTGCCACTTAACTTGCAGTTAACAACATTTACCTTGACTAATCAGGAAATGATAGCAATTTTGACATTTTGGTATAAATTGTATCTATGCGTTCAGCAACCTTAAAATGGATAGTATTGCTTTCAACCCTGCTAGTTGCTGTTATTATCATAGTTCAATTGTATTGGTTAGATAAAGTCTACTCCCTGGAAGAAAGGCAGTTCAATACCAACATCGTTAAAAGCGTTCGCGGATTATTTGAAGATATGGAACTGGTAGACTCCCCGGGATTAGAGTTGAAAAACTTAATAGAGCACCCTAACGCTAATACATTCCTCGTACAAATAGACAGCATTCCGCGTATGGATTCCTTGAAATATTTTCTTGTCAATGAATTTCAGGATTTTGGCATAATGGCCGATTGCAAATTGTCGGTGTATGATGATGATCAAAAAAAATATATATATGAAGAATATTTACCTACCCCTGCTTCCAAACATCCTTTAAACAGTGGCAAAAATTATCCCGCCATTCAAAAAAATTTTTCGTACATCAGTTTATACTTTCCTCATCGCGAACAATATATTTTGGCTGAACTTACTTTCTGGCTGGTAGGTGCAATTTTATTATTAATTACATTGGTTGCTTTTGCAGCCAGCTTATTTTATCTCTACCGGCAAAAAACTTTAAATGAAGTTCAAAAAGATTTCGTGAATAATTTTACGCATGAGTTCCGAACTCCATTAGCTGTGATGAAATTAGCCGCTGATGTATTGATTAATCCATCGATAGTTAAACAACCGGAACGGCTAATTAAGTACAGCAGCATTGTTAAAGAACAAACCGAGCATTTACAACACCAGGTGGAAAAGTTATTAAAAACGGCCACTAGTGATAACAACAAACTTCAACTGCAAAAAGAACTATTTACTTTGAATGAACTGGTGAATGATGTATTACACCAACTTGACCCAATGATCAGGGAAAAAGAAGTAACAATTGAACTGGACCTGGAAGATGAAAATAACCAGATCTTTGCAGACAGATCACATATAGCAATGGTATTGGTAAACCTGCTTGAAAACGCCATCAAATATTCAAACCGCCCCCATGTGGTTATTAAAACCGCCGGTCTTATTGATGGTTTTTCCATTTCCGTAAAAGACAATGGAGTGGGAATAGAGAAAAAGTATACCAAACATTTATTTAAAAAATTTTTTAGGGTCCCAACCGGTAATGTGCATAACGTTAAAGGATTTGGACTCGGCCTGAACTTTGTGAAGAAAGTGGTAGACACCCATCGGGGGAAAATCATTGTTAACAGCTTGCCAGGTATTGGAACAGAATTTAAAATTTTACTTCCCAAACAATAAAACCCTTAATATGGAACCAAAAGCAAAAGTATTACTCGCAGAAGATGATGCTACCCTGGGCTACATCATAAAAGATAGTTTGCAGGAAGAGGGATATCACGTAGTACTATGCGCTGATGGCCAGACTGCGCTCGATCGTTTTAATAAAAACGAATTTGATATATGCCTGCTTGATGTGATGATGCCCCATAAAGACGGTCTCGCCGTTGCAAAAAAAATACGACAGCAAACCGACCTTACTCCAATACTATTCCTGACCGCCAAGTCGATGGAAGAAGACAGGATAAAAGGATTTCAAACAGGTGCTGACGATTATATCACAAAACCTTTCAGCATGCCGGAACTCTTGCTGCGCATGGATGTATTTTTAAGAAGAACAAAGAAAATGCATTTTGAAAATGTACAGGAGTTTATACTGGGTAGTATCCGGTTTTCTTACACCGATCTTAAACTTAGTTCCCAGGAAGGCGTGGTTTCCATTACACAGAAGGAAGCCGATCTGCTGCGCTTTCTCAGCCAGCACACCAATAAAGTTTTAAAAAGAGAAGAAGTGTTATTAAACGTATGGGGGAAAGATGATTATTTCCTTGGTCGGAGTATGGACGTATTCATCACTAAATTAAGAAAACATTTCAAATCTGACCCTAGCATAATTCTTGAAACTATTCACGGAGTGGGATTTCGTTTTAATGTGCCGTTTGTACCGGCGGTAAATAATGGTTAGTTGTTAATTGTTAATTATAGGTTGTTACTAACAGACAACACTTATCACAATTTGACTGGTAGGCCACGGATAATTGTTGATGATTAATTCTACTTTGGCAGGTCAAACCGGCTTTTTGTTATCGGTTGAAGGGAGTCGGCATTTTCAAATTTACATTACCGGAGCAGTATTATCCGCATAAAAAGCTTCAGCAAACGTATAAAACCCATTAATCTACTCTATAGAACGACTTGCGAATATATAATTTCTCAATTACGGACAAGTAACCGTTCCCTTTCGAAAATTCTTTAACTCTGTGAAATAGATTTGTTACACAGAGATGCATCAGAATCAAAAGAACACTTCATGACTTTCTACTTTGTCACCTTTCTTCTTAGCTTCTTCGACATCGGCTCTTACTTCGTGGGGCATTGATTCCCACCAATCGGCCACTGCATCAACTTCAAGCATTGTATGAATCATTTTTACTGTTTTTTCATCAGCAGTCTCAATATATTTTTTACCCCGTTGTGTAAATGTTTGACTGAATCTATATCTACATTCATTTTTACAAATTTATTTTTTAAAGAATTCTTATCCAAATGATCATTTACAACAGAACCAACCTCGAAATTTAAAACTATATTCTTCCCACTCTAAATCAAAAATCTCTTTAACGTAATTACGCTTTTTGCCTTAATTTCGGACTTCCTTAAAAATCTACTTAAGATATGGCAGAAGTAATACTAATGCCCCGATTGAGCGATACAATGACCGAAGGTGTTATTGCATCCTGGCATAAGAAAATTGGCGATAAAGTAAACAAAGGCGAACTGCTTGCGGAAATTGAGACCGATAAGGCAACCATGGAGCTGGATAGTTACAAAGATGGCACTCTCTTGCATATTGGTGGTGAAAACGGCAGCATAATACAGGTAAACGACCTGCTGGCTATTATTGGAAAACCGGGTGAAGATATTTCTTCTTTGTTAAAAGAGGGAGGTACTGCGGCCCCGAAAGAAGAAAAGAAAGAAGCTCCGCAAGAGCCTAAACAGGAAGCCGCTCCGGCAGCCAAACCGGCAGCACCTGAAACACAAGCTATAGCCCCGGCGAAAGCGCCTGAAGAAAAAGCTGCTCCGCTGGATCTTTCCAAGATAGAAGAAGTTATCCTAATGCCAAGACTGAGTGATACGATGACGGAAGGCGTTATTGCGGACTGGCATAAAAAAGTGGGTGATACGGTAAAAAAAGGTGATCTGCTGGCAGAGATTGAGACAGATAAAGCCACCATGGAACTGGAAAGTTATAAGAATGGTACGTTATTATATGTGGGTGCGCAAAAAGGTGAAAAAGTTCCAGTGAACGCTTTGCTGTGTATTATCGGCGAAGAAGGCAAGGTAGATATAGATAAAATAGTAGCCGCTTCAAAAGGCAGTGCCGTTGCCGGTGCCGAAGCTGGTGCGAAAGCTGACCAGGAGGTAATAACACCGGCAGAATCGAATGCCGAACAATTAGCTGTTGCCCCCGATCCTTCGCGCCAGGCAGTAACAGGCACTACAGGTCAACAACCTGACGCCTCCCAAAATGGCGACGGCCGCGTGAAAGCTTCTCCCCTTGCTAAAAAATTAGCAGAAGAAAAAGGAATAGACATCACCCAGGTTCAGGGTAGCGGTGATAATGGCAGGATAGTTAAAAAAGATGTGGATAGTTTCGTTCCCGCGAAAAAAGACGCTGAAAAACCACAGCCAGCTAAAACAGCACAACCACCTGTTCCGCAAACGGCAGCCGGTCAGGTTAACTTTGAAGATGTTCCGGTAAATCAGATGCGTAAAACCATCGCGCGTCGCTTATCTGAAAGCATGTTCACGGCTCCGCATTTTTATCTTACCATGAGCATAGACATGGATAGTGCCGTCGCAAGCCGTGCCAAACTCAATGAAGTATCAAAAGTAAAAATTTCCTTTAATGATTTTGTCCTGAAAGCTGTAGCCGTTGCTTTGAAGCAACATCCAAAAGTGAATAGTAGCTGGATGGGCGATAAAATACGAATTAATCATCATGTTAATATCGGGGTAGCGGTAGCGGTAGAAGATGGATTGCTCGTACCTGTTATACGTTTCGCAGATACAAAATCACTTTCCCAGATTGCTGCAGAAGTAAAAGACTATGCGCAAAAAGCTAAGGATAAAAAATTGCAACCCGCTGATTGGGAGGGAAGCACCTTCACCATTTCCAACCTCGGAATGTTTGGTATTGAACAGTTCACGGCGATCATAAATACCCCGGATGCCTGTATACTTGCTATAGGTGGCATTGCTCAAATTCCGGTAGTAAAAAATGGCGCCGTTGTACCTGGTAATGTAATGAAATTAACCCTCAGCTGCGACCACCGTGTAGTTGACGGAGCAACCGGCGCCGCCTTTATGCAAACAGTAAAAAGTATGCTGGAAGAACCGTTGAGAATGCTGATTTAATAATGGTTAATGGTTAATGGTGACCGATTTTAATTAAGAAAGAATTGCCCAAGGGAATTAATAATTAGCCATTAACAAATGAAAGCAGGCATTGAGATGAATTATGTTCACTCAATTCAGCATACGTTTGAAAACTCACAAATCATAAATATCAGAAGGAATATTTTCACCTTCCTTTTTATCCGGACAAACCACATCAACGGTAAAACCCATTTGAGAAAACATTGATAGGGCACAATCACTTCATAATCATCCACGAAATCGTCTGCAAGCATTAAAATTTTTTTGCTCATATTAATATTGGTATAGTAACCCCCAAAGTTTCAATTCTCCGGCAAAACGGATCACCTAAATGCGGTAATTTATTAATTCAATAGTTGTGACTGAACGCCATCATTGAAAGAGAATACGATTCGGAGCGCTTGGGCAACCTTCTTTGTCTATCTTTACCGGCGATTAAATAGTATGGGTTTTTCCATTCGTAAAAATATCACTTTAAAGAAGCAATCACCTTTAAGAGGTTTGTTTAATATTATTATTTTGATAGTTGCCATTCCTGTAGTGTTGATAGCAATTATTAGCCTTTCCATTTACTTTTTATTTCTTTGGTTAAAAGGACTGCTAAGAAAAGAAAAAAATGTAACGCTGGCTACTGAAAATTATCATTTTGAACAGGATCTAATTAGCAATGAATACGTTCGGATTATTATGGTTGAAGATGAGTTCGATGTGGAACTTACCCGGCTTAATGAAGCATGGATGGAAAAAGTGAATCCACAGGAAACCTGCTTATACAGGGTACGAACTATCCCGGTCATTTCTGCATTAGAAGGAGGTATATGTTGTTTTTATTGCAAAGAGCAAAACGGTGGAGTATTGCTCCAGGTACTCACTAACCACGCAGCGGATAACAATGCTCCATTAAGTTCGGAACTGTTATTTCTTGACTATCAAAACTTGAATATTAAAAGGATTGATGAAACGGGTGTCTTTTTTTTATACAACGATGATAAGAATGCACAATTGATCAGGGGCTTTAACAGAAAGGAAAATATGAGACTGGAAATAATTAATTTTTGTTAGTTTTTATGCCATAAAAGTAAGGCTCAGGGAAGCACAAAGAGTGTTTACTTTCATATAGTCTTAATTCAGTTCTTTTGTGGCCCAAAACGAGCCACTGCCCGGCAGGTTGCAATATCAACCTTCAAATATGATAGAAAAAACGATCATCCGTGTTTGAATTTTATCAATCACGTTAGAAAATTTAAGGTAGGGATCCCTGCTATGCGAGTTACTTATTCCATTGCTGATCTTAATTTCAGGTGAAAGAATAAAGTAAGGCATATAAAAATTAAATCCCACCCCGGCTTCAATGCCATAATCGATGGGTTGGAGTTTCACAAGGTCATCTGCATTTTTTGCATGCGCCTTACTGGAAAGATCATATTCCATCTTAAATCCTCCCATCATATATACCCGGAAATTGTTGATCCGGTCGCTGCGGAATTTCACCTGTATAGGTAATCCCAATAAAATGGATTCAACATTTTTGATCATTACTGGCTGCTCCTCGTAGGAAATATTCGGATATTTCAGCGTGTATGAGATAGATTTGTTTACAAATAATAATTGCGGAAATATTGCCCTTAATTCAAACCGTTTAGTAAGCCTGAGTGTAAACATACCTCCCAATCCAAGACCCATGGTATTTTGCGGACTTGTAACCAGTATACTGTCATGTTGTAAGAAGTTAGGGTGCTGACTTACCTGGAAACGGTTGGAAGTTCCCATAATAACTATACCAATATGAAAATCTTTTTCGTCGCTTTCAGGCAGGTTTAACTGATTTCTTAACTGAGCAACAATGTTAGTAGAAAAAAAAAGAATCCCGATTCCGCTAAAAATTGCATTACGTATTAATCCTTTCGTCCGTTCTGAACAGCTATAATTCACAAACATTTAATTAACGATAAGTTGAAAAAATAAACGTAAAAATCTGCCAAATAGAAATAATTGAATGAAAAATGAAAATACCGGTTATTGCTTAAACGAGAGCACGTGCAAGATATTGCTTTTGATGACGCATGTTTATAAAATGAAATCATAAAAGCAGGATTCAAAAGACATTGGTAAAAAATACCAAAATTGGGGAATTTCACTCATTCTGTTTAGGGGGCACGGTTTTTTTAATAATTGTCCTAAAACAATAATATGAACAACTATAAAGATTTGGCAACCAATAGAAAAAGACCCCATAATCCCACTACTGCAAATAATAACGAACAGTCTTTACAAGAGAAAACAGGGGCTACTGCGAAGCAGATCAGGAAGGCCATGGAACAGGTAGGATTTGATCGGGATAAAGTGGAACAGTACTTGCTCAGAAATAACAAACATGCTGATTAAGCCAGTACGAAGCCATAGGTTATCTTAATATTCAAATACCTGGCTAATAACGTTTGAGGCATTTTACTAATGTTCAACCTGTATCTTAGCATAAGGGTTTATATACAACACAGATTAACTATTTATATCCGCAATAAATTGTGCATATGCCGAGGCTCAGTTTTTTTAAGTATGTTCGTTTCCACCCTGTTTCATTCATGATCTTTAAAAAAGAATCGCCTTCGGGAAAGGCCAACACCGAATCGTTTAAATATTGATAAGCTTCCCTGTTTTTAGACACCAATCTACCCGCAACAGGAGCTACTACTTTCATATACAGGTTATACAATCCGCGCAAACCTTTCCTCGGTTTGGAGAATTCAAGTATCACTACTTTCCCTCCTGGCCGAAGCACCCGGTGCATTTCCTTCAACCCTTTATTAAGATTTTCATAATTTCTTACCCCAAAAGCAACGGTAATCGCGTCAAACATATTATCCTGGAAATCGATGATTTCACTATCTCCCTGCAATAACTCAATACGATCGCTTAAATGAAGTTTGGCGATTTTCTGCCGCCCCAATTGCAACATTCCTTCCGAAAGATCAATACCGGTTATTTTATCGGGCTTCAGGTATTTATACATTAAAATGGCAATATCACCGGTGCCAGTGGCAACATCAAGTACAAATTTTGGTTTAGCTTCGGCTAATTCCCTGATGGCTCGTTTTCTCCAGTAAATATCAATACCCCCACTCAGGAATCGATTCATGAAATCATACCTGAACGCGATACTGTCGAACATACGGGCCACCTGTTGTTTCTTGCTTAAAGATGAATCCTTAAAGGGAACTATTGTGTCGTGTTCTAATTGCTTTTCCATTCATTTGCAAATTTAACGTGTTATAGGAGTAGTTCGAAAATTTAACAGTTAAGGGGGGTGAATGTTCGAACTTTAACTCCCCAAACTAACGAACCCTTATCTTTACACAACCTTCTATGATCATAAAGTCAGCTACATATTTAACCAGCAGCCCGGAATATACGCTTTGTCCCCCTCCTGACCGGCCGGAATACGCATTTATCGGGCGTAGTAATGTAGGTAAATCTTCCCTTATAAATGTTCTTTGTAATAACCAGAAACTGGCCAAAACATCCAATTCACCGGGTAAAACCAAACTGATTAATCATTTTGAGGTGGAAAGTTTCGCCAAGTCGGGAGAGCCAGATACAAAATGGTACCTGGCTGATCTTCCCGGGTATGGTTTTGCAAAAGTTTCAATATCGCAACGCAAGAAATGGGAAAAAATGATAGAAGATTATTTACGCAAACGGGAGAACCTGGTTAATGTATTTATCCTTATTGATGGCCGGCATTCACCCCAGGCTATTGATATTGAATTTGTAAATCAATTAGGTAAGTGGCAAATCCCTTTTTGCCTGGCTTTCACAAAAGCAGATAAAGAAACTCAACTGGTGGTTAGCAGGAATGTTAAAGCTTTCCTGAATAAAATGCGAGAAACCTGGCAATTCCTTCCTCAACATTTCATCACCAGCGCGGTTAAAAAACTAGGCCGGGATAAAATACTCCAATTCATAGAAGAATCGAATAAGGAGTATAAGGCTGCGAACTAATTACGAATTATTAGTTACGAAGTACGAATTTAAACCTACTTCATTGCTGATAGCTGACGGCTGTTAGCTGATAGCCCATTCCTAATTCACCATTTTATTTGCGCAGCTGCTGCTGGCAAAGGCTTCCGGTTTGGCTTTAAATGCAAAGCCCATACCGAGGATATATCCCATCGCTTCCTTAAGGGCAGCATTGCTTTTGAATTGTGGATTAGTGTTGATGTCTGCATGCACCTCCATGTCCACATCATAAACGGTAAACAGATCGCATAGTTCGTAAGCTATTTCAATGCTCTTTGCTACCTCTAAAAGCATACGCTCTTTAATACTGAATTGAACACGCGTTTTCTCGTTGTGAATAAACATGAAGCCTCCATGACCTTCCCGTAAAAAAACAATTACAGTGGCAAATTCTGTTTCAGAACCTTTTACCTGGGAATCCGTGCCGATGCAAACTTTGAGTTTGAAACCCTTGCTGGTTTCTCTTTTTATGGCAATCTCCACCGCTTCCATAATAGGAAGATCAATTGAATCGCCGTTGAATTTTCTCCATAACATAAATAATGGGTTTTTCGAATTTACGGAAAAAACCCATTAGTAAGCGAATAACACGGTATTATTGTTTCATTAGCCTCTTGGCACAACCACCAACGCCAACGCCTAAACGCAAAAAATATATATATCAAATGACACTTTAATATTGCCCGGTACTTAACAAAACAAGTGTGCAGGCCTCCATGGTTTGAATACCGTTTTTATTAGCTAACTGTTCCAATTCATCATTTTCAGCGCCCGGATTAAAGATAATTCGTTTAGGATGCAAGGAGAGAATATAATCATAATACTGCTTCTGGTTAGCAGCATTCATGTAGACCGTTACCGTATCAACTGCTTCAAAGGATGGATGATCTACAATGATATCCACATCAGCAACTTTCCCTACTCTTTTTCCAATTCCTACTACAGGATGTTTAAAACTCCTGAGTCGCGCAATAGCCATGTTACTATAGCGGCTGGGGTTCGATGAAGCTCCCAATACCAGCGTTTTTTTTGAAAGATTTGCCATCTTATAAATTTATTAAAAATGAAGTAGCCGAATTATACTAGTGTCATGTCAAACATAAACTGTCGGTTATTTTGGCTATCAGCTATCAGCAGTCAGCTATCAGCAGTCAGCTATCAGGAAAACAATGCTAGAATTAGTTTCCTCCTGATAGCCGATAGCTGAAGGCTGATAGTCAAAGCCAAACATAAACTGTCGGTTATTTTGGCTATCAGCTATCAGCAGTCAGCTATCAGGAAATTAATGCTAGAATTAGTTTCCTCCTGATAGCTGATAGCTAATAGCTGATAGCCAAAGCGTCATTTTAGAGTTGACATAACACTATTATACTTAAGTACTAAATTCAGCGTTCTATGCTTGCGAACATCAAAAATATAAAAGTAAGCAATAACTATTACCCGTCTCCAAGGGTATTTTCTATAATGTGTTATTTATTGCTAAATGTCAATCAG
>JBDSBP010000351.1:0-5563 GCA_039921525.1 Chitinophagaceae bacterium | reverse complement strand
AGTTATTCTGTTGGTTCTGTCGCATGTCTGGGCAGCAAATATATTACACAGAGCTACACGGAGAAGGCACGGAGTTTCACAGAGCGCCTCCGTGTATCTCCGTGCCTTCTCCGTGCAGCTCTGTGTAACAAATATATTTCGCAGCCTTAAAGAATGTTCGAAATTAAACGGCGGCTCCGGTAATGTAAATTTGAATATGCCGACTACCTTCAACTGAAAATAAAAGCCGGTTTAACTTGTCAAAGTAGAATTAATGGTTAATGGTTAATGGTTAATGGTTTAATTTAGCGGCGCAAGGTATCTCGATCGGAGCAATAATTAACAATTAATAATTAACCATTAACCATTAACCATTAAAACCAGTTCCTTTACCTTTTTCATTTGCTCTATCCTGTCGTTAAACAAAGCCTCCAGAGCCACTAATTCTTTAATATAATTCTTTAATTTTTTTTTGCCTGGTACAGATTTTCGGTGATTTTGAATGGGTTTAAGAAATGACTGCTGGAGGAAACTGGTAAAATACTGACTGGCCGCATCAATTCGTTGTGACAAAATGGATTGCTGCCGGTTTTCACCGTATTCTTGCAGCAACCCGGAAAGCTCTTTTTGAAATTTATCAGCAATACTTTTTAACTTACTTCCCTGTAATACCAATTCTTCAGCTAAACTTATGGCTATGAAATCTATTTCATTTTTTCTCATTTTATTATTGTGCAGGAATTGTTCAAGGGGCATCATTAGATGAGTAAACTGAAAAACAAGTAATATTTTGATTAGCCGGTAAGTGTGTTTTTCTTTTTGTAGCACCTCTCGCAGAGCGTCTTTATTCCTTTCATTTACTGCAAACCCAACCACTTTCTCATCCGTCATTATACAATGGCGCGGTATCCTGGAATGCAAGATCATACCTTTTAATGAAACACAACGACTTAACGCTACATATACCTGGCCGGGCGCGAACGATGCTCCCAGGTCAATAATGGCTCTTTCAAATGTTAACCCCTGGCTTTTATGTATCGTTATTGCCCAGGCAAGTTTAACGGGATATTGCGTAAAAGTGCCTTCTATTTTTTCTTCTATCTCGCCGGTTTCTTTATTAAGAACATAACTGATGTTTTCCCAGGTAACTTTTTCCAGCGTCATTTCCCGGTTAGTGTCCGGAAATTCAACAATGATTTCACCATCGAGGATGGATTTAATTTTTCCTATTTTACCATTGTAGTATCGTTTTACGGGTTCCGAATCATTTTTGATAAACATCACCTGGGCTCCCTCTTTAAGCTGCAACACCAGGTCGGTTGGTAATGCTTTATCCGAAAAATCACCTTTAATAGTTCCGTTAAAGTGAAAAACTTTCGATGTAAGTTTTTCCAGGGCGGCAACGTTGATCGTTTCCACTTTTTTATTATGGGTAGAAAGGATTATATAATTATTATCATCTGATGGCTTAAAAGATGGATCATAACACTCGTGAAGTTGAACCAGGTCATCCCATTCTACTTCATTGGTGCGGATGCGATTTAGGATATCTATAAAAACCTGTTCATTCTGCCGGTAGATTTTTTTTAGTTCCAGGTAAAGAGGCGGAAATTGTTGCGTAACCTTTGAGCTGAAAAAATAGGGACTATCATAATACTGGTTTAAAACACTCCATTCATTGTCAGGCATTACCGGGGGCAGTTGAAATAAGTCACCAATAAATAATAATTGAACGCCACCAAACGGCAAAAAGGGCTGCCTGCGAAAATGTCTTAGCACCGTATCAATGGCATCGATTACATCGCATCGAACCATAGACACTTCATCAATGATCAACAGATCAAGTTCCAGTAATAATTGAATTTTGTTTTTAGTAAAGCGGATATTTTTGAAAATAGAATGCTTGTCTGCAAAACCCTGATTTGCGGTAAAGCCAGGTGCTGTGGCAGGGATGAACGGTCCAAAAGGAAGTTGAAAAAAGGAATGGATGGTAGTGCCGCCCGCATTGATAGCGGCAACACCGGTAGGTGCCAGTACAACCGCGTTCTTGCTGGTATTGTTTTTTATGTGTTTTAAGAAGGTTGTTTTTCCGGTTCCTGCCTTACCCGTGAGAAAAAAGGATCTGTTTGTAAATTTTACAAAATCAATTGCTAATTCAAATTCTACATTTATTTCTTCCGGATCCTGGGAAGAAGGCTGCTGCGGATTCGTTGCGGTAATCATCGTTCCATATTTCTTTACCGGCTTTTATGGGTTTTCTCTACAAAAATAAAAGCACTTAAAATTAACTGCAATATAAGTCACCTTGAACTATATGATTGGGTGAAAACACTGTTAACTCAATTTTCATGAGCCCAAAATGGCAGCCGTTTATCATTATTTCTTTCCGGTTATATAAGTTTTTTATTTTCTTTAAATCCTCGAATCCCCTGAAATACAATACCACATTGCATCTAGTATTAAACCCGTTATTGTTCTATGATAGTTACCTTAATAAATATGGTACTTTGTGTTGCATAGTACTAAAATTAGATGTAGATTTGTTTTGTCAAGTTAATAAACTAATAAATACCAGGCCGGACGGTTGCTTCAAAAATGATTCGAAAATTAGGATGCAATTGAGAACGGCAGGAAAAAAAATCAAGAAATGTATGAATATTGAAAACACGCAAAGCCAGATGAGAAAAGGAATTCTGGAGTTTTGCATTCTTTCCATAATACGCCGCGGCGAGGCTTATCCCAGTGATATCGTGGAGGAAATGAAGGCCGCTAACTTAAATATCCTGGAAGGAACCCTTTATCCTTTGCTTACGAGATTGAAAAACGCCGCCATGCTTACCTATCGCTGGGTGGAAAGCAATTCAGGTCCACCCCGTAAATACTTTTTGCTCACCGAAAAAGGAGACGACTTCTATAAAGAACTGGAAGCCACCTGGAACGAATTGGCAAATGCCGTTAATGCCCTTGCCAGCAAAAAGGATACTATTTCTCCTCCTATTAATTAACCAACCAACACTTCAACGTACAAATAAAAAAAAAAATGAAAAAAATTATTAACATAAACTTTCAGGGCAGAATTATCCCGATTGAGGAAACGGCCTATGATATCCTGAAGTTATATATTGAAAGTCTTCGAAAGTATTTTGCCAAAGAAGAAGGATGCGAAGAGATTATAAATGATATTGAAAGCCGGATAGCGGAGCTTTTTTCTGACCGGTTAAAAAGGATGACTCCATGTATTACAGATGAGGATGTAAACTCAGTAATAGCAAGCATAGGTCGTCCCGAAGATTTGGAAGAGGCGGAAGGTACGCAGGACACATACAGCAATGCTGCAGGAACTGCAACAGGAACTATGCCTTCGGCCGGTACTGAACAAAATTATCAACAGTCTGGTCAGGCAGGAACGGGCAGCAAGCGCTTGTTCCGATCTGAAAATGATAAGATACTGGGGGGGGTGGCTGCCGGTCTTGCCAATTATTTTGGAATAGATCCTTCTGTGATGCGCATTCTTTTTGTACTAGTACTTTTCCTCGGCGGCTCAGGTTTTTTGCTCTACATTATATTATGGATCGTTCTTCCTTCCAGGTCACAGGTCTCTAATATACGCAAACGATTATACCGCAATCCTGAACACAAGATGCTGGGTGGCGTATCCGGAGGAATTGCAGCTTATTTTAATATAGATGTCTGGATCCCGCGAATTATTTTCCTGGCCCCGTTTATCCTCGGCATTCTTTCCAACATTTTCCGTTCGGGCTGGATGAATTTCGACCCCATACCTCATTTCTTTCTTAATGGATTCGGGGGAACGCTGTTCATTTCTTATATAATATTATGGATCATCCTTCCGGAAGCAACTTCTGCTACTGAAAAACTGGAAATGCGTGGAGAAAAAGTTGATCTTGAATCGATAAAAAAAACAGTTAAGGAAGACCTGGAAAATTTAAAAGTAAGAGCAGAGAAAGTAGGTGGTGAAATCAAAGACCGTGCTCAGCTAATAGGACAGGAAATGAGACAGGCCGGCCAAAATTTTGCTACGGAATCCGGCCCGATTATGAGAAGGTCGGGATCCGGACTTGGACATGTGATTGGAGTTTTATTCAAAGTGTTTTTCTTATTCATTGCCTGTATCATTGTGTTTGCTCTGGTTATGGCGCTGATAGCGATCTTGTCAAGCGGTATAGGCGCCTTCCCATTTAAGGATTTTGTGCTGGATGGTTTCTGGCAAAATTTCCTGGCATGGTCTACATTTATACTATTCCTGGGAATTCCAATAATAGCTTTGCTTACCTGGCTGATCCGCCGGATAATAGGTGTAAAGTCAAAAAGTCACTACCTGGGATATACTTTTGGTAGCTTATGGATCATCGGACTGGTAAGCGCTATTATTTTAGTAGGCTCCATAGCCCGAAACTTCCGTTCAAAAGCCAGCGTTAAAGAAGACGTTTCTGTTGTTCAGCCAGCTAGTAATAAAATTCTTATTAAAGTAACGGAGGGCCGGATAAAATATTACGGTAGCGACTGGTTTGGCTTCGATAACAACTTTCCATTCTTCAGTAAAAATGAGGACAGTATCATGATGAACACTGTCAGGATGCGGCTAATAAAGAGCAATGATTCTTTCTATCATGTGTATGCAGTTAAATTCAGTAATGGAAATAATCCGGCCATTGCAGAGAACCTCGCTAACAATATCCACTTTAATATTTCGCAAATAGATAGTGTACTTTATTTGCCCAAGGGCTTTACCATAACTCAAAACGATAAATTCCGCAACCAGCAAGTAATGGTAGTGACCGAAATTCCCGTAGGAAAGAAAATTGAAGTAGACAGGTCTGTTGACCAGTACAATTGGTTCACGATCAACATGAACAGGAGGAGAGGATGGAATATAGGTTGGGATGAAAGATGGGACAATGCTTATTATTATAATAGTAACCGCGAATATATAATGACCCCGGAAGGACTTGATGAGATCATTAAAGAAAGAGTAAAACCCAGGAGCAGGTCCCTGAAAAGAAACAATGACGAAAACACAGAGACCGAAGAAAATAACGACGCGGAAAATGATGGCGGTTATCGATACAAAGGCAATAAAAGTAATAATCCGCTAAAGAAGGATAGCACGTTGACTATACCCAAAGACAGCAGCAAAAAAGTAAACCCGTCAACAACAAAAATCGGCAAAAATACGGCCGCCGACGAATCAACGGCAAAGTCATATGCGCCTCCCTTGTTTAATTTATTAACGATTTTTCAGTAGTAATCTGCCCGCCGCCTTGTCAACGCAAGGTTGCAGGCGGGGTTGAAGTTGGAACAATAAGGCCCTGAGCGAAAGCGAAGGGCTTTGTTGTGAGAGAGCTGTCAGCTGTCAGCTATCAGCTATCGGCTAAGCCTCTCGTTGATTCATTATTTACCTGATACAACTAACAGAAAAGAAGTTAATTTTTTTACTATAATAAACGTCTTAAGTAATTGCGCATAATATTTGGCAATTTCGTACCTTTAGTAAAAATAAAGGCATGAAAAAACTAATTATCCATGAACCTAAAAAGATAGAACAGCAAATTGATAGGTTAAT
>JBDSBP010000350.1:0-9596 GCA_039921525.1 Chitinophagaceae bacterium | reverse complement strand
GGTTTCTTCACAAATAGACTCATAATAAATTAGTATGATTTATAAATAGAATAAAGTCTAAAATAAACAATTATTTAATACCTCCTGCCATTTCTACAGCATTCTACCTTCATATGTAATCAATATTAAAATTTTTAATACACCCTTCATTAATAATAAGATAAAATGTGGTGATTGGGTACTTTAAAACTGCCTGTGATCACATGATTTTCAATTAGTTTTTGTTAAGTCAAATATTTTTCGAATTTTGGGTGATTATTCCTTCCGATCTTCAACGTTTTTATATGGGCAAAAGAAACAGGTTAACATTTTTTATTTTGATAGCAATGGCGTTGGGCATCGCGGTAGGATACCTGGTTCACGAAAAAAGCGCCCCTGATTTCATTATAAAATTCGACAAACACATCCGGTTATTGACGACCATTTTTCTACGCCTTGTTCAAATGATTATTGCTCCGCTGGTATTTTCCACGCTAGTGGTAGGGATCGCTAAATTAGGAGATTTAAAATCTGTAGGCAGGGTGGGAGGTAAAGCCCTTCTTTGGTTTGTCTCCGCTTCCCTGACCTCTTTACTGCTTGGCATGGTACTCGTTAACTTTTTTAAACCAGGGGCAGCCATTAACCTGAACAATGCAGATGTTGCAGCAGCCAGGGATCTGATCGGCAAAACGCGTGAATTTTCACTGGAGCAGTTTGTAGAGCACGTATTTCCAAAAAGCGTCTTTGAGGCAATGGCCAATAACGAGATCCTTCAATTAGTAATTTTCAGTATTTTTTTCGGCGTGGCAACAGCGGCCCTGGGAGATTATGGAAAACCCCTGGTGAAGGCCCTTGATGCGGTATCACATGTGATTTTAAAAATGGTTGGTTATGTTATGAACTTTGCCCCACTCGGTGTGTTTGGTGCCATTTCAGCTGTTATTGCTACCAAGGGCCTGGAGGTTTTTAAGTTTTACGGACTATACCTGTTTTATTTTATTATTGGTATAGCTTTACTTTGGGCAATACTATTATTCGTAGGGTTCCTTATACTTAAAAGAAGAGTACCGGTATTATTGCAACGTATCGCACAACCCTTGCTCATAGCTTTTAGCACCACAAGTAGTGAAGCAGTTTTTCCAAAACTTACCGAAGAACTCGAACGTTTTGGCTGTAAAGATAAAATTGTGGCTTTTATTTTACCATTGGGCTACAGTTTTAACCTGGATGGCAGCATGATGTACATGACATTTGCCAGTTTAGCCATTGCACAGGCATATGGCATACACCTCGACTGGGGAACCCAGTTAACAATGTTATTAGTGCTGATGTTAACCAGTAAAGGGATTGCCGGTGTGCCAAGGGCATCGTTGGTGGTAGTAACAGCAACCTGTGCCATGTTCAAGATACCGCCGGAAGGTATTGCATTAATTCTTCCAATTGATCATTTCTGCGATATGTTCCGGACAGCCACCAATGTTTTGGGCAATGCCCTTGCTACCAGTGTTGTAAGTAAATGGGAAGGCGCCCTTGAAAACCCCTAAATTGAGCCGTGCCATTTTATTATTACGCGATCAATTAGTTTGTTATCTCAAAAATTTCATTATTGTGATAACAAGTTAATAAAGGATATACGGCGCAGAAGAAAAAGATGCCTAATATTGCGCAGTTTTGGTTGAATAGAATGAGCGCACAATGATCATTAAAATCTGACTAAATTGTATGATAGAACTCCTGAACTTTACTATTAAAGACCTGCTACTTCCTGAGTTTTACATTAATAATGGTGGCTTATGGCTGATCTTGTTCATTGTTTTTGCAGAAACAGGATTGATGATAGGTTTTTTTTTACCCGGAGACAGCCTGCTGTTTGTTGCCGGCATTTACAGTAAAATGCTAATAAACAGCGTTTTGCCAGGTGGTTTAGGCAGTGACTTTGCTGATTTAATGGTGCTGTTTATTTTGATCACTATTTGTGGGATACTGGGAAACATGGCTGGATATTGGTTTGGTAAAAAGGGAGGGCCTTTTCTGTTTGAACGTAAGGATACCTTCTTTTTTAAAAAGAAACATTTGTTCCAGGCAAAGGAATTTTATGATAAACATGGAGGACAAGCCATCGTATTCGCGCGATTTCTTCCCATCATAAGAACTTTTGCCCCCATCATCGCAGGAGTGGTTCAGATGGATAAAAAGAAATTTACCTTTTATAATATGGTCGGCTGTGCTGCATGGGTTTTTACCATGTTGATAGCAGGTCACTACCTCGATAAACTCTTCATAAAAGAATTTGGATTGGATTTAAAACAACACCTGGAACTTATAGTTATCGGTATTATATTGATAACTACTTTACCCGTAATTTATAAGTTGTTTTTTGGAAAAAAAGTAAAATAACCCCAATGTTCCAAGAAGTGAACTATTTATGAATAAAACGTCTACTTCCGTTTTCAGCATCCCGGTTTTTGTGGCAGCGTTAGGATATTTTGTCGATATCTATGATTTGTTACTTTATACAATCGTACGTGTTCCCAGTTTACGTTCCCTGGGTTTGAACGATGCTCAGATGAGAGATGATGGTTTACGCATCATCAATATGCAGATGATTGGTTTATTACTCGGTGGTATTGTATGGGGAGTTTTGGGTGATAAGAAGGGACGCCTGAGTGTTCTGTTTGGATCGATTATTCTATATTCAGTGGCTAATTTCGCTACAGGATTTGTTCAGAGTGTTGACCAGTATGCCTGGGCCAGATTTGTTGCGGGTTTAGGACTTGCCGGCGAACTGGGTGCGGGCATTACACTCGTAAGTGAAATTTTGCCAAAAGAAAAACGCGGGATAGGAACTTCACTTGTAGCCGGTATAGGTTTAAGCGGCGCCGTGCTGGCTTACTTTATTTCTAAAGAATTTGATTGGCGGATTTGTTATTTCATAGGCGGCGGACTAGGTATCTTACTACTGGTGCTGCGAATTAGTGTGGCTGAATCGGGGATGTTCAAAGATCTGAAGGAGAAGCATGTTCAACGAGGTAATTTTTTCCAGTTTTTTACTAGTGGTAAAAGATTTTCCAAGTATCTAAAAAGCATACTGATAGGCTTGCCAACATGGTATGTAATTGGAATTCTCGTTTCTTTTTCCCGTGAATTTGGTAAAGCTTTCGGCATCGTGGAAGAGATAGACCCGGGCCGCGCTATCATGTTTGCTTATGTGGGCATTTCAATTGGCGATATTACAGTCGGCCTGTTAAGTCAGCTATTGAAAAGCCGCAAAAAAGCATTATTTATTTTTTATGGACTCACTATCATTTCCATTATTTTTTATTTTAACCAGGTAGGTGGAACAGCAGCATCTATGTATCTTATCTGCGGTGCCCTTGGATTTAGCACGGGCTTCTGGGCCATTTTTGTTACAATGGGAGCGGAACAGTTTGGAACAAATTTGCGCGCCACCGCTGCCACCACTATTCCAAATATGGTAAGGGGTTCGTTGCCATTAATTGTATTACTGTTCAAGGATCTTCTTCAGGTAAAATTAGGGCATAACATCCTGGTAGCTGGCATGATAACCGGCGCCGTGGTAATTGTTATAACATTAATAGCTGCCTGGTTTACAGAAGAAACGTTTACGAAGGATTTAGATTATTTGGAATGAAAATCAGTTTAAAGTTCAAAGTTCAAGTTTAAGGCAGGGTTCACGAATGACGTAAGCCCGACTGTATTTAATCCTTTGGCTAGTTTTAACCTTTGAACTTTAACCTTTGAACCTTAAATTTTAAACTCTTGAAGTTCCTTATCATACGTTTTAGTTCTATCGGCGACATTGTTCTTACAACACCCGTAATACGATGCCTTAAAAAGCAGATCGCGACGGCCGAAGTTCATTTTTTGACGAAATATTCTTTTCGTTACCTCGTTGAATCGAATCCCTATATTGATAAATGCCATTTTCTTCACGACGATGTCGCAGAAATAACAGACGACTTAAAAAACGAAGATTTTGATTACGTGATAGATCTGCATCACAACCTGCGAAGTCTTACGGTTAAAAGGCAGTTGGGCAAAAAGTCTTTTTCTTTCAATAAGTTGAATGTTGAAAAATGGTTGTTAACCACCTTTAAATGGAACCGTTTGCCAGATGTTCATATTGTAGACAGGTACCTGGAAACAATAAAATCATTTGGGATCAGGAACGATGGTACCGGGCTGGATTATTTTATCCCGGATCATGACCTGGTAAAAGAAAATGATATTCCGGCTTCCCACCTGGCAGGTTATATTGGTGTAGTGATAGGAGCCGCTTTAAATACAAAAAAATATCCGCTTCATAAAGTGGAATCATTTTGTAAATTAATTGATCATCCTATAATGTTGTTAGGAGGAAAAGAAGATGCTGCTGATGGTGAAAAAATTGCTGCGATAGACCCTGTTAAAATTTACAATGCCTGCGGCAAATTCAGGATCAATGAATCGGCAGACCTGGTGCGTCGCGCCAAACTGCTAGTTACCAATGATACGGGTCTTATGCATATTGCCACAGCCTTCAAACGTCCTGTAATATCGTTGTGGGGCAATACCGTACCTGAGTTTGGGATGTACCCATACTATGGTGAAAATTATCTTAAAAGAATAACATCAAACCAGGTTCAGCAGAATGCTAAATTACCTTATGATATACTAGAATTGAAGAATTTAAAATGTCGCCCATGTTCCAAGATAGGTTATAAAAAATGTCCGCTGGGGCATTTTAAATGTATGGAACAAATTGACGAAGGCATATTATTAAAAACGGTGAAAGAACATCTTTGACTGACGCTGCCGAATCAACGATTCCACAGTCTTATTCCGCGTAGGTTATTGGATCACAACTTTTCTAATTGAAGCCGGAAACCAGAAGAATCTTATTACTAAAACAATTTATATAGTTCAATAAGATCATTCTCCCGGTTTCCGGTTGCTCCCAATTAATTACCTAAAACATCATTCATATTTCTTACTGCATCAGCGCTTTTTTTAAATGTAGCTTGTTCTTCGGCATTGAGATCATAATCTATGATTTTTTCCCAACCACTTTTCCCAATCACTACCGGAACGCCTAAACAAATATCTTTCATTCCATATTCGCCTTCCAGGGAAACACAGCAGCTGAATAATTTTTTTTCATCCCTTACGATGCTTTCAACCAATGCCGCGCCGGCCGCTCCAGGTGCATACCAGGCCGAAGTGCCAATAAGTTTGGTTAGCGTGGCGCCCCCAACCATAGTGTCTGCCACGATTTTTTTTTGTTGATCCTCGCTTAAGAATTTAGTAACGGGAACGCTGTTCCAGGTTGCATAACGGATCAGGGGAATCATAGTGGTATCACCATGCCCACCAACCACAATTGCGTTAAGATCATTTGGCGAGCAGTTGAGGGCCTTGCTTAGATAACATTTAAACCGGGCACTGTCCAGCGCTCCGCCCATACCAATAATTTTGTTTTTTGATAACCCGCTTGTTTTTAAAGTAAGGTATGTCATCGTGTCCATCGGGTTGCTTACAACAATAATGATGGTATTCGGAGAGTGTTTCAGTATATTATCGGTAACACCTTTTACGATTCCGGCATTGGTGTCGATAAGTTCTTCGCGAGTCATGCCAGGTTTTCGGGGCAACCCCGATGTAATTACCACTACATCACTACCTGCAGTTGCGGCATAATCGTTGGTAACTCCGATAATACGGGTATCGAATCCCAGTAAAGCGGCTGTCTGGGTCATGTCAAGAGCCTTACCTTCGGCGAAACCTTCTTTAATATCCAGCAAAACCAATTCTTCTGCCAGTTCTTTACGGGCTATATTATCGGCACAGGTAGCGCCAACAGCCCCGGCTCCAACTACGGTTATTTTCATTAGATTAATTTTAATTTAAATAATGGAGACGAAGATAATTGTTAATTGTTAATGGTTAATGGTTAATGGTTAATTGTTCCTCTAAATGATTAATTGTAGATGTTTAAAAATGTTGGTATCATAATTAACCATTAACCATTAACCATTAATTTTAAAGGCTTCCGTAATTTTATTAATAGGGGTGGTTCCTTCGAAAGTGGTGATAAGCTTTCCTTTTTCGTTATAAAGAATCATAAAAGGAAGGTTGACTATTTTGTAGTACGGTGGGAAAAAAAATTGAGAGTCCCTTCCAATTTTGATATTCTGATAGTTTGCAATTTTATAACCTTTATAGAAAGATCTTAATTCTTCTATAGGCTGGTAAGTAGCCATCAAAATCTGTATATCCTGGAATTTATTGATGGCGGCCAGCATGCTGTCTGTCTGGTGTTTGCAATGATCGCAATCCGGACTGAAATACATAATCAGCGTCTTCTTGTTCTTGCTAAGATCTTCGCGAGTCAGTTTCGAACTGTCTATTTTTAACAAGGTAAAAGGGGGAATGGTCGGAAAGCGGAGGTAAGGAGCTTTGATGCTGTCTGACTGAGCAAAAAGGCCGGTTGTCAATAACAGGAAAAAGGAATACAAAAGGAATTGTTTCACCATCGATGTTTTTTCAAAAATACAGGTAAACATATTGAAAATCTTTCATGTTCTTTTTTTTAACAATAAAAATTTGATTATGTCCGAATTGTTCGTAGATTTACGAAATATTCGTATAATTCCGACAATTTCGTAAAATTATGGAAAAACTTACTAAACAGGAAGAGCAGGCGATGCTGGCTATCTGGCGCACAGGTACCGGCTTCGTAAAAGATTTCATGGATCATATTCCCGAATCACTACCTCACTATAACACGCTGGTATCAACAATAAAAAACCTGGAAAAAAAGGAATTTGTCGGCAGCCGAAAGATGGGCAATATGTACCAATATTTTCCCCTGGTAGATGAGGCGGAATACAAGAAAAATTTTCTCACCAATATGGTAAAAAATCATTTTGCGAATTCTTATAAAGACCTGGTAAGCTTTTTCGCCGAAGAGAAAAAAATCAGTCCGAAAGAATTAAAAGAGATCATTGAGATGATCGAGAAGAAAGGAAAGAAGTGAGGCAATTAACCATTAATAATTAACCATTAAAAAGATGCCTTTCCTGTTTCAATACCTGCTAAAATTTTCGCTGAGCCTGGCACTGCTTTATACATTTTATTTTATAGTGCTGAGGCCCCTGACATTTTACCAGTGGAACCGTTTTTATTTACTGTGTTATTCGTTACTATCATTTATAATCCCATTCATCAACATAACACAATGGCTTCCGAAAGAAAACAGGGAAGCAGACAATTTTATTAATTCCATACCGGCGGTTGAAAACCTGGCGTATCATTCGTCCATATCGAAGGCTGCAGTTGTTTTAAACCCTGCCGTTATATGGAATTTAACAGCACTGTTTTTTTTAACGGGTGCTTCGATAATGTTGATCAGGGTTATGTACCAGTATATATCTCTAAAGATGATGAAGCGTAAGGCTGTTCTACTAAAAACGGGCGACTTTGAATTTTACGATGTAGATGGGCCTATCAGTCCGTTTTCATTTGCCAACGCTATTTTCATCAATAGCCGGTTACATACAGAAGAAGAATTCCGCAGGATTTTAGAGCATGAATTTGTTCACGTAAAACAAAAACATACGATTGACATTGTCCTGGCTGAAATGATTTGCATCTTCAACTGGTTTAATCCCTTCGCCTGGCTTATTCGTAAAGCCATTCGCCAGAACCTGGAATTTATAGCCGATAACAATGTGCTGGAAGGAGGCATCGATCCCCGGCAATATCAATATCTTTTATTAAAAGTAATGGGCTTATCTCAATATAGAATAGCCAATAATTTCAGTATCTCTTCATTAAAAAAACGTATTGCTATGATGAATAAAATGAAATCCGCCCGCCTGCACCTCGTGAAATTTATGTTTGTATTACCGATGCTTGTATTGATGTTGCTTGCCTTCAGGAACAAGATGAGTTTTAAAAAGGATGGGCTGATGCTTACGTACGCAGGGATTGTAATAAACTCAGAGAATGATCAACCATTAAAGAATATATGGATCAGGGAATTGAATACAAAGACTGAGATTCTAACAGATGCTAATGGGTATTTCAAGATAAGAGTGCCCGTTAAGGACAATAGCACAACGCTCAGGGTAAATATTTTGAAGGAAGGTTTTTTAAAAAAAGAAATGACCATCAAATGGGTCGAATTCGAACCTAAAGGTTCGGAATCTTTTATCGGCCTGGTGAGTATAAACAACGAGCTATCGGAAACCGGGAATTGTGATAAGTGTTTTGTGCACAACGACGATGCTTTAGATGAGAACGGATTATTTGTAGAAGATCTTTCCTATGAGATGGTTAATCGCAAGGTTTCTGATTTTATAAATGTCCGGGCTGATTTGGAAACGATAACAAACAGCGACAAACCCATTATCAGGACAGGGAACAAGTTATACATTCTGGGAGGATCATTTCCAAGAAAATTATCGAAGGATGCAGCAGGCATGTCATTCAGCCTGCTTTCCCTGCCTATTGAAAAAGAAGATCCCGTTATTTATTTAAACAGGTTCCCCACAACTATTGAAAACGTTAACTCCACCACTTCCAGGTATGAAATAAAACAAGTGGATCATCTAAAAAAAGAAACCGCCATAAAAAAATACGGGAAAGATAAAGATGTTATTGACATCATTACGTATTCAGGGGTAGGTTTCGATACAGTACCTCGCAAGCCGGTTCCTCCTGAAGCCCCGGTAAAGGTTCAGGTTGAAAATGTGCCGGCTGCCCCGGTGCCGCCCGTTTTAGCGGCTCCTTCAATTCAACCAAAAAAAAGTAAAAAAACACCTCCCGCTGCTCCCGTAACTCCTCCCTCTGCTCCAGTGCCTTCACCCTTAGCTCCACCTCTACCAAGCATTGCGCCAACAGACACGGCTCCGAGAACATTGATCAGGATAATAAATAAAACTGGTTCGGGAGAACCACTTTATATTGTTGATGGCAAAGTATTACCAAAAGGAATGGACCTGAAAGGAATTTCTCCTGACTCCATTGAATCAATTAATGTAATAAAAGGGAATAATGCAATAGCATTACATGGCGAGCAAGCTGCAAATGGAGTGGTTCAGGTTAACACAAAACATAGAATCTCTTCTGATGACATGGTTTCAGTATCCGCCGCCCGGGTTAATTTAATGAATGTAAAAGATGTAAAAGCACTCATAATAGTAGATGGGGTAGAAACAAGCAAAGCAAAATTTTCCGAATTAGATCCCGGTTCCATTCAAAGTATCAGCGTATTGAAAGGCGCTTCTGCTACTCAATTGTATAAAGAAAAAGGAAAAGATGGGGTGATTATCGTAACCACAAAGCCAAGTTTATAATGGTTAGTAGTTAATGGTTAATGGTTAATGGTTAATGGCTAATTGTTAATGGTTAATGTTCAATTGTTAGGGCATCAGCTTTCAGCGTTCAGCGGCAGTCTTTGAGACGTTTGCTTTTAAATGCTATTATAATTAACCATTAACCATTAATTCTACTTTGACAAGTTATGAAGTGTTCTGATGATTCTGTTGCATCTCAGTGTAACAAATATATTTCACAAAGTGACACAGAGGGCCTCCGTGTATCTCCGTGAACCT
>JBDSBP010000349.1:0-3837 GCA_039921525.1 Chitinophagaceae bacterium | reverse complement strand
TAATAATACTGCCTTTACCCGGTGTTTTACCTAATGAGCCGATCATATCAACGCCCACAAAAACTTCTCCCGTAGGAGCAACGGCCAGGCAGGCAGGACTGGGTGTAAGGTCAGGACCTGTGTAATTAGTTACCTCCAGTTCAGCGGGCCAGTCGGGAGGGATGGCATGACTGGTAGTTTTATTCTTAGAAAAAATAGTGTGCTGAAGCTCCGAAGGATCGAATTTTAAGATATAACATACTCCAATAATCAAAACAGCACAAAGACTCATTGAAATTTTGAACATATAAATACTTTTTTTAAGGAAACCTGGTTAGCAATCCGGCATATTTGGGCCAAGTGGCTCAAACGGCGTGTAAGTTAAAGAATATCTTACTCGGGTGTACCTGTATTAAAAGATTTCGTCAATTGACATAAAAAAGAAGTATTGATTATCGAGATATTGGAGATAATTTAATAAGTTTAACCATTTGGGCCGGAATCACCAGTGGGAAAAACGAGCATATCGATCAAATGAATCTATTAACCGTATCAGTTATCTCTAAAAAGAAAGGCAATCAATATATTGTAAAGGAAATTAATTTTGATCTTCCGGAATACGGGAAGATGGCCATTGCAGGTGAAACAGGTTCGGGTAAAACCACCCTGCTCAAAATGATAGCAGGCCTGATTCAGCCTGACGAAGGTTGGGTGTTGCTGGAGAATAAAAGGGTGTTTGGCCCCGAAGAAAAATTGATACCAGGTCACCAGGCAATCGCCTATCTGTCACAACAATTTGAATTACGGAATGCATACAGGGTGGAAGAAGTACTAGCCTATGCAAACCAGTTAACGGATGCAGAGGCGTTACATCTTTACCAGGTTTGCCGAATTGATCATTTATTGAAAAGAAGAACGGACCAATTGTCGGGCGGCGAAAAACAGCGGATAGCAATTGCCAGGTTACTAATTTCATCACCCAGGCTTTTATTACTCGATGAGCCTTATTCAAACCTGGATATAATACATAAGAACATCCTGAAATCGGTTATACGGGATATAGGTGAGAGGTTGCGGCTTACCTGTATAATGGTTTCACACTCCCCTTTGGATACCCTTTCCTGGGCCGACGAAATAATTATTATGAAAGATGGACAAATTATCCAGCAGGGATCTCCGTCTCAGATCTATCGGTATCCAGTAAACGAATATGCGGCTGCATTGTTTGGGGGGTATAATCTGTTGGATGCTTCAACGGCCGGTTTGTTTTTTAAGGCAAAGGAAAACAATAGAGAAAAGTTGCTTATTCGTCCCGAGGATTTTAAAATTGTATTATTAGAGCAGGGAATTAAGGGAGAAGTAATGAACGTGTTGTTCTTTGGTAGTTATTACGAGCTGACTGTATTCATTGTAGGGCAGAGTGTAACAATAAAAACGCAGCTGAGTAATATTGTGAAAGGTGATAAGATATCTGTATTACTTGCCGTCAGCTACGAATGGTATATTTAATACGCTGAAAATAACACTATGTTAGTGAACCCTCTTTTATGCTTTTAGTCACCCCTTTCCCTGCTCATTATCCATTCACAAACTCCCACGCACTTTTATACGCATTCATCTTCTCCGCATAAGTAATAAAATCAAAATAAAAAGGCAGTTGCGAAAGCGTGGAACTATCACCAATAACCACCAATTTTTTCCGCGCCCTGGTCATTGCCACATTCATCCGACGGATATCAGACAGGAACCCAATAACCCCCTGCGCATTGCTCCTCGTCATACTGATATAAACAATATCCCGCTCCTGACCCTGGAAACTATCAATGGTATTAACCGATATTTTATCCCCATATATATTCAATCCCGGCGAATGATGCAATTGTTCTTTCAGTACCTGGATCTGTTGTTTATAGGGTGAGATAATAGCAATTGTAGGAAAATTTTTAACCTCGTACTGCGTATTTAGTTCCGTAACGAGTTGTTGTAGATGTTTAAATAAAAACACTGCTTCATCGGGGTTGGTGATACTTGTGCCGTCTGCTTTTTCTTCGAAACCACATCCGGCGGTATCAATAAATTCCAGCGGTGTATCTCCGGCAAATAATACATGATGGGCAACAGAAGGATGCGCTTTTAATTTATCCTTGTAAAATACTTTGGATGAATAACCCATGATTACTTCATTCATCCGGTACTGTTCCTCCAGTAATACCACGGCTTCGGGATGCAGGCTAACACATTTTTCCAGCAGGGTTATATTCAATCCATTTCTGGCCGCCACAGTACTTTTAACGGTGGGAGATAACTGGTAATGATCACCCGCCAGGATCAGTTTTTGCGCTTTCAAAATCGGTATCCATGCAGCGGGTTCTAATGATTGTCCGGCTTCATCTATCACCAGGGTGTGGTATTTAAGTTTTTTGACGGTATGGTGGTTTGAACCTACCAGTGTGGCAGTAATAACTTGTGCCCTTGCTAACAGATCGTCCATTATATATTGCTCTGTATTTCCTATTTCTTTCATGATACGGTGCGCTTCGTCAAACAAAGCCTTGCGCTGATCTCTTTCGGCTTTACCAAAATTACGTTTATACTTGTGCGCCATATTCCTGAAGTCATTGGCCTGCTTTTTCAGGTTCTTCATTTCTTTCATGGCACTATGAGCCGCCATTTTACTGTCAAGGGTTAAAGACATTAGTCGTTCTGAAACTCTAACCGGGTTCCCTACTCGAAGTACGTTCAGACCTTGTTCGAATAATTTTTCACTTAATAAATCAACAGCAGTATTGCTGGGAGCCACTACCAGAATTTGTTTATGATCTCGTTCAATCAGCGCTTTAATGGCTTGCACCAGCGTGGTTGTTTTGCCCGTTCCGGGCGGACCATGAACAATGGCCAGCTCATTGGCTGCCAGTATTTTATTAACAGCGGCCAGCTGGTAATTATTGAGGGTGGGAACGGATATACCGGGAAGTTCAGTATTAAATCCTGGGGATTTCTGGCCAATAAGGATTTTTATCAATCGGCCACCCTCGTCTTTTTCATTGAGCGAATCAGCCGTTTTCAGCGCGGCCGTCATTTCATCATAACTGTTATCATCAAAAAGCAAATCAATGCCTAATTTCCCGTTACGGGACCACTCGGGCAATTCGTCGGTTTGTAATGTTATCTTAAGCTTGTTGCCACTTAAATATGTTATGATGCCGTCTGCACGGGCTGTTTTTGCATCGTGATTGGAAAACAGCGCCGCAGGCATTCCGAACCTGAGCTGGTGAGGAAGGTCATGATTCGTGGTACGTTCTACTTCCACTGTCAAGTAATCTCCCCGGCTCATTTCAGAACCTCTTATCGCCACCGGGTACCAGGTAAGTCCGCTGGCCCTTCGCTCTGCTACCGAAGACGATTCGGTTATTTTTATATAAGATTGCTGATCATCCTGCCTTTCTAAGTTTAATAAATCGAGAAGGTTTTTGAAATAATCCATTGGCAAAAATAAAGGTTAGTGGTTAATGGTTAGTGGTTAGTGGTTAATGGTTAATGGTTAGTGGTTGGTGAAAGATATTTAATTGTTAAGTGCAAAATTCTTATTCTCAAAAATTGCTAAGTAACTTCACGGCTTACAATTAACAATTAACAATTAATTCTACTTTGACAAGTTAAACCGGCTTTTATTATCAGTTGAAGGTAGTCGGCATATTCAAATTTACATTACCGGAGCCGCCGTTTAATTGTGAACATTCTTTAAGGCTGCGAAATATATTTGTTACACAGAGATGCACGGAGAAGGCACGGAGATACACGGAGGCGCTCTGTGAAACTCCGTGCCTTCTCCGTGTAGCTCTGTGTAATATATTTGCT
>JBDSBP010000348.1:0-92233 GCA_039921525.1 Chitinophagaceae bacterium | reverse complement strand
TTAGAATAAATAAAGTTTATAAAACAAGAAAAAATATAATTAAACCCGAAGGGTATCAGCTGATAGCTGGTAGCTGATAGCTGATAGCTGATAGCTGATAGCTGATAGCTGATAGCTGATAGCTGATAGCTGACAGCTGATAGCCTTCTTCACAAAACGAAAAACCATATGGACAGAAGACATTTTATCAAAAATACATCGGTAATAGGCGGCGGATTGGCCCTTGCAGGCAATTCCGTTATGGCAAATGTAAGTAATTTTAATATGATTGATCCCGTGAACGCAGGGTGGTTTGATAAATCGATGCGATGGGCGCAGCTGGCATTTGTAGACAATGATCCGGTACGCTGTGATCCCGATTTCTGGCTCAGCTATTTTAAAAAGATACGTGCCGATGGCGTGTTACTAAGTGCCGGTGGCGTTACTGCATTTTACCCGACTGAAATTCCTCTGCATCACAGGAGTGACTTCCTTGGCAATACCGACCTGTTGGGATATATGATGAAAGGATGCCAGAAAATGAATATGACCGTTTGTGTTCGAACCGATCCGCATGCAGCCCGGCAAAACGTGTACGATGCGCATCCCGACTGGATTGCAGTAACCGCCGATGGACAGAAAAGAAAACATTGGGCAAACCCAGATTTGTGGGTAACATGCGCATTGGGTCCTTACAACTTTGAGTTTATGACCGAGGTGCATAAAGAGATAATGTATAAATATAAACCCGAAGGTATATTCTCTAACCGTTGGAGTGGTAGTGGTCTTTGTTATTGTGAACATTGTGTCAAAAATTTTAAAGCATTTTCCGGCGGGATGGAATTGCCCAGGGTTGGAGTACCACCCGCTGCCGGGGTACCTGTTGCAGCGGGTGGTGGCAGAAGAGGGGGTGGCGGAGCTCAAAGCCTGTCACCGGAAGAAACGGCTACCTTGCTTAAATACCGGGAGTGGAATGTTCACCGTTTGAAAGAGCTATGGTTTTTATGGGATGCTGAAATACGCAAGATAAAACCTGCTTCCCGCTTTATTCCCAATGGATTTCCAGACAGGAAAATTACGGCACAGTATTCAGACATTTTCTTTGTTGACCGGCAGGGTAGATCCGGCGTTATTCCGCCATGGAATAATGGCAAGGGAGCTAAGGAACTTCGCGCCGGGGGCATGGGTATAAAACCTTTAATAGGTATCTTCAGTGTTGGATTAGAAGATGCACCCCGCTGGAAAGATTCGGTAAATACCAACGCAGAAATAGCCATCTGGTCAGCGAATGGAGTAGCCAATGGAATGCTTCCGTGTTTTGTAAAATTTGGTGCAACACCTATTGATAAACGTTGGTTTGCAGGAATCGAAAGAATATACAACGGGTATCATCGCAGCGAAAAATACCTGAGGAATACTGCGCATATGGCCCGCGTGGCCATGGTGGTCAATGAACAGGGAGGTGCAGGCACTTATGGCCGTCTGCCATGGCAACAGGATAGTACCTTTCATGTACAGGGGATGTATCATAGCTTAATTGAAGGCCGGATGCCTTTTGAAATGATTAACACCAATGTATTGGATGCTGAACACCTGAAGCCATTTAAACTACTTATCCTGGCAAACACGGCTACCCTTTCAGATGCGCAGTGTGATCAATTACGTAAGTTTGTTGAAGGAGGTGGAAGTTTGCTGGCGACCTTCGAATCATCATTGTATGATGAAAAGGGAAATCAGCGGGCAGACTTTGGCCTGGCTGATATTTTTGGTGTTTCTTATAATATGGGTGTAGAAGGACAAATGCAAAACAGCTATCTTCGATTAAGGAGTGATCCTCGCACGAATAAATTTCACCCGATCCTGGAAGGTCTCGAAGATGCAGTACGTATTATCAATGGTAACTATAGAGTGAAGGTAACTCCAAAGGCAACCGGTTTTCCGAGCCCTGTTACTTTAGTGGCCACTTATCCCGACCTTCCAATGGAAGATGTTTATACTCGTGTACCGGATTCCGACACCCGTGAAGTATATTTAAGGGAAGTGGGAAAAGGTAGAGTAGCATATATCCCCTGGGATATCGACAGGGCCGTATGGCAGTATATGGCATTAGATCATCAAAAATTATTAAGCAATACCGTTCGCTGGACGCTTAATGAAGATCCTGTTGTAACGGTCAAGGGTGCCGGCATGATTGAAACAACTATATGGCGCCAGAAACAATCCATGACCGTACACCTGGTAAATTTAACCAACCCCATGATGATGAAAGGCCCCTACAGGGAACTGATACCCGTAAGCGCAGATGTAAGTATTAAAATACCGGCGAATACAAAAGTTACCGGGGTTCAATTGCTGCTTAGTGAGCAAAAGCCCAAGTTTACGATCAGTAATGGGAATGTGATACTATCAGTGCCGAAGTTGTTAGATCACGAGATCATTGGGCTGGACCTGGCGTGAGGATAGCTTTCAGCTATCGGCTATCAGCTGTCAGCTATCAGCTAGTGAAAGTGTTGAAGTAAGATAATGCAATACTTTTAGTATAATTGTTCCGATGACCGATGACAATGATAGCTCAGTAAAAAATTATTATAAACAATGAAGGACTAAAGCTGATAGCCGATAGCTGATAGCTGATAGCCGATGGCCGATAGCCAATTCCACCAACCAATAAAAATAAACTATGACCTGGACACAAGTTATTAATCCATTTAATAATATTTTTTTATCAGCATTGGTAGCCGTGCTACCGATCATGTTCATTTTCTGGGCACTGATTATAAAAAAAATGAAAGGCTACCAGGCGAGTTTAATAAGTACGGCCCTGGCTTTGCTTATCGCTATTATCGTGTACGGTATGCCGGTAAAGCTAGCATTACTCTCAACGGCAAACGGTGCCTTATATGGTTTGTTCCCTATCTGCTGGATCATTATTTCAGCGGTATTCCTTTTTAATATCACCATTAAAAGCGGGCAGTTTGAGGTCATCAAACATTTTATGGCATCTATTACTGCTGATAGAAGAATACAGGCACTGCTGATCGCTTTTTCATTTGGCTCATTCCTGGAAGGAACGGCAGGCTTCGGTGCACCGGTAGCTATCACAGCAGCTATGCTGGTGGGATTAGGTTTTAATCCATTGTATGCTGCCGGCATCTGCCTCATTGCAAATACGGCGCCTGTAGCTTTTGGAGCGATCGGTATTCCTATCACAGTGGCTTCGCAGGTTACAGGGGTTCCCGAAATGGCGATTTCGCAGATGGTAGGCAGAACCCTCCCGTTCTTATCACTGGTGCTTCCTTTCTATTTAATTATTTTAATGTCGGGGTTTAAAAAAGCTATGGATGTATTACCCGCCATTTTGGTGGCCGGAATTTCTTTCGCTTTGCTGCAATTTCTATCATCCAACTTCCTCGGTCCTGCATTACCCGATGTATTTGCCGGTCTCGGCTCCATTGTAGCGCTCGTTGTGTTTTTAAAATTCTGGAAGCCCAAACAAATATGGCGTTTCAGTAACGAGCCGCCTCCAACAATCAATACACATATATCCTATACTACGGGCCAGATCATCAAAGCCTGGTCGCCTTTTATCCTGCTCACCATTATGATTATTGCCTGGGGAATGGCACCTATAAAAAATGTTCTTAACGCAGTAGGACAAACGCAGTTTGAGATGCCGGGTTTACATAATGTAATCAAGGACACAAAGGGTAATTTAATACCGCATATCTTTAAACTTAATTACTTGTCGGCTTCCGGCACCGCCATATTCATCTCAGCACTTATTTCCATTCCCCTCGTAGGACTGAGTTTTGGAGAGGGCTTCAAGGTATTTGGTTCCACACTTAAGCAACTTAAATTTCCTATCATTACCGTAGCAACGGTATTGGGCTTTGCCTATATTGTAAATGACTCCGGCATTACCATCACCATGGCCGAAGCCCTGGCAAGCACCGGATCTTTATTTCCTTTCTTTGCCCCGATACTGGGATGGTTAGGTGTGTTTATTACCGGTTCCGATACTTCAGCCAATGCATTATTTGGTAAACTTCAATATGCCACGGCTACTTCCATCGGGGTTGACCCGGTAGTAACCGTTGCTGCCAATGTATCGGGAGGAGTGGTTGGCAAGATGATCTCGCCTCAATCAATAGCCGTAGCAGCGGCAGCCGGCGGATTGATAGGAAAAGAATCCGAGTTATTCCGTTTCACGGTTAAGCATAGCTTTTATATGCTAATCTTAATTTGTTTTATTGTATTGTCGCAGGCATATTTATTTAAATGGATGATCCCGGTTTACCAAATGGTGGATAATAAAGCCGTAGTTGCAATTGCAGATCCTTCCAGGGGGTATGCTTACCTGCTCGTTTTGCTGGTTGTATTGATAGCGCTGGCATTTATTGTACTCTTCACTGGTAAAAAAAGCGGTGATAAAACCGATGTTGAAAATCTAAGTATAACAAAATAAATTCTAAAGATGAACGAACCAATCAGGAAATATATGAAAGTGGGCCTTGTTCACTTCATGGCTTATCCTACTACCATTAAAGGTGAAGGACCGGTAGTTGAAACAATAAAAAAATTAGCCCTGGATGATTATTTCTCCGCCATCGAAATAACAACGATCAAAGATGATGAAGATCGTGAGAAGGTAAAGAAAATATTGCAGACCTCTCACATGACCGTTGCCTACGGCGCTCAACCCCGGCTACTCACTACAGGATTAAATATTAATGATCTTAATGAAGAAGGCAGGCAGAAGGCATTGACCAATCTTAAAGCAGGTGTTGATGAGGCGTATGATTTGGGTGCTACAGGATTTGCTTTTTTAAGTGGTAAATATGAAGAAGACAAAAAAGAACAGGCATTTGAAGCACTGGTAAAATCTACTAACGAGATATGTGCCTATGTTAAAAGTAAAGGAGACATGCGGGTGGCTTTGGAAGTTTTTGATTACGATGTTGACAAGAAAAGCCTGATAGGGCCGGCAGATATCACCTTACGATTTGCAAAAGAAATAAGAAAGGTACATGATCATTTTGGCCTGATGGTTGACCTGAGTCATATTCCACTGATCCATGAAACGGTGGAAGAATCACTGCTACCTGTTAAGGATTATATTATCCATGCGCATATCGGTAATTGCGTGATGAAAAGTCCCGAGATGCCTGCTTACGGTGATGCGCATCCGCGTTTTGGTTTTCCCAATAGTGAGAATGATGTAGATGAAGTGGTGCATTACCTAAAAGTTCTTTTGGATATTGGTTATTTGAATACAGAAAAACCACCTATAGTAAGTTTCGAGATCAAACCTTTCGGAGATGAAGACCCGGACATAGTTATCGCGAATGCAAAACGGACATTAAACGAAGCCTGGGCAAGATTATAAATAAAATATAAAACAACACATGAAAATTGTAGTACTCGACGGTTTTACACTTAACCCCGGTGACTTATCCTGGGATGGATTAAAGGCATTAGGCGATGTGGTGGTATATGAAAGAACACCAAAAGATAAAGTGCTGGAAAGAAGTAAAGATGCAGAAGTATTATTTTCCAATAAAACACCATTGGGGGAAGATATTATCAGCCAGCTTCCTTCTTTGAAATTTATTGGTGTGCTGGCCACAGGTTTTAATGTCATTGATATCGAAGCCGCAAAAAAACATTCAGTAGTCGTTTCCAATATACCCGGCTACGGCACTGATTCGGTAGTACAGATGACGATTGCTTTATTATTGGAACTTTGCCTGCACGTTCAACGTCATAGCGATTCTGTGATGGAAGGAGGCTGGGCGAATGCCGCTGACTGGTGTTACTGGAATTTTCCATTGATGGAATTGGCAGGTAAAACGATCGGTATTATTGGCTTCGGCAGTATTGGCCGTAAAGTAGGCGATGTGGCTACCGCATTTGGAATGAAAATTATTGGCGCAGGCAGGCATCATACGGATCAGTCTCAGCGGAGTAATTTTCGCTGGGCTGAAATTCCGGAGCTGCTGGAGGCTTCAGACGTGGTGAGTATTCATTGTCCCTTGTCTCCTGAAACAAAGGGAATCATCAATAAGGAAAGTTTAAGCCGAATGAAAAAGTCGGCATTTCTTTTAAATACTTCCCGCGGACCGATAATCGTAGACCAGGATCTTGCAGATGCCTTAAATAATGATGTCATAGCCGGAGCGGGAATCGATGTATTATCCGTTGAACCTCCTCCAAAAGATAATCCACTCTTCGCTGCAAAGAATATCATTATCACCCCACACATTGCCTGGGCCACAAAGGAAGCAAGAGCCCGGCTGATGGATATGACTATAGACAACTTAAAAGCTTTTATGGATGGTAAACCGGTGAATGTGGTGAATAAATGATGTTTACTCTTCACTAGCTGGTCGCTATTTAAAAGAAGCTTTGGCTAAAGCCGCAGAAAAGTCCATGTATGCCCCAAGGCTGAAGCCTTGAGTTAATAAGAAAACATTTGCGGTAATTTTAGTTGGAAACCATTATAATCTAACCTATGATAAACAAGGAATTAGGCATGGAAGATTATCGGTTTTATATAACCCCGGCATTCATGCCGGGGGTTGAAAGGGGATAGCATCTGGGCTTTAGCCCAACCGTCTCACATTCGTAATCTGTCGAAAGTAACAGATAAGGTTTTAATATTTAGAAATTTACTATCAACTATGTCATTTGTAAAAATTTGGATTCATGCAGTTTGAGGAACTAAAAACAGGCAAACAATTTTAAAGCCGCCAATTTTACAAAAGGTATGTTCGCATATTGTCAGCAATGCAACGGAAAAAGGCTTTACATAGATACAATTAACGGTTATGACAAACACATACATCTGTTAATGCTTTTAAAAGCTGGCAATAGCATATCGAAACAAATGCAATTATTAAAAGGAGAAAGTGCACATTGGGCGAAACAATGCGGATTATTAAAGGACGGCTTATCGTGCGCAGATAAGTATTTTGCCGCATCCGTCAGTGAAGATGAAATTGATAAGGTAAGAATGTATATTAAGAATCAACAAACACATCATCAAAAACAAACTTTTGCTGCAGAATACAATCTTTTTTTAAAAAGTGTTGGATATGAGATTGAATCCGATTAAGATTTCAAACTCTTATATTGGTAAAAATCAGTCATCATAAAAAAAACATACACTTACGATCTACCGTATTTAATTAACAATTTGTTTTCAATCTGGTTAATATGAAATGCTTAATCACTTCTTATTTTATCGCCTTCCTTTTCACTGGATGTAGTTCTACAAAAACTTTTTCAGGAATAAAAATTTCCCACTCGGTGTCTTCTCTTGATCCGGGTAACTACGATACCACCTGGTGGAACCGCGCCCCATTCAGGTTAGTACAAACTAACCTGCGTGAAATCGATGCCACCATGGATGTAGATGCCTATATTCAGTCGATGGTGGATGCATCTGCCAATGTTGTTCTGCTAAATGTTGGCGGTATCGTTGCTAATTATCCTACAAAATTACCCTTTCATTTCAGGAACACATTTATGAAAAGCGACCTGGTAGGTGAACTGGTAAAAAAGCTTCATGAAAAAGGTATTAAAGTTATTGGCCGTTTCGATTTCAGCAAACTCAATGAATCACTGGCAGCTCAAAAGCCGGAATGGCTGTACGTAGGCACAAATGGAAAGAATGTAAATTATAACGGGCAGGTACATACATGTATTAATGGCGAATATCAGCAAAAATATTCTTTAGATATTTTAAAAGAGGCTATAACTACATATCCGTTAGACGGAATCTTCTTCAATATGATTGGTTATACTACTTCGGATTATTCCGGAGTAAACTATGGCATCTGCCAATGCGAGAATTGCAAAAAACGTTTTCATGACTCTACCGGTCATACACTACCCGTTCGGGCAGATATGAATGATCCTGTTTTCAGGGAGTATAATGCTTTCAAGAAAACAACCTCGGATAAGCTTTTTAGAGAAATAGGACATCATATAAAAAATTTAAATCCTAAGATCATTATTGATTCATATGTGGATGCTGGAGTTGATATGATTGCAAGTGAATCCTCGGCCTCGCTTTCACCGGAGTATGAATGGAATTATTCGGCCACTGATAATGTAAAACGCATTTTGGGTTCATATAAGGACAGGTCGCCCAGTAATTTACTTATATATTTCCAGGCAATCGGGTATCGGCATATAGGCACGTCGCCCAATCTTGCTAAAGTGTGGATGCTTGAAAATATGCTACAGGGGGCACCTATGGGTTTTGTAGTTGTGGGCACACTGGTTAATTATGAAGATCGTGTATTCATTCCCACATTGAATGACCTCTATGGTTTTCAAAAATCAAATGAACCGTTATTTACCAATCTCCAGGCGGTAAGCAAAATAGGGCTGGTAAGAGGCGGCAGGAACGAGTATGAAGGAATGATAAAGTTACTAACGGAAGAGCACATCATGTTCGACGTTATAGAGCCTTCAGCAGTTGGTAGCGACAGATCACCGCGTAAACTGCAGGAATATGATGCGCTTATTTTGGGAGATGTTGCCAGTATGGACGATCGTTTAATTGGAGTAATAGATAATTATGTAAAGAATGGTGGCAAGATATTAGCTACCGGCTCTACTTCTACAAGTGATGAATTTGGAAAAACATTGAACACAATAAGGCTTCAATCTCTTGGTGTGATGCCTTCTTTCGAAGTCTTTCGCCAATCCAAATCAACCTATCTTAAAGTATCAGAGGATGATAAGGCGGCTCTTGGCAAAGAAGACTTTAAAGACTTCAGCCTGATGATGATGTATTCCGATTTACTAAAATGTAAGCCCGTAGATAAGGCAAAGAGCTATTTAAAACTGGTGCCGTCTACCAGGTTTGGACCACCTGAAAAATCATATTACACACAAGAGAATATCACCGATGTGCCAGGAATATTCAGTAATAATTATGGCAAAGGAAAATCTGTGTTTATTCCATGGCAGATAGGTTCGCAATACCAGTTTAAAGGAAACTATGCACACCGTACACTTTTTGTATCGTCGTTGTATAACCTGTTAAAGATCAAAAAAAATATACAGACAGATGCCTCGCCACTCATTGAAATAACCCACCAGGCAAATCGCAACGGAGCATTTGAATGGATCGGTATGATTAATCATTCCGGCCAGATAGGTGGCTCCCTGCGTGAACCGGTGAATATAACTAACAGCACTATGCGCTTTAAACCGTTGAACCCGGTAAAGGAAATAAAACTGATGCGCTCGGGAACATCTGTTGAGTTTAAACAGTCGGGTGACTGGATTGAATTGACAGTGCCGCAGGTTAGTGATTTTGAAATGGTGGTTTGTTGGTATAAATAAGGTCTGGCATACCTGCGGGATAACCGCACTATCTTCTCCTCCTTTTTTTAAGGAGGAGACGTTGGATTCCGTTGCGTAGCACGGAATCCAATGGGGGTGGTTGCCGCGGAGTGTAGCCAGCAAATAGGTGTTCAAAACTCAGCAACTTAGATCATTCGGAGTCACTCCGCAGAACCACCCCCGTTCAGAAACGTGCTTCGCATCGTTTCTGAACATCCCCTCCTTGAAATAAGGAGGGGAAGATTGAACCATCATTCCTGATAGTTTTATAAGCAGTACCAACATGCGGAGTTCTGTTGCATCATATAAATCAAGACCGTAATTTTTTTCAAAAAATAATTTTTATTTCATGTAAGGGTAAACTCTCTTTATCTCGTATAATAATAAGAACGCAGAATTGTACAACTACCCCGTGAATTAATAAAAACGTAAAGCCGGTCGATTTCCTTTCACTTATAAAAAGTGATGTTAATAGTGTTGCCTCCAACAAATTTAAGAAGAAAGCCAAGTCATGTAATGCTTGAAATTATGTGCTTAAATGATATTGCACATAATGATCTGTACCTTATATTTTTAAAAAATATTCTTAATATAACCATTCTTTATTTAACGATTGTACTCTAATTGATAGCGTAACAGGAACTTTTTTTCTCACTATTAAATGCATGTCATATGAGATTTAATCTACCTAAATCCAGGGTGCCATTCCATGCCCTGATGATCGTTGGCTGTCTCCTCCAATTGCAACAAGTTAATGCGCAGGTTAAAGCAAGCGTTATAAAAGGCGTTGTGCAAAATAGCTACGATGAGCCCCTTACAGGAGTTTCAGTTGTCATAAGGAATACAAAAACGAATTTTACATCCGGTACAACAACAGATAGTACCGGCGTTTTTAACTTCAGCCGCATCTCTCCCGGCGGACCTTATAGTTTTACTTTTTCTATGGTGGGATATGAAAACCAGATAATGTCTGGCTATAATATTAAAGCAGAAATAATGCTGTCGTTGGTTGTTAAGCTCGTTGCAACTTCCACTTCATTAGACCAGGTGGTTGTTGTGGGATATGGCACTCAAAAAAGAAAGGATCTTACAGGCTCTGTTGCGTCGGTGGGCACGAAGGAAATCAAAGATCTGGCGGTAACACGCGTTGAACAGGCGCTGGCTGGAAAAGTAGCAGGGGTGCAGGTTAAAGCGGTTTCCGGTGAGCCAGGGGTTGCTCCACAGATACGGATAAGGGGTATTGGCAGTATTTCGGCAGGTGCAGGGCCATTGTATGTTGTAGACGGGTTTCCTACCGACAATATTCAAACGCTTAATCCTAATGACATTGAAACGATGGATATTTTAAAAGATGCTTCCGCCACCGCTATCTATGGATCAAGAGGTTCGAATGGTGTTATCATTATTAATACCAAAAGAGGCAGGGTGGGCAGAACGAATATTACTTTCGACACTTATTTCGGGTTACAGCAAATATTGAAAAAACCCAGGATGAAAAATGCTTTTGAGCAGGCACAGTATGGTTATGACGGATACAGGAACAATAACCTGGATGCCGGTAATAGCGTTTCAGGACCTCCTGCCAGCTGGAAAATTGCAGTTCCGGCCCAGATACTGGATGTTCTATCAGGAAAGAACACCTATGATTCAGATCCACTAGATGAAATTTTGCGCACGGCACCCATGAAACAATATCAATTAACGGCTACCGGTGGCAGCGAGAATATACGCTTTGCGTTGAGCGGTGAATATTCTAACCCTGAAGGCATCGTAATAAACAGTGACTTCAAAAGGTATTCGCTAAGAGCAAACTTAGATGCGAAACTTTCAAAAAGACTAACGGTGAAGCTTAACGTAAATCCGTCCTTCACCAATAAAAGAGCGCTTCCCGTATATACCGGTGGTGAAGGTAATTTTATCGGCAGCGCATTGGGTACTTTCAACTGGATCCCATTAACAGATTCAAACGGTAAATATACCAATGAACATGGGCGCGCCGATCTTTCCGAAATAAATAATCCCCTTGCTGTGGCAAGAGAAACGATCACTACTCAGAAGACGTTGCGTTTTTTGGGAAATGTTAATGCAGAATATAAAATTCTGGATGGCTTGAACCTGAACGTCATGATTGGTACCAACCTCATGAGCATCAAGGGCATGACATTTGTGCCGCAGCTTCCCGTGTTATTGAATGTACCTGCCGTTGGTACTGATAATGCTGCTTTAATCACCAACTGGATTGCCGAATATACGATGAACTATAATAAAACATACAAGAAGCATTCTATAACAGCGTTGGCAGGTTATACATCACAGAAAGAAAGAGGTGAGTTAAATAATATGGTAAGTAATAAATACCCGAATAACCTGGTGCCTACGTTAAGCGCGGTTAGCGGGTTACTAACAGGAGGCAGTTCCGACACCTACGAATGGTCGATACTTTCTTACCTGGCAAGAATCAATTATAATTATGATAACAGATATTACCTGACCACCTCCATACGTTCAGACGGCTCTTCCCGTTTCGGGTCAGAGAATAAATATGCATTTTTTCCGTCGGTAGCGTTGGCATGGCGTGTTAAGGAAGAAAAATTTTTTAAGAATGTTAATTTCCTAAGTGAACTAAAGATCAGGGCAAGTTTTGGTGAATCAGGCAATAACAATATTGGCAACTATGAGAGCTATGCTACTATCAATTATGAAAAATATGTTTTGGGCAATGGTGCGATAGGCGGGTTTGCACAGGGAAAATTGGAGAATCCTATCCTGACATGGGAAAAACAAAAACAAATAAACGTAGGAATAGACGCGGCTGTTTTCAACAACCGCATACGCCTCACCGTTGATCACTTTAAATCTAATAATACCAATTTATTGCTGAGTGTAAATATTCCAAGTACTACCGGCTTTAGCAATGCTTTACAAAATATAGGGGAAGTGTCTAACAATGGATGGGAGTTTGTATTAAGCACTGTGAACCTAAATAGTAAATTTCAATGGTCAACTGATTTCAATCTGTCTACTTACAGGAATAAGGTTATCAAGTTAGGTCCTTCCGGCGACCCGATCTATACAGCAAATAATATAACTATGATTGGCCAGCCTATCGGGATGTTTTATGGTCTGAAGTTAGACGGTATTTTCAAGAACCAGGCCGAACTTGATAAAGGCCCCATCTGGAATCCCGGCGCTGCAGACCGCTCCCGTGTAGGTGATATGCGATTTGTTGATGTTAGCGGCCCCAATGGCAAACCTGATGGTATCATCAGCAGTGCGGATTATACCGTGATTGGTTCACCATATCCTGATTTTTATTATGGAATGACGAATAACTTTTCGTACGGAAATTTTAGTGTAAGCGTTAATATCCAGGGCACCCATGGTTCGCAGGTGTACAACTTGTCCAGGGGACAAGGTAATAGCGGAAGAGGTAGGTTGAGGGGTTATGCATTCAATAACGACTATTGGAAATCGGAGCAGGATCCTGGTGATGGAAAAACCCAAAGGCCAAACAATGCACCTACAGGCGGTGCCCGTGCAATAGGTCAGCAGTTTATGGATAACGGATCATTTCTCCGGGTTAATAATATAATTAGCGGTTATACATTACCGGAAAAACTTTCAAATAAATTAAGCCTGAATTCTCTCCGGATTTACTTCAATGCTACCAATCCTTTCCTGGTTACAAAATATACTTCATTTAATCCTGATGTAAGCCTGAGTGAAAATCCATTAACACCCGGAAATGAACAAAACGATTATCCATTGCCGAAAAGTTTTGTACTTGGCTTGAATGTATCATTTTGATGATTTATAAAATAAGTATATGAAAAAAATATTTTGTTTAATAGTATCTGTTTCATTTTTTATGATGTCCTGTAAAAAAGACTTTATCGAACTCGCGCCTATCTCATCTGTAAGTGTGGCCGCTTTGTTTAAAACCGATAAAGACTTCCAGGACGCGGTGATAGGAAGTTACAGTGTTTTGCGAAATCAGTATAATGATTTCTGGATGTTTGGAGATGTGGCCAGTGATGATTCCTGGAAAGAGGTAAGTAGAAATCAATCCAGTTATTATATTGACGTGTTTACGCTGGATGCCAACGATGCCTTGTTAAAAACCACGTGGAATAATTATTATAACCTCATTGCACGTACTAATAATATTCTGGCGAAAATTGAAAAGGCAGATGCTGCAGTTGTTACTAATAAGGCCCGTCATATAGCGGAAGCAAAATTCCTGCGGGCTTTTGCCTATTTCGATTTGGTTCGGCTATTCGGCGATGTTCCCATGATCACTACCCCGATAGATATAACAGAGGCATACAAAGCAGGCCGCGAGAAAGTAGAAAAGATATATAGTGAGATAATCATCAAAGATCTGCAGGATGCTGAAAACGGGTTACCTGTTAAATATACCGGTACGGAAATTGGAAGGGCAACAAAAGGAGCAGCAAAAGCTTTATTAGGAAACGTTTATCTGACAATAAAGGATTTTCCCAAAGCCGAAACTAAATTTCAGGAAGTTACGACATTGGGATATGCGCTTTTGAAAAATTATAATGACTTGTTTGATTATTCCAAAGAAGAACATCATAGCGAATATATTTTTGATATCGAATATGCGGAAGCGTTAGGTGGGTTAGGCAGCGGCTTCACCAATAGATTTTCTCCGCTTTCTGCGCCCTTTGCTACTTTCTATAAAATAACCGGCGGGGGAGGAGAAGATAATAATCCCACAATGGATCTGTTTAAAGCATTTGATCCGAAAGACTTAAGAAGAGACGTAACCGTTGATGCAAGCGGTGGTTTTGTGGATGGCACCGGAACATTTGTAAAATTTTTGCAAGCCTCAACCGTTACAAAAAAATACCTGACACCGGTTATAAGTTCAGGTGATAGTAAAGCCAACTGGAAAGTACTGCGGTATGCCGATGTTCTACTAATGTATGCCGAAGCATTAAATGAAAACGGCAAAACCGCCGAGGCAGTCACTTATGTTAACCAGGTGCGTACCCGCGCAGGTTTGGCGGGATATACTGGCCTCTCTGTAGCCGACGCACGCGAAAAAATTTACCTCGAAAGAAGACTTGAACTCGGCATGGAAGGGCATAGATGGTTCGACCTGGTGAGGACCGGTCGTGCCCTGGCTATTCTGCAGGCAAAGGGAATGAAGTCCTTCATGACTGTTTTCCCAATCCCACTTGGTCAATTGCAACTGATGAACAACCCGGCTATATTTCCGCAGAACACGGGGTATAAATAAGCTGTCAGCTATCAGCTATCGGCTGTCAGCTTTCAGGTACGATATTTTAAAACTGGGTAATGATGATAAGAATAGAACAAAAGAACAAGTTTTATACAATAGCTGACAACCGACGGCCGATAGCTGATAACTGACAGCCGATAGCCTAAAAAAACAATTCCTAACAACAAAAATAACTTCAATGAAAAAACTAGATATTTACAAAAACCTCGTCTTAATTCTGTTCACTTTTTTGGGAATCGCTAATTTACACGCCCAGGTAACCCAGCGCTCCAATGTTCCTGCGCCCAAATTTGAAGTAACTGGCAGCATATATCCCTGGGAAGTGCATGATGAAGGCATTGATCTTATACTGGATAACATGACAAGCATCGCCGGGATTAATTCGGTATACATGCTGGCCGTTATGCACCAGGAGCATCGCCCCTTCAATTCTAATAACCTGCCTGGTACTTTTCTATTCAATCATAACCCCGTGCGCCGCGAATGGGACGCTGAAGATTCAAAAGCATACTTCCGCCCGCACATGGAAATGTATGGCCGTATAAAGCCGCAGCTTTCAAGTTTTGCCTGGCTTAATGATACGGACTGGCTGAAAATTGTATTAGACAAAGCACACGCACGCGGCTTGCGTGCAGGCGCAGAGGTTTCACATACTTATATTCCGCTGGAGTACCTAAAAGAACATCCGGAACTTCAGCAACGTGATATAAATGGCAAACTACTTCCAGGCGGCCCTATGGAAGCAAAACCATGCACTAATAACCCCGATGTTCGCGAATACCTGTTAGCGTTATATGGAGATATCGCAACAAATTACGATGTTGATTATATCCAGACATGTATGTTGATGTACAGCAATTCAGATGATCCAATAAAGGGAGGTACCTGCTTCTGTGAATCATGCCAGAAGGAAGCAAAGGCCATGGGATTTGATATGGCAGCCGCCATTCCTGTTTTGAAAGACAATCCTAATGCTCAGCCACAATTGGACCAATGGCTGGATTTTAGAAGAGCCTCTACCACAAAATTGTATAAACTGGTTACTGATCGCATCCACCAGATAAATCCCAAAATTGATTTTCGCTTAAATGATTTAAATAACCGTTCTTCCGGTTTACACCTGGACGAATTAAAAAACGGCAATATTAATTCAGTGCATCTGTCTACACATACTGAACAAAATGGGTATCAAAAGTCCGACCGCGCATCGCGCATCTTAACCACTCTTTATTATGTTGGAAAAAACGTTCCGATAATAGCAGGTGTGCCTACCCGCTTATTAACCACGCCCGAAATTGTAAAGTCGAGTATTAAGATTTCCGTGGATAATGGCGCAAGAGGTTTAGGCGTTAAACATTACGACGGATCGCCATATTCTTTATTACGTGCCGTTCGAAACGGTCTTAGCGAAGCAGGAGTAGAAGGTTTCACGCCAGTGGTGGGTTTGGAAGTGGAAAATATGACGCTTTCAGGATATACGCCTGACAAGTATCTTATTGAACCATGTGTAAACACCACCAGCACTGGAACCGCAACGGCTAAGTTCGATAATCCAACCGGCACGTATAATATTGTAGTGTCGTATGCAGATGAAAAAAAGGGTCAGGGTAGCATAACTGTGTTTGTTGGCGGCAAACAAAAAGCAACCTGGAAATTAAGCGAAGATGTGGATTGCTGGAGACGTAAAACTATCCCGAATATTAAAATAAAGAATGGTGACGAGATAAAAATAGTTGGTGTTGCAGATGGCAGTGAAACGGCTAAAGTTGATTTTATCGAGTTCATTTCGCAAACAGCTCCGGCTTCCAAGGGTAAAATAGCAAAACTAAAATAGTCTGCCGGGATATGTTTTTTGTAGGGGCCGGGCTTGCCCCCGCCCTGACTGCACCTGGGTTATGATTAAAAACAAGCAAAAGCCGTCTTTGATAACTTGTATAAAAGCAATTAATTCATCTTTATTATCTAAGATTTCAAAATATAATATGAAAAGAAATAGAAATATGAAAAGGCACATTTTTAAACTAGTGGCATATACATTCGTTTTTGGCCTAATGATTTCCGCTAGATCGATCGCCCAACCGAATGTTCAACAGTCAACCCCGGCGCCTATGAACTTTGAGGTAGACGGATCTACCTATCCCTGGGAAGTGCATGATGAGGGGATAAGCCTTATCCTGGATAATATGACCAGCATGGCCGGCATAAACTTCGTTTATGTGCTTGCCGTTATGCATAAAGAGCATCGCCCTTATCAGAGCCCGGAATTCCTGCATAACCCGGTTCGTACTATATGGGACGCGGAAGATTCACGCGTGTATTTTCTTCCGGAGATGGGTCTGTATAAACGAATTAAACCGATACAATCGAGATTTTCCTGGCTAAGCGAAACCAATTGGGTGAAGATCGTAGTGGATTCTGCGCATGCCCGTGGACTAAAAGCCGGTGCTGAAGTTTCTCACACATACATTCCGGTAGAAGTATTGCAAAAGAACCCCGAATTTCAACAACGTGATATCAATAATAAACCACTGGAAAGGCCTTGCACTAATAACCCGGACGTGCGCGATTATTTGATAGGTCTATTCGGCGATTTATCAAAGAATTACAATGTAGATTTTATTCAAACCTGTATATGGCTGTTCTTCCCGGGCAACCCGGAAAAAGGCGGCAGCTGTTTTTGCGAAGCTTGCCAAAAAGAAGCGAAGACTTCCGGCTTTGACCTGACAGCGGCAATGCCTATCCTTAGAGACAATCCAAATGCACAGCCACAATTGGATCAATGGCTGAAATTCAGAAGGGCCTCCACTGTTAAAATATACAAATTAATCGCTGATCGCATACACCAGAACAATCCAAAAATTGATTTTCGTTTAAACGAGATATATCCTTTTTCGGGTACGAATGATAACTCTACCGGCTTGTACCTGGAAGATTTAAAAGGCATCATTAATTCCTGCGTAATCCAGGAACATACCGAGCAGAAGGGATATGCCAATACCCTGAGAAAATCCTGGCTCTCCTTAAATCGTAGTTTGCTGGGCCCTGGCATGCCACTCTTATCGGGTATCCCTACCCGTATGGCATCAACACCAGAATTAATAAAAAATGCCATCCAGACATCTGTTGACGGCACTGTTCAGGGCATTGCCGTAAAACATTATGATGGTTCACCTTATTCATTATTACGCGCAGTTCGCAGCGGTCTTAAGTCTGCAGGGGTGCAGGGTTTTACACCCGTGCAGGGATTAGAAGTGGAGAACATGGCGCTTACTGGTTACAGTAAGGACGTATACAAAAATGAGCCATCTGTACAAACGCCTTCCTCAGGAACGGCAACTGCCAAATTCAACAGCCCTTCCGGTGTTTACAATGTTGTTATATCCTATGCCGATGAAAAAGATGGGCAGGGAACAATAACATTATTTGTGGCTAATAAACAAAGGGCAACATTTAAACTGAGTGAAGATGTGGGTGTATGGAGAAGAAAGACGTTCAATAATATAAAGATAAATAATGGGGATGAAATAAAGCTGGTGGGTGTTGCCAATGGCAGTGAAGCGGCAAGAATTGATTTTATAGAGTTTATTCCGCAGAAGTAGGCATAAAGGCTTGGGGGTATGCCCTGGCAACATGTTGCACAAAACCTATAAGGTTTGAACCGGGAATGGTTGCACTACGAACGCAAACCTTATAGGTTTTGTCAGCGTCTGACCGAAACCCAATTAAACCACATTTCGACTATCGGCAATCAAAATACCCTGAAATAAAAATAAAGTAGATGATTAATAATGTATTTCCTCTTATACCGACAGCCGATAGCCGATAGCCGATAGCTTTCTCTATATTTGTCTAATAACAATTAGAAAATATGAAAGACAAAATTATTGGCTGGATCGGCACCGGGTTAATGGGTCATCCTATGGTTGGGCACCTGCTGAAGGCAGGGTACAAAGTAAACGTTCATAACCGTACCAAAAGCAAAGCAGATGATTTGATCGGTATGGGCTGCACCTGGTTTGATACACCAGCGGAAATAGCCGCCCATTCAGACGTGGTGGTAACCATTATCGGTTTCCCGAAAGATGTGGAGGAATGTTACTTTGGTTCCGCCGGTATTTTTAAAGAATTGAAAACCGGCACTATCCTGGTTGACATGACCACCACCAAGCCGAGTCTTGCCATTACAATAGCAGAAGAGGCTGAAAAGAAAGGATCGCAATTCATTGATGCGCCTGTTTCCGGCGGACAAGTCGGCGCCATTAATGGTAACCTGTCTATTATGATCGGAGGTAAAAAAGAAACGGTTGATATGGTGATGCCGCTATTTGAAGTCTTTGGAAAAAATATGGTATACCAGGGCAAAGCAGGTTCGGGCCAGCATACAAAAATGTGCAACCAGATCACTATAGCCGGCACTCTAATAGGAGTTTGTGAAGGACTTATTTACGGGTTAAAAGCGGGCCTTGATCTGAATAAGTTGTTAGAATCAATCAGTAAAGGCGCCGCAGGCTGCTGGAGCCTGGAAGTGTTGGCCCCTAAAATTGTAAAAAAGGATTGGTCACCCGGTTTTTCCATCGACAATTTTGTAAAGGATCTTCGCATCGCACTCGAAGAAGCAGAAACCATGAAGTTGTCATTACCGGGGTTAGCCCTGGTTAAACAGCTATACCTGGCGGTACAGGCCATGGGCCAGGGTGGCGCAGGAAACCAGGGACTTTATTTGGCTCTTGAAAAGTTATCAAACATGAATTAGGGCTATCAGCAATCGGCTTTCGGCTTTGGGGATGTTAAAACGAAAACATATTTTCAGAATTAACTCTATTTAATAAAAAAATGAAAGTCAGTGATTTCGAACTTTATAGCTGATAGCTGAAAGCCGATTGCTGATTGCCCTCATTATGCATATACTCATCGCTCCAAACGCTTTTAAAAACAGTCTCAACGCTGAGGATGCCGCTTTCGCCATCAGGGATGGTTTGAAACAGAGTAATTTGCATTGCACCTGCGAATGTTTCCCGATTGGTGACGGAGGAGATGGCACGGGTGATCTTATCATTAAAAAAAGGGAAGGTGAAATAGTGACTGCTGAAGTGCATGATCCTTTAGGAAGAAGTATGGAGGCCTCTTTCGGATTAATAGATGATGGCAGGACCGCCATCATAGAAATGGCGAATGCCTCCGGCCTGCGACTGCTGCAACATGACCAGTTGGATCCTTTGCATACTACTTCGTTTGGAACGGGTGAACAGGTTCGAATAGCGATGGATCGCGGAGCAACAAAGATTATCATTGGAATGGGAGGCTCTGCCACGGTGGATGGCGGCGTGGGAATTTTATCGGCCCTGGGCATTCGCTTTTTAAATTCATCCGGGCAAGATTTATCCGGTTTGCCTGAAAGCCTGGATCAACTGGTGACAGTTGATGTCACAGGACTGGATAACCGAATATTTAATTGTGAAGTAATTGTTCTTTGCGATGTAGATAATTTCCTTTTAGGGGAGTATGGTGCTCCTGCCGTTTTTGGTCCACAGAAAGGGGCGTCGCCCGAAGCAGTTTTACGATTAGACGATTCACTGAAGCAATTTGCAAATGTGACCTTTCAACAAACCGGTAAAAATATCGCGGCTATTAAATCGGGAGGAACGGCTGGAGGTGCGGCTGCTGGTTTATTTGCTTTCTTAAACGCAAATCTTGTCAATGGTATAGACTATTTTCTTCAACTTACCGACTTTGACAAGGCCCTGGAAAAGGCAGATCTTGTTATCACCGGCGAAGGAAGTATTGATGAACAAACCCTGCAGGGAAAGGGGCCATTTGGGGTTGCTTTCAAAGCAAAAGCAAAGGGCTTGCCCGTGATAGCGATTGCGGGAAAAGTTCCTCTTATTAAAGACATGAACCTGCAAAAGTATTTTGATGTCTTATTATCCATCGGGCATGAACCGTTTGAATTGTCAACTGCGTTGAAATGCACTACCGATAATTTAATCAGAACATCCTGGGAAACAGGAAATTTATTATCGATCAATTGCCCGAAGCGTGGCTAATTGTCTGAACCGCAGATGGAAATGATTAAAGGATGAATATGATAGAGGGCAATAAACAAAGAAGATTAAATACGGGTCAACTCATAAAAATCATTTTATCATTTCCATCGGCGGTTCAGACAATTAGCATGAAGTATTTATATCAAATATCAAAATAATCATTTTATCATTTACATCAACGGTCCCCAATGCCATATACTTTTAAATTACTGTTTATTATACTGTTTGTTTTTTGTACGGCACTTTCAACAATAGCCGTTGCCCAACAGAAAAAAATCGTCATCCAGGTAAATGCTACTGATGAACAGCTTGCTTTTGCAGGCAATGAAATTATTAAAGCCACGAAGGATAAGGGTTATATCGCGACCATAACCTCAGTTTCGGATGCCTCCATGAAAGACGGTATAATAGTTAGTTTTATTTCAGATTCATCCACGTCTATTAAAACGGTAAAGGATGAAAAGTTGAAAACACCTAAAGACCTGGGCTGGCAATCATATTCCATCCGTGTAAAGGTTAAGGACAAACTAAAAACGATTTATATATTGGCGGCTGATAAAACCGGTGCCATGTATGGAGGTTTTGATATCGCCGAGGCCATCAACCTCAAAACAATTGATAATATTAAAGAGTCGGATAACAAGCCATACATTGATCGGCGCGGCATTAAATTTAATATTCCGCTCGATCTGCGAACTCCCAGCTATAGCGATATGAGCGATGCGGGCCAGCAGAACATACCTGTTATGTGGGATATGGATTTCTGGCAACAGCAACTGGATGCCATGGCCCTTAACCGTTATAATGTACTTTCATTGTGGAACCTCCATCCCTTTCCATCACTTGTAAAAGTTCCGGAATTTCCTGAAGTAGCATTGCAGGATGTGTGGAGAACCAAAGCAAAAATCCATGATCATTATAGTCTTAACGGAGATGGATATGTGACGCCCGAGTTGCTGGCTAATCATGAAGTGATAAAAACAATGTCAATAGATGAAAAGATCGCTTTCTGGAAGAAAGTGATGACCTATGCTAAAAACAGGGGTATTGAAGTGTACTGGTTTACCTGGAATATTTTTACGTATGGAGCAGAAGGTAAATCCGGTATTACCGACAAACAGGATAACGATACTACCATTGCGTATTTCAGGGCTACGGTAAGGGAAATGGTGTTAACCTATCCGGATCTCGCGGGAATAGGTATCACTGCCGGTGAACATATGCAGGGCTCAAAAAGCAAATACTCCAATGAACAATGGCTCGGCAAAACCTATGGACAAGGTATCAGTGATGCCCTGGTGAAACAACCGAACCGCCAGTTTCGATTAATACATCGATTCCATCAAACTAATCTTAAGGAGATCCAGGATGCTTTTAAAGATTATCCCGGTCCCTTTGACCTTAGTTTGAAATATGCTATCGCACATATGTATGGCATCCCAAACCCTCCTTTCGTTAAACCCGCTATGACAATTTTTTCATCTAAGCTAAAAACCTGGCTAACTCTTCGTAACGATGATATATACAGTTTTCGTTGGGGCAATAATTCCTTCGCAAGGCGTTTTATCTTATCTATCCCTGAACCTGAAAAAGTAGCCGGTTATTATATGGGCCCCGATGGGTATACCTGGGGTAAGGATTTCCTGGATAAAAATGCTTCCGGTCCCGGGCAGTTAATCATTCAAAAACAATGGTACTCATTCATGCTGTGGGGCCGGTTAGGGTTCGATCCTTCTTTGAACGATGCCGTATTTTATAAAACGGTAGAGGCTCATTTTCCTGGTACTGATATCCAGACATTTATTAAAAGCTGGTCTGCAGCCTCGATGATCTTTCCCTGGATCACCCGTTTATCCTGGGGTGATGTAGATTTTAAATGGTTCCCGGAAGCCAATATAAGCAGGGCAAACTATAAAGGATTTTACACCGTCAGGGATCTTATGGAAGTTGATCCCGAAGCGGGCAGCAGGATACGAAACATTGTACAGTGGGCTCAAAATTATAAGTCGAATTCACACGATACTTTATTATCGCCACTCGCCGTTGCAGACAGTCTTAGCGGTTATGCGAGTACTGCCCTCGCCAATTTAAAAAAATTGCCTGCAAGAAAGCCGGGCGTTTCCAGTGAATGGGATTATAATTTAGGAGATATCGAAGCATTTGCCACCATAGGTAATTATTACGCTGAAAAGATAAGAGGCGCCTCCAGCCTGGCTCTTTTTAATTTTAACAGCCAGAAAAAAGACCAGGACGATGCCATCAAACATCTCAGCAATGCAAAAGCATATTGGATAAAATACGCTGCTATTTATTCGTCCCAATATAAACCTGCCTTGTATAACAGGATTGGGAACGTAGATGTAACCGCCCTGACAGAAAAAACGGAAAACGATATAAACATAGCTAAGAACTGGGTGCCTGGAACTATAAAAGAATATCAAAAGAAAACACAGACAGAAGTTCCGTTCAGAAATTAGTTTAAAGTTCAATGTTTAATGTTTAAAGTTGGGCGTTTCATTGTTCGGTTGTATAACTTATTTGTAGGTAATTTATGTTAATGAATAAAACCATTTTTATATTTTCCTTTTTTCTTCTCGCATTCAGTGTTATGAGGAGTTATGCCCAGGTAGAGAATCTAAATCCAGGTCATTACGATACCACCTGGTGGAATCGTGCGCCTGTAAGATTAATTCAAACCAACCTTCGTGAAATTGATGCGGAAATGGATGAGGATGTTTTTGTGCAGTCGATCCTGGATGCATCTGCCAACGTGGTGTTATTAAATGTTGGCGGCATTGTTGCCAATTATCACACCAAACTCGCCTATCACTACGTGAATCCGTTTTTAAAAGGCGACCTTGTTGGAAACCTCATCAAAAAGCTTCATACAAAAAATATTAAAGTTATCGGACGGTACGATTTTAGTAAGATCAATGAAACCCTGGCTGTTCAAAAACCTGAATGGCTCTATACGGGCACTGATGGCAAAACGGTTAATTTTAACGGACAGGTACACACGTGTATTAATGGCGGTTATCAGCAACAATATATCTTTGATATTTTAAAGGAAGGCATTACAAACTATCCGCTCGATGGCATCTTTTTCAATATGATTGGGTATACTACTTCTGATTACGCGGGAGTGAACCATGGTATCTGTCAATGTGCAAACTGTAAAAAGCGGTTCATGGACTCTACCGGCCTAACACTACCAGTAAAAGCGGATATAAATGACCGTGTTTTCAGGTTGTATAATGCATTTAAACTTTCCACCTCAGAAACGCTCTTTAACCAGATAGGAAGCTTCATCAAAAAGCTCAACCCCAATCTTATAATAAATACGTACACCGACGCCGGGGTGGATATGATCCGCAGCGAATCAGCCTCCTGGCTCACCAATGAATACGAATGGAATTATTTTTCTACCGATCATGTTAAACGAGTGCTGGGTTCGTATAGTGACAGGGCGCCTAGTAACCTGCTGCAGTATTTCCTGGCAATAGGGTACCGTCATATTGCTACTTCTCCCAACATTTCAAGAACATGGGTGTTGGAAAATATGCTGAATGGTGCGCCGTTAGATGTTTACGTTATAGGCACACTGGTTAACCAGGAAGACCGGCGATTTATTCCTATAATGAATGACCTGTATCGTTTTCATAAATCCAACGAAAAGCTGTTTACCAACCTGCAAGCCGTGAGTAACATCGCGCTTATCCGGGGATCAACAGAAGAATATAAGGGATTGATTAAATTACTTTCTGAAGAACATATCATGTATGATGTGGTAGAACCTGCCGCCGTGGGAAGGTTGAGAACGCCAAAAAAACTGGAAGATTACGACGCGGTAATACTTGGAGACGTGACTAATATGGACGATGCTTTTATCGCAACCATCGACCAATATGTTAAGAAGGGAGGTAAACTGCTGGCCACAGGATTTACTTCGACGAATGATGGAATAGGAACGCCTATGAATGCCGTCCGGTTAAAATGTTTGGGAGTGTTGCCTGCGTACGAATTTTTTTCGCAGGCAAAATCAACTTACCTTAAAGTAAGCGAAAAAGACAAAACAGCATTGAGGCCAAAAGAATTTAAAGATTTCAGCCTGATGATGATGTATTCTGATTTTTTAAAATGCAAGCCGGCAGGTAGTGCAGAAGTTTATCTAAACCTGCTCCCGGCAACAAGGTTTGGTCCGCCTGAAAAGTCTTATTATTCGGAAACAGAGATTACTTCAGTACCGGGATTAATTTCTAACGTATATGGTCAGGGCAAATCGGTTTTTATTCCCTGGCAAATAGGCGAACAGTATAATTTTAAAGGCAATTACGCACAACGGGCGCTTTTTATAGCGGCGATCCAAAACCTACTCGGAGTTAAAAGGTCTATTGAAACAGATGCGTCGCCACTTATTGAAATAACCCGACTGGCTAATCGTAACAACGCATTTGAATGGATCGGCATGATTAACCAGTCGGGACAGATCGGAGCCTCATTCAGGGACCCGGTTATTATTCACAACACGAAAATTCGCTTTAAGCCATTGCATGGAGTGAAAGAAATTAGACTGCTGCGCTCCGGGAAAACCGTCAACTTTAAACAAAGTGATGGATGGATTGAGTGTACCGTTCCTGCTGTAAACGATTTTGAAATGATGTTATGTATTTACCATAGGTGATAGAAGGTAGGATCTATCAATGGTGTTACTTATTGAGTGGGTGTTTATAAAAGTTATTGATTTAAATTACAACGTTAATTATGACTGTCGCACTTTTTATACCCTGTTATGTTGACCAGTTTTACCAGGATGCAGCTATCGCCACCCTGCAATTACTGGAAAAATATGTAGATAAAGTCGTATTTCCACCCAATCAAACCTGTTGTGGACAGCCGATGGCAAATGCAGGTTTCGAGTACCTGACCCAGGGATGCAATAACCTGTTCATAGAAAACTTTGCAGGCTTCGATTACATTGTTTGTCCTTCGGCAAGTTGTGTGCTGCATGTTAAACTACATCTTCATTCTCACGAAAACGAAGCGGAAGCAACCAATATCCGATCAAGAGTTTACGAGCTGGTAGAATTTTTAACGGATGTTCTGAAAATAGATACACTGGCAGCCAGCTTTCCATATAAAGTTGGCTTGCACCAGAGCTGCCATGGTTTGCGCGGACTCTACCTGTCACAGATGAGCGAAGTAGTTCAACCGCCATTTTCAAAACCGGAACACCTGTTAAACATGGTAAAGGGCCTGGAGCTTATTACATTGGATCGCCTGGACGAATGCTGCGGATTTGGCGGCACCTTTTCCGTTGCCGAAGAAGCCGTATCGGTGAAGATGGGTAAGGATCGTGTAACCGATCATACCAAACATGGTGCGGAATACATCACATCCTCCGACTTGTCGTGCCTGATGCACATCGAAGGCATCCTGCATAGGAAGAAGAGCCCAATCAAAATAATACATATTGCGGAAATTTTAAATGCTACTCTATGACAACAGTGAAAACAAAAGATCATGCTGAATTATCAGAAATTTTTATAAAAGATGAAGAGCGGGTAGACTGGCATGATGCATCGTTATGGTGGATAAGGCAGAAGCGCGATAAATCTGCCCATGGAATACCGGAATGGGAAGACCTGCGCGAAGCGGCCTCCGGCATTAAAGATAATGTGATTTCACATCTTCATGAATACCTGGTTCAGTTTGAAGAAAATGCAAAAAAAAATGGTGTTACGGTACACTGGGCCTCTGATGCGGAAGAACACAATTCAATTGTTTATTCTATTTTGAAGGCGAAGGAAATAAAACAGCTGGTTAAAAGTAAATCCATGCTCACGGAAGAGTGTGGCCTGAATGAATATTTAGAGGAGCGGGGAATAGGGGTCATCAATTCCGATCTGGGTGAATACATACAGCAGATAGATAATGAACCGCCGAGCCATATTGTACTACCATGTATCCATAAACGAAAGGAAGAGATCGGCGAATTGTTTCATAAACACCTGGGAACAGAAAAAGGATTATCTGATCCAACGTTATTAACAAGAGTAGCCAGGAAACATTTGAGAGATATTTTTCTTACCCGCCGGGGCGCACTTACCGGGGTAAATTTTGCGATCGCAGAAACTGGTGAGTTTGTGGTGTGCACCAATGAAGGTAACGCCGACATGGGTGCGCATCTCTCAGAAGTTCATATTGCTTCGATGGGGATCGAAAAATTAATTCCCGAAAGAAAACACCTGGGCGTATTTTTAAGACTGCTGGCACGCAGCGCCATTGGCCAACCCATCACCATTTATTCCAGTCATTTTCGTAAGCCAAGAGAAGGCCAGGAAATGCATATAATACTGGTAGACCTGGGCAGAAGCCGGCAATTGGGCCGGCCCGATTTCCGGAATTCATTAAAATGTATTAAGTGCGGCGGCTGCATGAATACCTGCCCCGTTTATCGCAAGAGCGGCGGGCTCAGTTATCATAATACCATATCAGGGCCGATCGGCGCAATACTTGCTCCCAACCTCGATATGAAAAAACATGCCGATCTGCCATTCGCATCTACCCTCTGCGGATCCTGTTCCAATGTTTGTCCCGTTAAGATAGACATACACGAGCAATTATATAAATGGCGGCAGGTTATTGTTAAGGAGGGTTATGTTGATAATACCAAGAAAGTAAGTATGGAGGCCATGGCCAAAACTTTGTCCTCGCCGTTTTTATACAGGATAGCAGGCAACGCGGGAAGATGGCTCATGAAAAATTTTCCATTTACAGTTAATAATAAATTTAATCCCTGGTTTAAACAGCGTGAAATGCCGGGTGCGAGAAAGCAATCGTTTAAGGCATGGTATGAGAAGAACAAGAAATAATGGTTAATTATTAATTATTAATGGTTAATTGTTAATGGTTAATTGTTAATGGTTAGACACTACCAAAGGATTGCCATTCATTATTAAATATTAGTCATTTACCATTATTATCATGAATACAAGAGAAAAAATATTGGAAGCCGTTTTAAAGAATCAGCCACCTGCAAAACCTTTGCCGGATATCAGTTTCCTGAAAGGCAACGAGCAGGATCCCGTTGAAAAATTTAAGCAGGTTTTCGCAGGAATTGGCGGTAAGGTATTTACGGTTGACAGCCTGGAAGCGATTAAAGATTTGGTACGGGCAAATTTTGACACCAGCAAACGTTTAATCACCACGTTGCCAGAACTAACTGGTGTTGCCGAACTGTTATCACCTGGCGTGGATCCTCATAGCTTTGACGATGTGGAACTTGCCCTAATTCAAGCCTCTTTTTCGGTAGGAGAAAATGGTGCTGTATGGTTTAATGAAACACTGATGGGTCAGCGAATAGTGCCTTATATATGCCAGCATCTTGCGGCAGTAATTTACGCTTCCACGATAGTTTCCACCATGCATGAAGCTTACGAAAAAATTGGTTCAGATCAATATGGTTTCGGATCATTTATCGGCGGTCCTTCAAAGACCGCTGATATTGAACAGGCCCTCGTAATGGGCGCGCACGGACCTATTACAATGACGGTGTTTGTTGTGACAGATGGGTTACAATAAGCTGACAAAATCCCCCCTATGGTTTCGGTAAAACTTCGATTAAACCTATAAGGTTTGCTTTTTTAGTGTCGGAACTCCGGGTTCAAACCTTATAGGTTTATGCCACATGATTCTATTCGATGATGTTAATGCAAGTCGCCATATCATTGACAATTAACAACTAACCATTAATAATTAACCATTAACAATTAACCATTATCATTTACGCTTTCTTCTCCGTCTTCAACTTACTTGCCGGCACTTTTGTGGGTGCTTTAAAAATATCTTCTTCCATAAACGGCTGATTTCTCAACCGTTTGCCGGTTGCTTTAAAAATCGCATTAGCTACCGCCCCACCTGTTGGTGGAAGTGCCGGTTCTCCCAATCCTGTTGGTTCAATACCATTATCCACAAAATAAGGTTCTATCTCCGCGATCTCTTTCATACGGATAAGCCGGTAATTATTAAAATTCTTTTGTTCGGCAGCGCCGTCTTTAAATGAAAGTTTACCGTACATAGCATGACCCATTCCATCTGTAATTCCACCCCTTACCTGCTGACGTGCACCGCTCAGGTTTACAACCTGGCCACAATCTGCAGCGGCGTATACCTTTTTAATAACGGGTTTACCGTCCTTCATGGCTACTTCGCAAACCTGTGCTACGTATGATCGATGGGAGAAATAAACGCTGAAACCCTGGAACACGTTTTTCTTGGTTCCCCAACCCGATTTTTCTGAAACTAATTTAATAACGCCGATCGTCCGGTCAATATCATATTTAATAGCACCTGCAGGTTTGCTTTTGGCTTTCTCTAATAATTCCAGTCTGAATTTTATAGGGTCTTTGCCTGCTGCGTGAGCAACTTCATCCAAAAAAGCCTGTTCGGCATAAGCCAGGAAATTAGTGATGGGAGCGCGCCATGCACCAGTGGTTATAGGAGAGGGATGTTCAACTGAATCAATTAATAAATTATCCACTGCACCTGCCGGAAAATTATCCTCGCGGGTGGAGTTGCCGGAATTAATACCCGCCCCTCTTAATTTATATCCAATCATATTTCCTGAAGCATCTAAAGCGGCTTCAAAACGGTAACGTACAGCCGGGCGATAACTTCCTCCGGTCATATCATCTTCACGTGTCCATATTAATTTTACCGGGGCTTTAATAATGCTTGATAATTCAGCTGCTTCGGTTACATAATCAAACTTAAGGCGTCTGCCAAATCCACCGCCCAGGCGGGTAATCTGTAAAGTGATCTTATCCTCCGGTACGTTTAATAATTTAGAAGTTGCCTGGCGGGCGCTAGCCGGTGTTTGAGTTGGCCCTATCAATTCTATGCCATCAGGTCGAACATGCGCGAAAAAGTTCATGGGTTCCATAGGGCTGTGCGATAAGAACGGGCACTGGTAATCGCTCTTGATAATTTTAGCGGCATTTTTAAAAGCGGCATCCACATCTCCATCCTTCCGGCGTACGGTCACTTTACCTTCCTCTAATAAAGAAAGAAAAATCTTATTGTGATCGGCAGTACTTTCAATGTTTCCATCTTTTTCATATTCTATCTTTAAAACTTTCCTGGCTTTCATCACTTCCCATGTTGATTTACCAACAACGGCCACATTATTTTTAAAAGTTACCACATCAATGATTCCCGGCATTGCTTTAGCGGCAGCCGCGTCAACAGATTTTATTTTGGTACCAAAAGCTTCCGGGCGCTGGATCATGGCGAATACCATGCCTTCCCAGTAAAAATCCATACCAAATAGTGGTTTGCCTGTTGCAATATCGTTATTGGCAACATTTCTTACTTCTTTGCCGATGAGTTTGAAATCTTTCCGGTCTTTCCATTTAATTTCTGCAGGGACGGTAATCTTGGCTGCATCGTCTGCAAGTTCTCCATAACCTAGTTTTTTACCGGTTTTTGCATGAATAACAAAACTATCACTTGTAGTACATTCATCTGCCAGTACGTTCCAGCGTTTGGCAGCAGCCTGAACCAACATATATCTTGCTGTTGCCCCGGCATTTCTTAAGAGTTTCCATGAATGTGGAACGGCACCACTGCCGCCGGTAAGTTGCCGGTCAAATTTTTTATCCAGTACGGCCTGTACCACTTTTACTTTTTTCCAGTCTGCATCCAGCTCTTCCGCTACAATCATCGGGAAAGAAGTCATTATATTTTGTCCCAGTTCAGGGTTGGGAGAATAGATAGTTATCAACCCATCGGTTGAGATAGAAAGATAACTATTGAAATCCAGGTTTCCTGCAAAGGCCGCAGCGTTGATAACCACAGGTGCTTTGGCTTCAGCGCTAAACCAACTGAACCCTAACATAAGACCACCACCGGTGATGGAACTGATTTTTAGAAATTTCCTTCTGCTGGTATTTTTTTCTAATAACATAAATTATATTTTAGTGCTGGCTAATTTAACCGCTTCCCGAATACGATGATAGGCTCCACAGCGGCAGATATTGCCATGCATAGTGCTGTCAATTTGATCGTAACTGGGTTTGGGATGTTGTTTCAACAGCGCAGCGGCGGTCATAAGCTGCCCGGCCTGGCAATAGCCACATTGGGGAACATCAATTTCGTCCCAGGCAAGCTGAAGGGGATGATCACCTTTTTCAGACAATCCTTCTATGGTGGTAATTTTAGAAGATTTAACGCTGGCTACAGGCAATACACAAGATCTGACAGCTGCACCATTGAGGTGAACCGTACAGGCACCGCATTGTGCAATTCCGCATCCAAACTTGGTTCCAACTAAGCCGAGATGGTCACGGAGTACCCAGAGTAATGGAGTATCCGCATCAACATCTGCTTTGTAATTTTTGCCATTGATGAGAAGATTGAAGGTGGCCATAATTTAATTGATTATAATCTAAAATTAGGGAAAATAGTTTTGACGCCAAAATAAGGTATGAGGTATCAGATATGAGGTATGAGGTATGGTGTATTGGTGGTGCGCTTTCAGATACGGGTTCGATATTTTTATAGTGGACATATCTTTAAAGCGGGGAAGAACTTGTTTAATTGTTACGTACATACATGTTCGTTCTTTTGTGATATTATTTAATTACATTAGCAACCACATAACGGCTGATACCCCATTCAATTACCTGTTGATATAAAACTGATAAGCTTTGAAACATAAAATTATACAGTGTCTTTTTTGGGTAGGAATGCTGCAAACATTTATTGTTGCTGCATTTTGCCAGGATGTAAACACCCTGAGGTTAAATAATTTCCAACCAGTGTCTATTTATAAAATACCGATTACAAAAATTGAAAAGGCAAAGTTCCCGGTAATTGATTTTCATTCGCACGATTACGCTAAATCTGGTATGACCGTAGATGACTGGGTGAAGACGATGAATGACATCGGTATTGCAAAAACAATGATCCTTTCGTATTCCACCGGCGCCCGTTTTGATTCCTTAGTCGAAAAATATGCCGGCTATAAAGACAGATTTACGATATGGTGTGGATTTGATTATACCGGTATTGATCAGCCGGGTTGGGAACAACGGGCAGTGGCGGAACTGGAAAGATGTTACAAAAAGGGAGCAAGAGGCGTTGGTGAACTGGGTGATAAAGGCCTGGGTGAATTGTATTCAAAACCAACACCTGGCACAGGTGTACATATCGATGACCCACGCATGAAGCCCCTGATTAAAAAATGTGGTGAATTGCATATGCCCATCAGCATTCATGTTGCGGAAGATGCGTGGATGTACCAGCCTGCAGATTCCACAAACGATGGATTAATGAATGCAGCCAAATGGCATGTAGATCTATCTACGAAAGGAAAGCTGGATCATGATCAATTGATTGCGACACTGGAACATGCCGTTAAGGAAAATCCTGCAACAACTTTTATTGCATGTCACCTTGCGAATTCGTGTTCAGATTTAGATGTGCTTGGAAAGTTATTCGATAAGTATCCTAACCTGTATGCTGATATTTCAGCCCGCTATGGTGAAATTGCTCCCATCCCAAGATTTGCACATGCCTTCCTGGAAAAATATGCAGGCAGAATTGTTTATGGAACAGATATGGGTCCTTCCAAAAAAATGTATATGACTACTTTTAGAATTCTTGAATCGGCTGATGAGCATTTTTATGAACGGGAACTTTTTAATTATCACTGGCCCCTGTATGGCCTTTCATTAACGGATGCTACATTGAAGAAAATTTATAGTGAGAATAGTAAGAAGATATTGAAATAGCTATCGGCTATCAGCTATCAGCTATCGGCTATCAGCTATCAGCTATCAGCTATCAGCTATCAGCTATCAGCTATCAGCTATCAGCTATCAGAAAATTGGGGTAGTAAGATATACTATGTTTTTATGAAGTTAAGGTTTTGATGACTTATTATATTTCAAAAATGAATAATGGGATGAAAAGGAAATTTATTTGGCTTTTGTTTTTCTGCAATTACAACCTGGCAGTTTATGCGCAAGTAACTGATACGATGAAATGGTGGGATCCGGTAAAAAACAGCTTCCCGGTTATTGAAGGACAGGCATGGGCCAATGAATTGAAAAATCCATATGACAGGCTACCCGCGCGGGCCGAAAAGTTAGTCAGAGAACCTGTTTGGAACCTTTCTCATGATGCAGCCGGTGAACACATAAATTTTATTACGGATGCGAAGAGAATTATTGTAAGGTATGTGGTGGAAAATAAATTGCAAATGCCGCATTTTCCAGCAACAGGAGTTAGCGGTGTTGACCTGTATTCCATTAATAGTGATGGAGGCTGGAACTGGGCCTCCGGGGCATATAATTTTGGAGACACAATAGTATATCGTTATAATAACCTGGAATTGGATAGTACCGGGTATAAAAAAGGGAGGGAATTCCGGTTATACCTGCCTCTGTACAATAGTATCAGGTGGCTGGAAGTTGGTGTGCCTCCTGCTGCAACTTTAACGCCGTTGCCTATACGAAAAGAAAAACCGATAGTTATTTACGGTACATCAATTGCCCAGGGCGGCTGCGCATCCAGGCCGGGAATGGGCTGGACATCCATACTGGAGAGAAGGTTGGATCACCGGGTTATTAATCTTGCCTTTTCAGGGAATGGTCGTTTGGAAAAAGAAATAATAGACATGATGGCAGAAATTGATGCCAAAGCGTATGTACTTGACTGCTTGCCAAATTTAACAAATACTACTGATTACCCTTTAGCCGAAGTTAAGAAGCGTTTAATGGAGTCCGTAAGATTGATACGAATGAAACATCCTGGTGTTCCCATAATTCTGACAGACTATGCCATACTAACCGGCTTGTTAAATGCCGCTAAAATCAAAACGGTAAAAGGTATTAATGCTATATCGAAGGAAGCATTTTCAGCCTTGCAAGCGGAAGGTATAAAGGATCTTTACACCCAGGAGATTAAGCTGGAAATGGATGATACGGTGGATGGCACCCATCCTAATGATATAGGTATGGAACACTACGCAGCCGCATATGAAAAAAACCTGCGGATCATACTACAAGAGCCTGTTGGTATTATTACTACTACAGAACCTCGCATACAGTATCGTGATATCGGTACCTACGATTGGAAATCGCGTCACAATGAATTACTTGCATTAAATCAAAGCAATCCACCCAAAATCACTTTTTTTGGCAATTCCATCACCCACTACTGGGGAGGTATCCCTAAAGAACCCAAAGGCTGGGGTGCAGATTCCTGGAATGAAATTTTAGAACCGAAGGGAGTGCGGAATTTTGGTTTTGGCTGGGATCGCATAGAAAATGTATTATGGCGGGTTTATCATGGAGAGCTTGACGGATTCAAAGCTTTGCAAGTAGTATTGATGATCGGAACAAATAATCTTCAAAATAATACCAACCAGGAAATAATTGATGGGCTGGAATTTTTGATTAAAGCAATAAAATTCCGCCAACCCGATGCAGATATTTTATTGATGGGTTTGCTGCCACGCAGGGACATGGAGCCAAGAGTTGGGGAGCTCAACAAGGAGATCATGAAATTGTCGAAACAATCAAAAGTGCATGGTGCTGAAACGGGAAACTTATTTTTAAAGAACGATGGTAAAATAAACGAAGAACTTTTCAGGGATGGTTTGCATCCCAACGCTGCCGGTTATAAGGCGTTGGCGGGTTTTTTAAAGTCGAGGTTGAAATAGGGAAGGAGATAGCAGCTAAGAAGATATTAAATTACAAAGTCTTTCAGACTTCGAAATTCTTAAACGGGGGCACTACATTTTTTATTTTTAAATTCATACACAAAAGCATTTCTAACTTCAGGCTTTCGAATTCTTTAAGACTTCGGAAGTCAACCAAAAAATTAAACATCATGCCTACTCAAAACAATTTACGCATATTGGTGGTCGGTTGTGGCAATATGGGAGCATCTCACGCATGGGCTTATCATACCATCGATGGTTTCGAAATTTGCGGCCTGGTTTCCACCGGTAAATCCAAAGAAAATCTAAACGAAAAGCTGGGAGGAGGGTACACGCTATTCAATAATTTTGAGGAAGCATTGGAAATCACCAGCCCGGATGCGGTGTGCATTTCCACGTACCCGGATACACATGAAAGTTTTGCGATCCGTGCATTGGAGAAAGGTTGTCATGTTTTCATTGAAAAGCCTATTGCTGATTCTGTTCAGGGTGCCGAGAGGGTAGTTGCGGCAGCGATTACATCTGGCAAAAAATTGGTGGTTGGTTATATCCTGCGGCATCATCCTTCCTGGCAACGATTTATTGAACTATCACATCAATTGGGCAAACCCCTGGTGATGCGTATGAACCTTAATCAACAAAGCCAGGCAGCGATGTGGACGCTCCATCGGAACCTTATGAAAAGTTTAAGTCCGATTGTTGATTGTGGTGTACATTATATTGACGTGATGTGCCAGATGACCCGTTCCAAACCGTTACGGGTAAGCGCTATTGGCGCCAGGTTAACGGAAGAAATTCCGGCAGGAAATTATAACTATGGCCAGTTGCAGATATATTTCGAGGATGGTTCAGTTGGCTGGTATGAGGCAGGCTGGGGACCGATGATCAGCGAAACGGCTTTTTTCGTAAAAGATGTGATCGGGCCTAAGGGTTCTGTTTCTATTGTTGCTAAAAATGCCGGCGGCCAGGGTAAATCAGATTCAATCGAGTCACATACCAAAACGGAATCGCTCCGTTTTCACCATGCAGATCTGGATTCAAAGGAGCATTTCCTGAAAGAAGATGAGTGGTTTAATATGGACGACGAGCCGGATCACCAGGAACTGTGCAATCGTGAACAACGCTATTTTCTTAAAGCCATTAATGAAAATATTGACCTGGCGGATCATATGGAAGATGCGGTAAATAGCCTGCGAATTGCCTTTGCCTGCGATGAATCAGTTAGGACGGGGCAGGTGGTGCAGTTGGTGTGAGGCAGAAAGTGTGAGGTATGAGGTATGAGGTATGAGGTATGAGGTGTGAGGTGTGAGGTATTCCCGAGCTTCGCTAAGGAATCCAACGGCTCCTCCTTAATAAGGCTACCGTTAGGAGACTTGTTATTTTATATTATGCATAGTCATCAAGGGTAACGATAGTTGAAAACTGTGGGTAAGCCCTTACAAGGCTTTTTCCAATTTACAACAATCATAAGAGTTGGAATTTCCGTGTAACAAAAGAAAAGAGGTGTTCTAACTGTAGCCTTAATAAGGAGTGGAAGATATAAATATCACTCCAACCCCTCCGCTCCTGCCGAACAGATCAGCAGGCCTTGTTTTTATACCAACAGGATTTTCCAAACAAAAAGCATCAAAATACAAAAATTTTAGTTTTCTGTTGGATGGGGCTAGTTCCCTAAATGAAACTAGTGCGCCTATTATTATAACCATCGCTTTGCCTCATACATCATACATCATACCTCATACCTCATACCTCATACCTCATATCCGCCATGGTATGATAATTGAATAACACTATATTCTAAAAACATATTTTATGTCAGAAATAGATAACACGTACGAAGACAATAAAGACCAGCTTAAAAGCGATTTAAAAGAAGGCGCTTCTAATGTTAAACAAGATGTAAAAGATACTTACGAAGATGTAAAAGACGATACAGAAGATGCCCGCGAAGACGCAAAAGATGATGCTGAGCACCTGGGCCATGAAGTAAAACATGCTTCCCGTAAAATGGGCGACAAAGTAGAAGATGTAGCGGATGACGTAAAAGACAAGTCAAAAAACGCTTGGGAGAACATTAAAGACAAAGCTGAAGACATCAAGGATGATATAAAGGAAAGATTCAACAAGAAGTAATAGTCTCTTCAACGTATTACAGCCGCTATCTCATTTTGATACTAAAAAGTTCTTGCCGCCTGATAAGCAGCAAGGAATTTTTAGTATCATACCAAAAAATCGAAATTCGGGATAAAAAATTTATAATTGATTCACCCCGGGTATTTCCATTCCCCTCTATAAGCTCTTTGCAGCAATCGATTACCTTCCGGGTCATTCGTGATGAGTTGTTTATCCCCATCCCATTCTACACTACGCCCCAACTTGTAAGAAAGCATACCCAATAGACTCATATTGGTAGAACGTTGTATTATCTCAATATCACAAACGGGCATTTTTTTATCTCCGACAGACTGTATAAAATTTGCCCATAATTCGCGGATGTTCTGTTGATCAGGTTCATTCAGTTTCGGTGCCTCGTGGATAATGGATTTTTTGGTATCTGAAGGATAAAATGTCCATCCATCCAGCCAGCCCATGTGAAAAGTGCCTTCGGTGCCGTAGAAATAACAGCCGATATTGGTTTTCTCCGCTTCATTGCCCGCATACTGGCGGTGTTCCCAGGTGGCGGTAAAACTTTCGAATTCAAAAATCACATTTTGAGTATCCGGCGCGTCGGTACTGTCTTCTTTTATAAACCTGTTTGCAGACGAAAACACCTTGCGGGGAAATTTTTCTTCAGTCCACCAAAGAATCTGGTCCATCCAGTGTATTCCCCAGTCTCCTAATGTTCCGTTAGCATAGTCTAGGTAATTACGAAACCCCTTCGGATGAATAGAGGGGTTGTAAGGCCTCAGAGGTGCAGGACCGCACCACATGTTCCAGTCCAGGTCTTTGGGTGCTTCCGCATCGGGGGTTTTTTTACCGGGGCCACCGGGATAATGAACAAAGGCTCTCACCATGCCTATTTTACCTGCTTTGCCAGACTTCAGGAATTGCATGCCAGATATATTATGTGGCGAAACGCGTCTGTGTGTACCCACCTGCACTACGCGGTTGTAATGCCGCGCGGCTTTCACCATTGCCTTGCCTTCGTTGATAGTATGGCATATTGGTTTTTCCACATACACATGTGCGTTTGCCTCCATTGCTGCGATAGCAATCAGCGGATGCCAATGATCAGGAGTCGCAACAATTACGATTTCCGGTTTTTCTCTTTGCAATAACTCACGGTAATCTCTATATACTTTTGGTTTGTCTGAAGTTAGTGTGTTGATCTCCGTTAGCGCCTTGTTGAGTTGTGCACCATCCACATCGCATACCGCTACCAGTTTGCAGCTTCCCTGTTCCAGGGCACAGCGTAAGATATTCGTTCCCCACCATCCCGTACCAATAATCGCCAGCCTGTAAGATGCATTTCTCTGAAGAGCTGAAAGCAATGGCAAGGCTGAATAGGCAATGCCCGCCATGCCTGAGGTTTTGATAAATTCTCTACGATCTGTCATAAATTAGGTATGAGGTATGAGGTATGAGGTTTGAGGTATGAGGTGAAAAATATCGTAAATGTAAAAATAATTGCGACATAAAACACTGTTGTTAGAAACATCCTGATATTTCAGGCAACCTAACAGTCAAAGATGTATTAAGCTTCGAATTGATAACACTATACTAGAAAATGGTAACAAGCAAGATTTAAGCTCGAAGAGCGACATTAATCAAGCAAGGAATCATGTATCCCCTTCGAGGTTTTTCCTCATACCTCATACCTCATACCTGATACCTCATACCTGCTACCTGCTGCTCACAACGCATTTATCCTCTCCATGATCTTCAACAAGTCAATCCCCTTTCCCAATACCGGTTTAAAAATATCTCCTTCGTTTCTAACACGCGCAACGGCATTCTTGATATTAAAATCTTTAATTGCCAGACCCTTTTTTACTTCTTCCCAATGAAGCGGCATGGAAACGGTGGCGCCCTGCTTTGGACGCACTGAATAAGCCGCGGCCAGCGTGGCCTGCGCGCGGTTTTGAAGAAAGTCAACATAGAGTTTTCCATTTCGTTTATTGGTCATGCGCTCAATGCTGGTAGATTTTGGCAATTCATCCCTTACATGCGTGGCGATCCATCTGCCAAATAACTGGCATTCATCATAAGTGTACTTTGCACCAAGGGGGATATAAATATGAATACCCGTAGAACCGGAGGTTTTGCAATAGGCTGGCACGTCTATGGAATCTAATATTTTTTTTGTTACCTGTGCGGTTTCTATTACCTGGTTAAAAGTAGTTTTTTCACCGGGGTCGAGGTCTATAACGCACCAGTCAGGATTGTCAGGATTTTCAATGGTGCTGTTCCAGGGATGCATCTCGATACAGCCCAGGTTGGCCATATAAAGCAGGCTGGCTTCATCATTTCCCAACATAAAATTTTTATCCTTTTCATCACTGGTGTGATAAGGAAATAATTTGATCCAGGAAGGAGCCTTGCCAGTTACATCTTTCTGGTAAAAACTATCTCCTTCGATGCCATTGGGATACCGGTTTAGCGATTGAGGCCTGTTATAAAGGTATGGCAGAATGTATGGCGCAACCTGGTAGTAATAATTTAATAAATCTCTTTTTGTATATTTTTCTCTGGGCCAGTAGATTTTACTTAGGTTGCTAAAATTGAGTTCATGTCCGTTGATCTTGCGAACCTGGCTCTCGTCGGTTGGGTTTAATAAAGTTTTACGTTCGGTACCTGTAGAAGGTTTAATGAGTTTATCTGCTTTGGAAGCGGTTGCTTTTTTAGTAGCAGTTTTCGTAGGAGTTGCGGTTACTTTTTCTGCTTTCACGGTTGTTGATTTTGTTTCATCAGATAGAACTTCGCTGGTATCTTCTGGTACTTCGCGAATAACGTCGGTTGCTTTCTTGTCATCCCGCAAGCCCTCAAAGGATGGATGCCGCATCACGCCGTCATCCGTTATCTCAGCATAACTTACTTCACATACCAGCGACGGTTTTAACCAGGTGGCTGTTGCTTTTGGCGGGTTCGGCCGGAACCGGGAAGGCTTGTTTACATCCGGCAAAATATTAAAGGGATTTTTGTCGGTAATGAGGGGTTTGAATTTTTCCATCATTTCCTTTTGTAAGGCTTCACCGAAGCCGGTGCCTATTTTTCCGGTGTATTGCAGTTTTCCGTTTTCGAAAACTCCTGCCAACAAAGCACTAAAAGTTTTGGAGGACCCTTCGTTATTGGTAAACCCGCCAATTACCACTTCGTGTCTTTTATTGACCTTCATCTTCAGCCACTCCCGGCTTCGGTTGCCGGTATGGTATATGCTATCTGCTTTTTTAGCAATGATGCCTTCCAATCCCATATTGCGGGCAGCTTCTAAAAATTCAGTTGCCGATGCTTCGAAATTTTCGCTGAACCGGATGATCCCTTTCGGTGGTACGAGGGTTTTTAGAAGTTCGCGGCGTTGTGTTAGTGGCAGGTTCTTCAGATCATACCCGTCAAGCCATAAGAGATCAAATACATAATAGACGATGTCTCCGTCTGCTTCGCTTCGCCAATTTTGCAAAGATCCGAAATGCGAAACGCCTGCCTTGTTAAGGACGGCTATTTCACCATCTACTACAGCGTGGATACCCCACTGTTTTATTGCATCATAGACAGGATAAAATTTTTCGTGGAAAGATTTGTTATTACGTGATACCAGTTTAACTTCTTTTTTATCGCATAAAGCTATTGCCCGGTATCCATCCCACTTAATCTCATACAGCCATCCGGGTTCATCAAAGGGTGTATCGACCAGTGTTGCCAGCATCGGAGAAAACGTTTCCGGGAAGGGGGATTTTGGCGCATCCCCTATATCAGCTTTTTCTTTTTTTACGGGAGTTACTTTTTTTTTAACGGTTTTGGAAGGCGTTACCTGCTTTTGGATATCCTTTTCGGTGGAGGCAACTGCTTTCTTATTTTTAGCAGGGTCTATCGTTTTTTTGTCATAAATAGTTTTAGTAGTAGCGGCGATTTTTTCGAGCGTTTTGCCGGAGCTAACAGATTTATCTTTCAGGCTTATATCGTCAGCACTGGCATATTTATCTTTATGTTTTATCAGTAACCAGGCGTTGTCTTCCATGCCTTTCGTCTTTACAAGGGCAAATTCTCCTTTCAGTTTTTTTCCATGCAAGATTATTTTAACAGAACCTTCCTTTAATTGCTGCAGCAGATGTTTTTCCTGCGCCTTTTTTCCCTCAATTTTTTCGATAGGTTCGTAGGTTCCTTTATCCCAAACGATCACTGTTCCGGCACCGTAATTACCTTTAGGTATAATGCCTTCAAAGTCTTTATAGTCGTAAGGATGGTCCTCAACCATCATTGCCAGTCGCTTTACAGACGGATCGGTAGATGGCCCTTTAGGAACGGCCCAGCTTTTTAATACGCCCGCCAATTCCAGCCGGAAATCGTAATGTAAACGGGTGGCATCGTGTTTCTGGATTACAAAAATCAATTCAGTTGCTTTACCTTTTCCCCCGAGAGGTTCCGGGGTTTCCTTAAAGCTCCGCTTCTGCTTGTACTTGGATAGGCTCATACGAATTATTTTTTTGATGATCAGGTATAATAGGAAGTGTACTGCACATGTTATACCAGCATTAAAAAAATTACGAATTACGAATAGGAGTCCATGAATGATGCCACACGCGCAACGCGCAATTCGTAATTCGTAATTAATAATTCGTAATTATCAATTCGTAATTCCTAATTGGCACCAGCGACAATTCCACTACAAAAAATACATATCCGCTTCCGCGCCCCTGCGAATGGTAAGTCCTTTTATGGGCACCAGTTTACCACCCTGGTGTGCTTTGTTCCATACCAGGAAAGATTCACGGATATGAGGATCATCCGGGTTTGCTTTAACTTGTTTTAACAACGTAGAGTTCAATAAAGCGCCGAGGCCTGCATTATAGGCAAAGCTAACCAGTGCATTAAACTGATTCTGGGTAATCACCGTTGGGAGTATGGCTGCGAGCACTTTGACACTTCTCACAGATATATCATTTTCAATCAGTTCATCTGCCTGCGCCTGGGTGATGGTATCTCCTTTTTTTACGGGCGTATTATCTTCATAACGTATGGTTCCATATCCAATCGTCCAGATGCCTGCACTATCCTGGTAGGCGGTTAATCGTAAGCCTTCGCGGCTCTTTACAAAATCAAAACAAGCGTTGTCGGGGGTCATAATAATAGTTTTTGAATTAAGTGGTTATTTGGAATTCTTTTACGGGGTTCGGATAAAAGCTGGAATCTTTTCGTAAAGTGGATAAGTAAAGATTACAAGCATTTCTTTTATTTGCAAATTTTAGAGTGGTTTTTATTTAACGTTAACATACCTGGAAATGAGGTATTGCATTTTCTAACACTTGTCAAGCCTGAAAATGACTCCTCCTTTTAAGCAAGTTGCTGCATCGGGAAGCTCCCCTTACAACTCACGCGTGTCTGGGAAAAAATATTCGTAAACGGGAAATCATCCGGGAAGTGCAGGTTTTAATGATTGCCGTTTATGCGGGTGAACATCCCGTTAAACCTGTTCCGTAAATAAATATCGAGGACGCCTGATTATGACATTTACGCCTATCGGTCACAGGTAGTAGCAAAAATATATTTTAGAAAGTCAATCTTATTAAATTATTTCCAGGTAGGCCGGTATTGTTCGTTTTATTTAGTGGCATCTGTGTGGCTGTTTAAATTTGTAACGAATATTCACTAATCCCCTGGAAAAGTTATTTTTCCGGGGGTTATTTATATGATTATATGATTGGCATGTAACACATATTATAATCATATTCTTCATTAAATCATATAAATCACCCGTCAAGACCAGAACATTGAAAAGCGATAGCAATTAGAATATTTTAGCGGCTGTATAGCGGGCATTGTTAACAACATACAGAGTATATTATTATAATATGTTTGAAAAGAAATTTTAAATTAATTACATGATTTTTATGGCATTGTGAATAAAATGATGGAATTAACTTGCAAGTTTTAAAAATTTTACATAGCTTGTTTTCTCAAAAGAAGGATTTTTTAGATGATCAACCTTCTTTTTTAATCCCGGCACTCTTGAAACAATAATAACTGAATTCACCACGACGACTGAATCATTACTGGTAGGCTTACAAAAATTAGCAAGCATAGATAAAGCATTATTTTAATAATGATTCCAGGTAGCTAATACCTGGAAGCTTCGGATAATATTGCCCGCCGTAATATCATCAGTAGTTATTATTTAATATCAATAATATGATAATTCCAAATTTCAATACCATCAACGCCAGCTAACAACTCACATTTATAATTTTATTTTAATCAATTAAATCATGTACACTTTTTTAGTCATATCATATGATAATAGCTCGTGATCGTTCTTCTGAAAAAACGAATCAATCAACTATTCACAAAGTAAATTCATAACAAAAAATTTTTTGAAATGCCAACATATAAAACGCCGGGTGTATACGTGGAAGAGATCTCTACGATGCCGCCTTCGGTAGCAGAGGTTGAGACTGCGATTCCTGCATTTATCGGTTTTACAGAAAAAGGCGCGCTTCTGGTAGCAAAAAGAATATCTTCTTTTAAAGAATACGAAGATTATTTCGGAGGAGCCGAGCCTGAAAAAGACATTTCTGTCATTATAGAACAGACGCAGGAAGATGGCAGACCTGTAGAAAAAGTAGTGGATGTTTTGTTCAAGAAAACTTCCAACAATGTGATGTATTATGCCATGCAATTATATTATGCAAATGGCGGCGGGCCGTGTTATATTGTGCCTGTCGGCAATTTTGCAGCCAACCAGTCACCCGATTTAGATACCTATATCAGCGGTATTGATGCATCTTCCCGTGAAGACGAACCCACCCTGATTGTTTTACCGGATGCGCCGCTTTGGCTTGGGCCTGAACAATATTATACCGTTATGAACCATGCGGTACAGGAGTGCACCAGGCTGGGAGATCGCTTTGCCATAATTGATGTAATACCCATTAAAGATAACATCGAGTCGCTGAAACGATTCAGGGATAATATAACCTCATCTGAAAGCAGGCAGTTAAAATACGCTGCCGCTTATTATCCTTATCTCAATACCAATCTCAGTTATGTTTACAGGTATGATGAAAAGGATGAAAATGATGCAACCTTCTCGGTGCTTGTGCCCGAAAATGAAAAAACTGCCGCAGAGTTGTCTCAAACCATGCAAAAGGCAATTGATACCCGCGGTCGGGCAACCTCGGCAGCAACAGAAGCCCGTCGGTTAAAGAAAAGAGCGGATGGCTTAGGCCCTGAGGATCCGGAAAAAGCAGCACAAACAGAAGCGGCAACGAGTTCCGCGGCAGAAGCTACCAGGATAGGAGACGAAGCTACACAGTTGGAAAACAGAGTACAGGAATTGAGAAAGGGCCTCGAGAATAAAAAATACCGCGACCTTACTGACCTTTCAAGAAACCAGATTAAAAAGAAGATTGGTGAATTAGGTGTTCAGTTAACGCCCTGCGCTGCGATCGCAGGAGTTTATGCCAGCGTAGACAACGCAAGGGGTGTTTGGAAATCACCGGCAAACGTTAGTCTTACCTTTGTAAACTCTACCAATATGACCATCACGCACGATGACCAAAAGGATATGAACATCGACGTGAACTCGGGTAAATCAGTGAATGCAATACGGCCATTTATCGGTAAAGGAATACTCATCTGGGGTGCCAGAACGCTTAATGGTAATAGCAATGAATGGCGCTATATAAGTGTTCGCCGCTTTTTTAATATGGTGGAGGAGTCTATCAAAAAATCTACTTATTGGGCAGTATTTGAAGGGAATGACCGGAACACCTGGACACTGGTACGGGCCATGATAGAAAACTATCTTATTCTCAAATGGAGAGATGGGGCCCTGGCGGGTGCCAAACCTAATGACGCTTTCTATGTGCGTGTTGGTTTAGGACAAACCATGTCGCCGCTGGACGTTCTGGAAGGGAGAATGATTATTGAAATTGGTCTTGCCGCCGTTAGACCTGCGGAGTTCATAATCCTGAAGTTCTCTCATAAAATGCAAACATCATAATTTAAACTAAAAACAAAAAAAAGATGGCAACTTATCCACTTCCTGCCTTCCACTTTAAAGTAGAATGGGGAGGAGCAAATGTAGGATTCTCGGAAGCTTCGGGTTTAACGCAGGAACTGCAAGTAATTGAATACCGTGATGGAAACATGCCCGATTACTCTACCATTAAAATGCCGGGACTACATAAATTTAACAACATAACGCTCAAACGGGGCATTATGAAAGGTGATAATGAATTTTTTAACTGGCTCAATACCGTAAAACTAAATACCATAGAACGAAGAGATCTTACTATCAGCCTTCTGAACGAAGAGCATGAACCAGTAATGGTTTGGAAAGCAGTAAATGCCTTTCCGATAAAAGTAGAAGGACCTGGTTTAAAGGCAAACGGTAATGAGGTAGCCATTGAATCTATTGAGATTGCGCATGAAGGTTTAACCCTTCAAAATGAATAATTAGTTCCTGTGATCGATCAAGGGAAAATGTAGCTGGTATTGTTTGGTTCGATTATTATTAGTCCGTTATAAGATTTGTTAAAAGTTGCGAGCCAGGGAAGGATACTTTCTTCCCATCTCAAAATAATTCACTGCACAAATTTTGTAACAAATTTCAATAACAATCTGATCATAAGAGTACCACTACATTTCATCGTTATAAACGGTTACGAAATTCAGCAGACATGGACGAGACATTCGAGGTAGGAGGCAGTGCCAGCGCAAGTGTTAGCTTAGAAGCAGGGTTAAGTGCAGATGCAGGCATTAGTTTAAATGTAAGTCAGCAACCTGTGGCTATTCCTGCGGTATCCGCAACGGGATCAAAAACACCTTACCCTTATAATCTACCGGTTAGTTTTCATTTTAATGTGAACATCCCCGGTAAAAGTTCTGGCGATGATATTAAATTCCAGGAGGTTAGTGGGCTTACAGCTGAAATAGGAATTGAAGAACTGAATGTAGGTGGAGAAAATATGTTTTCTTACAAGTTGCCTACACGTGCCAGGTACCGGAATTTAGTATTGAAACGCGGTATGTTACAAGATACGCAGCTCGTTGAATGGTTTAGAAAGGCTATAGAAGGTTTTGAATTCGAACCTGTAGATGTTAGCATACATCTGCTCAATGAAAACAATGACGTAATAACATCATGGGATGTAATACAGGCCTACCCCGTTAAATGGGTGATCTCTGATTTTAATGCCAAGGGGAATACATTGGTCATTGAAACGATTGAATTGGCGTATCAATATTTTCAGCGGAAAAAAGCCTGATCAAATGTTAGGGCTATCAGCTGTCGGCTATCAGCTATCAGCAGATCAATGTTTGATATTTTTCCTCCTGATAGCTGATAACTGAAAGCTGATCGCAAAGCGTAAAATAAAGGTTAAAATAAAAAAATAAGTAATGCCGGTACAAATAAATGAAATGATCATACGGGCGAATATTGTGGAATCCGCCGAAAGCGGAAACCCGGCCCTGCCACAGTCTCCTGCTTCGGCAGAGGGTAGTAAGGCAGATATTGTTAAAGAGTGCGTGGAACTGGTGCTGGAGATTCTCAACAATAAAAATCAACGATAATGCCGGAGACTAATCTTACAATTATTGCCTATAAAAAAGGGGACGGTAACCGGAAGGTGGGGGAGATAGGTGGTAATGACCATTTTACGGTTGATTTCAATCCGCATACATTTACGGTCAACAGCAAAATTGATTATAACCGTCCAAGAAATAAAGGCCAGGCCGGTGGAGATCCGCAATTTGAGAAAATTCCTCCTATAGAATTTAGTATCGAATTTACAATAGACGGAACAGGCGTTGCCATGAAAAGCTTGTCATCCAAAAACCAGGATGACCTTAAGAGCCAAAAGCACGCCTACGTAAAAACAAAAATTAAAGAACTGAGAGGCATAACAGGAAGTGATATAAATGGAGAAATACATCGTCCTAATTACCTGGCGCTGCTATGGGGAACGTTTTATATCGAATGCATCCTCACCTCCCTGAACATAGTGTATAATCTCTTTGACCGGGAGGGCTCACCGCTGAGGGCTAAAGTAACCTGCAACTTCCTGGAAAGATATGTCCCCGGTGAGGGCCCCAGGAGATCCAAACTGGAGTCTTCGGACCTTACCAAACAATTTGTTGTTAAAGAGGGAGATATTTTACCTCTTATCGCAAAGAATAATTACGAAAGTTCTTCTTACTACCTGCAGATAGCAAAGGCCAATAAACTGAAAAATTTTAGGAACATTACACCCGGAATGAAACTAATATTACCACCAATAGTAGACCGAAATGAGCAATAGCAGTACTGTATTAGCAGCGAGGAACGAGGCTACCGATGTGGTTAACTTTAAAATAAAGTTGAACGGTCAGGCGATCAATGGTGAATATGGAATTGTTTCATTGAATGTAGCCAGGACTTTCAATAAAATTGCTTCGGCAAGAATAATTATAACAGACGGGGATGTGGCTTTGCAGGATTTTGCTATTAGCAGCAAGGATGATGCGCTTATACCCGGAAGCAAGATTGAAATATCCTTGGGCTATCATGCCGAAGCGAAATCAATCTTTAAAGGCATCATTACAAAACATGCGTTAAAATCAAGTAAGAATAAACATTCTATTTTAATTATTGACGCTAAAGATTCGGCCATAAAACTAACGTTGGCAAGGAATAATCATTGTTTTGTTGATATGACGGACAAGGACATCCTCGAAAAAATTATCAAGCAGTCTGGCTACAAAGGCAACCTTGAAATGGACGCTACACCCAGTCAGCATAAAGAAATGATTCAGTACAATTCGATGGATTGGGATTTTATAGTTTCCCGGGCCGAGATGAATGGAATGATGGTGCTTACTGATGATGAAAAACTGATTATAAAAACGCCTGATACAAGCCAGGAAGCTGCAAAGGAGTTAACGTATGGCATTGATGTGATGGAATTTGAAAGTGAAATAAATGGAAGTTCGCAATTAAAAAAAGTAGTAAGCCATTCCTGGAACAGTAAAGATCAGAAACTGGAAGATTCTCCCGATGGCAATGTTTCATATAAGGAAAGCGGTAATCTCAAGGCAGATGACCTTGCCGGTTCAATGGGTGTTAATGAATATCATCTTTACCATTCCGGTAACGTAAACAAAGATGAATTAAAATTATGGAGTAATGCAAAGCTTTTAAAAAGCAGGATGTCGAAAGCTGCCGGAAAAATAAAAATAAATGGAACTACGGAAATCAAACCGGGGCAGGTTATAAAATTGATCGGCTTCAGTAAAAGATTCAATGGGAATGTATTTGTTACGGGCGTTAATCAAAACTATGGAGAGTCGTTATGGGAAACAGACATCCAGTTTGGCCTGCCTGAACAATGGTATTATCAGCGGGAAGACATTATTGAAAAACCGGCTTCAGGATTAATTCCCGGTATTCATGGTTTGCAGATCGGTGTTGTGATGCAATTGGAAAGTGATCCGGATAATCAACACCGGGTTAAAATAAAATTGCCTCTTATAGATAACGCCGACGGTATCTGGGCGCGGATCGCCAGCCTTGATGCAGGAAACGAGAGAGGAAGTTTTTTTCGCCCGGAAATAGCCGATGAAGTGGTGGTTGGATTTTTAAGCGACGATCCCAGGCACCCGGTAATATTGGGGATGCTTAACAGTAATGCAAAACCGGCGCCTATCGATGCAAAAGATACGAATCATGAAAAAGGGTTTGTTACACGCAGTAAAATGAAATTTGTTTTTAATGATGAAAAGAAAACGGTGACCCTTGAAACGCCCAAAGGAAAAAAGATAGTAGTAGATGAAGATGCTGATTCGATTGTTTTATCGGACGATCACCGGAATAAAATTTCAATGACGTCAGACGGGATAATCATAGAAAGCGGAAAGGATATTTCGTTGAAAGCCTCTGCCGGGGATATAAAGATGGAATCAATAAATATAGAAGCCAAAGCGAACGCAAAATTCAGTGCGCAGGCCAATGCCCAGGCCTCCGTGCAATCTTCGGGGATAACAGAAATAAAAGGTTCTATAGTAAAAATTAATTAACTCTTTAACAATGCCATTTGCCGCCCGTATAACTGATATGCATACCTGCCCAATGGTTTCGGGAGTAGTACCCCACGTAGGAGGACCGATACTGCCACCGGGAGCCGTTACTGTTATGATAGGCGGTTTACCCGCGGCAACGGTAGGCGATATGCTGGTGTGTGCCGGTGGACCGGATACAATTGTAAAGGGTTCTGCCACAGTGCTTATTTGCAGCAAGCCTGCGGCAAGGATGGGAGATATGACCGCACATGGCGGTATTATTGTGCTAGGCTGTCTTACTGTTATTATTGGAGGATAAATTATGGAAAATACATATAATGATTTCATGGGAACCGGCTGGAAGTTCCCCATTGAATTTAAAAAAGAAACCGTAGTTATGTTAACGGGTGAAGAAGATATCAAAAACAGCCTTGATGTACTTTTTTCAACAAATGTGGGAGAGAGAGTAATGCATCCAAATTTTGGCTCGGCATTGTCAACTTTCATTTTTACACCTATCAACAGGAGTGCCATTACCTACATGGAAGCGATCATCGCTGATGAAATACTCTTTAATGAGCCAAGGATCGTTTTAAATGATGTTAGTATTCAACCCTCTGTTATCGATAATGGCCGCCTTGATATAGAGATACATTATACGGTAACAGCTACCAATAACCGGTATAATTATGTGTATCCTTTTTATATTAAAGAAGCGACTAATCTTGCACTTTGACAGGTGTGAGGTAAGAGGTATGAGGTATGAGGTATGAGGTATGAGGTGTGAGGTGTGAGGTGTGAGGTGTGAGGTGTGAAAACAACAAGGGAGTGAAATGATTATAGAAAATGGTCACTATAGGTTTCTGAAACCCGAAACAGAGGCATTATTCGTAGGGTAGAATGATTGGATGTCAATCGTCTATGGTCATTGTCAATTGTCATTAACAATTAACCATTAACCATAAACAATTAATGCCAGATAAAATTTAATCAGGTGCACACCAGTTTACAAAAAATAAGAAATCTTCTAAAACAGGAAGGAACATCCAGGCAGGAGAGATATGTGCCGGCCCTTCATAAGAATAATTTGTTGATGGATGACCGGCGATTGCAGGATATCATTGCGTATATGCAGCGGTATTCTAAAAACCTGTTATTTGTCAATGCCGAAGATGAGCACGTTGATTTCAAAAAAAGCTGGGAGTATTTTTTCAAAAATGATATCCTGTTCCTGATTGCAAATATCGCCACAAAGAACGTAGATGAAATCAGGGAATTATATACCTTTTTATTTTCAAAATTTAACGAAGAAAGGTCTATTGAAAATTTTATAGAGTTAATTGAATATGTATTTTCAAGGTTGCAAAAAATAAATGAATGGTATGTGCTATCCGCCCAGGATAGTACTTTGCAAATGGATTTTAACCTTTATATCCGTTCTTATCTAAAAAAAGAACTGGAAAATATCCGGGAGATGTTAATTTACGGTTACAGTCTTCTTGACAATCGTTCTAAACTGGATAAATTCAGAAAAGACCTTTCTACATTGGATCCTATATGGGAAGCTAAAGACCCTGAAAACATTGCATTACGCGAACAGATATTCAGAGGTAATGACGCGGAGGATAAACTTACCCGGGCATCGCTTCTTCTTAGCAATACATTTGATACCATTTTTCATGCGATAGAATCGATTGTTAGAAGATGTGCTACTTACTTTGAAGAAGCTATTCAAAAAAATCAGCAGCATGGTCATAATCACCATCCGCATGTAGCCTTGGTTATCGCCTTCCTCCGGTTATTTGACTATGTAAAAGAGGAAATGAATAAAATTCCTCAGCGTCACCTCGATTTTTATTATAAAGATGTTTTAAGGATTAAAGAAAAAAAGGCGGTTCCTGATGAAACATTTGTCATTTTTGAACTGGCAAAAGGTTTTAAGGAAGGTGAAATTAAAAAGGGCACACAGGTATCGGCAGGCAAAGACAAAAAAAACAAAGAGTTAATTTATGAAACAGAAAAAGATATAATAATAAATAAAGCTAGTGTGCAATCGCTGCAAACGCTTTTTATAGATCGCAATGAAAACAATGAAACGCTCAATTATTATAGAAATGAAATTCCTCTGGATCCGAAACAAGCGCAGGAATCCAGTCTTATTCCCGTGGAATTACCCAAAATATTTGGAGATCCCAAAACAGGTCTTCCTGCCGAAATTGGTTTTGCCATAGCTTCATCCCAGTTCTACCTCGCAAAGGGTGAACGAAACGTTACTGTTATTTTTGAATCACCCGGCAAAATAGAACCCTGTAAAGCCAATTCAGCCAGTGAAGAAGATGCCATTTTTGACAAGAATATTATAAAGATCCTCCTGACTGCTGAAAAAGGATGGATCAGCAGCGATGATCCTAAAAGTGAACTCGTCATAAGATCCTTAAAGAAGATTGAAGAAAGCAAGCTGGAATTACAATTCAGCATTTCCATTAAGCAGGAACAAGCCATTGTGCCTTTTGATAAAGAACTGCACGATGGAAATTTTGATACCGCATTTCCTGTATTGCAGTGTATTCTCAAATACCCTACGGCTTCGTTTAATACAGATGAACAGCCATCCGGTGCATATACAGACCAGGTAAGCCAGCTTTGTACACTCAAGAACCTGCAGGTAAAAGGAGTTAAAATAATAGTACAGGTTGGAAATATCCTGTCAAAAATAAGCTTCGATGGAGTCAGTGATTTGATATTGGAAAATGATGAAACCATTTTAGATAATAAAAAACCATTTTATCCCTTCACCGCTTCTCCAAAAGTCGGTTCTTCCTTTTATATAGGATGTGGGGATCTTTTTTACAAGAAGATCCTGGAACTGTCCGTGAATATGGAATGGGTATTACCCGATAATTTTAATATTTATTACCAGAAATATCTTCCTCCTTATGATTCGAATAAATTCACTGCTTCCTTAAGTTTATTAGATGGCAAACGCTGGAAGAAAATCTCTGATTTTTCCATCATTGATCCCAATGCCAATAATCCCAAGTTTAAATCAATTAAACTTAATGTAGATAAATTAAAACAGAAAAATGTGTCAGCGAAGGCCGATATTGGCATCCCTTCATATGATACAACAAAAAAGAATGGTACCATCCGGTTGAAATTAAACTATCCTGATTTTGGACACAGTGTTTACCCGCAGTTAATTACCTCCACAGTAATGGAGATTGCCAATTCGAAGTCTTCCGGCGTGGATTATTATAAGGTAATAAAGAATGAACTGAGCGATTCCAAAATCTCGATTAAATTACCTGAAGACATTAAAGAAAGATCCCGCTCGTTAAAAGTAATCTACGACATTTTGCAGTTTCAGAAAGACGACGAACTTGCAAAAACCCAGATCATAAAAGCCCTGAGTGGAATAATTCGTGAGTACAATAATGAAAAAGTAACATCAAGAGGACCGGGCCAGGTTGGGGGAAATACCGACGATACAGAAGATGGTAATATGATGGTAAATGATTCCGGTTTTGTGGAGAGCATATTAAAATTTTTACGGAACATTCGCCTGGTTGATAAAAACGTACATTATGATAAGGACAAAGAGGGTTTAATTAATGTCGTCGACGAAGTAAAAGAAACTATAAACAGGAAAGCTCATTTTGTTATGCCATCTGACCAGGAACTGGTAAACCTGATCAAAAATGAAACGAACGCTGCCATCAATAAAACGATCATAAATATTGTTGATGAGATATTGGCCACAAGGGTAAATAATATCCCTGACGTAGAGGAACTGGCGCCCATATTGAGAAAGGAATTTGACGAAGTTAACCTGGTGATCAACGATATGATTGCAAAAAAAATTGCCATTCATCTTTCAGCTCTTGAAATACCTCCCCCGCCTTATTCACCACAGGTAAATACTATTTCTTTAAATTATTCATCGGATAAGCAATTGTCTGCCGACGATAACGACAAAATATTTCGAATAAATCCGTTGGGCATATTTGAAGCATCACTTTTGTACCCTTCCGGCGATGTACCGATAAATAAAGCGGCTTCTTCTGACCAATATATTTTCCCTAAGTCTTTACTAAATTCTTCCACAAGGGAAATGCTGGGCATGTTTTTTATCGGTATAATGGACCTGGTTCCTAATCAGAATGTGTCTATTTTGGTACAGCTTGCCGAAGGTTCCAGGATAAATGATAAAAAGTCGCCTGTTGTAAACTGGTTTTACCTGAGTTTTGATAACTGGATTAAACTGGCAAGCGACAATATCGTTTCGGATAACACATACGGGCTTCAGACAACCGGCATCATTGAATTGTCCATACCATATGATGCGGCTAATAATAGCGTATTGTTTAATAGTACTTCCCTCTATTGGTTATGCGCATCCGTTGAACAAGATACAGATTCATTTCCCAATATTATTGCGGTTAGATCACAAGCCGCACGAGTGGTGTTTAAAGATAATATGAATGATCCCGACCGCCTGGCTTTACCTTTGGAGGCTGAAAAAATCAAAACGCTTGTAGACGAAATACCGGAAGTGAAAAAAGTTAGTCAACCGGCTCCGTCTTTTAACGGCAAACTGGGTGAAAATGATAAGGAATATTATTCACGGGTGAGTGAGCGTTTACGTCATAAATCAAGAGCCATTAATAATTGGGATTATGAAAGGCTGATACTGGATGAATTTTCGTCATTTTTTAAAGTAAAATGCCTTAATAATTATTATAATGGACATTTTGCGGTGGGTCATGTAACGGTAGTACCTATCCCGGATCTGCGAAACAGGAACTATGCTGGCGCTAATGTACTGATGCCAAAAATAAATTATCTTGATCTGAGGAGTATTGAAAAATTTTTATTAGCTAAATCTTCTCCCTTTGCAAAAATACATGCTGTGAATCCGCAATTGGAGTATGTTTTAATTAGCTGTAAGGTTAAATTCAAAGCAGGCATTGATAAGGGTTTTTATCTGCAGAAATTAAACGAGGACCTGATAAATTTCCTGACACCCTGGGCTGCGGGAGATACAGCCGCTGTAAGTTTTTCCGCCAAGATTTATTCGTCCTCTATTATAAATTTTATTGATATGAAAGAATATGTGAACTATGTTGTTGACCTGGTTATACAACAGTATATAGTAAATGATAATGGCAAAATGGAAATCATTGCAACTCCCGGGCAGCTGGCTTCGCGAGTGGAAACGGAATTAACAACAGCGCATTCTATTTTGGTTTCTGCTCCTAAACATGAAATTGAACTTGTTAATTAAAACGCATGAAAGTTGAAATTTTCGCCACAAAGGCCCGGAGACACAAAGGAGCACAAAGAACAGGTTATCCTGGTTTCTTGCCATGTGTTCCTTCGTGCCTTTGAGGAAAAGAAAATTAGAAATATTTAAACGAATGTTCATTGTATGGCTGCATCACTATCAATTGATCAAAATAGCGAAATTCCTCATGCCCAGGATTATTCTTTTCTAAGAAAGGAAGGGATCAGCCTCATTCAGAGTTTGTCTGGTGAACTATGGACAGACTATAATACGCATGACCCCGGTATTACACTTTTAGAAGCAATCTGTTATGCCCTAACTGACCTGGGATACCGGGCCTCTTTCGATATAAAAGACTTGCTTACTTTAGAAAAGCAGTCTCCCCATAACTGGCAAAAGACTTTTTATACTGCCAGGCAAATATTGCCGTGTAACCCCCTCACCTTACTGGATTATAGAAAACTTATCATTGATACAGAAGGTGTGAGGAACGCCTGGATCGAGAAAAGCGATGATTATGAAATATCGATGTACATCCAGAAAACAGAATCGGAATACCTGCTGTCCTATGATCCCAGGAAGGGCGAAGATGTTTTACGTTTAAGAGGATTATACAATGTGTTTGTTGATTATGAAGATTTTATTATCGAGGATAAAAAAAGTGATGACGTAGCGGAGGTTATTAAAAAAAAGTTGCAAAACCATCGGAATCTATGTGAAGATTTTATAAGCGTTGCCGCGGTGGATTATGAATATTTTCCTATCGAAGCGCAGGTTCAGGTAAGTGAAGGAACGGATATTGAAATGGTAAATGCCCGCATTTATAAAGTTATCCAGGATTTTTTTTCACCCCGTATCAATTTTTACACCCTGGAGCAGATGCTCGAAAAAGATTGTTCGGCGGAAGAAATTTTTAATGGCCCCGTTTTAAAGTACGGTTTCATTGATACGAATGAACTGGAAAAATCAGAACGGTTTAAGGATATTCACCTGTCTGATATTGTTAATCTCATATCAGGGCTCGAAGGAATAATTGCCATAAAGAAATTTAAATTTGGAACATCACCCTCACCCTTTTCAGATTTTACCGAATGGATAAATAATGTGAAGGACAAACAGAAAGCGCCAAAACTGGATATTAAAAACTCCAGTATAACCTTCGACAGAAGCGGAGACCGGCATCGGGATGATAAGAACAAACAACCCGATAACAAACGGGTGGAAGCAATATTCAACTTTCTGCAGTCAGGAGATTTTAAGTCAAGGCTCAAAGGAATCGGAAAAGATCTGCCTGTGCCTGTAGGCGAATTTATGAATGTCGCTGACTATTTCCCCTTTCAAAAAAGTCTTCCTGTAATTTATGGAATGTCTGAAAAATACATTGATGACACGGTTGACGAGATGTCGGTAATGCGCGCTGTTGAGGAATTGCTCGATGAAAAAGTGGGTGTTAACTTGAGAATAGTAATTAATCGTTTGCTGGCTGAAATAAGGTATCATGAACCTGCCATAAAAATACTTCATGAATTAACGGCTAAATCGTATAACGACGCTACCTGGATAAAAGAAATAATTGATCGCCTGCTGGATGACAAGTCAATTTTTGAGGTACTAAAAAAAATAGTCAGTGAAATGTTTTCGGTGCCAGAAACACCAACGGCGATAAAGGACCAGCTATATAAATTGTATGCTAACAAATCAAGGCAACCTGCACTTTCGTATAAATCGAGAATTTTACAGGATCTTGCTATAAGGGATGTGAAGAAATCATTGATCCAGGTAACCAGTAGTGAAGACCTGTTAAAACTAAAAGAAGCTTACAAAAGATATCAAATAGATAGTCTTGGTAAACCTAAAAAGTTAACACTCCAGCTTAGAGGGTTTTTAATGGTATTTGAACAAATAATGTCAGATTATCTTTCGCAACTTGCGCATACGCGGGAACTATTTTCTTTTGATACATCATTGAATCAAACATATTTTCCGGAATTGGTACAGGGGGTTAATGACCTGGAAGCATTATTCATAAATTCAAATAATTACAAGGACGCGCAACATAAAATTATTGAAACCGAAGGAAGTTTTATTAAGAAACGCAATATCATCTTAGACCATTTGATGTCGAGGTTTTCCGAAACCATGACAAACTATACATTTTTCATGAATCAGTATCTTGGCAAGCATGCCGGCAAAGAATTGATAAAAGACAAAATTGCGTTTTTATCGGATTATATTGAGATCAGCAGTTGCCGTGGACAGGGATTTGATTACACATATTCCGGTAAATCATGGGATACGGATAATGTGGTAGGCGTTAAAAAACGCATTTGCCGGTTGCTTGGAATACATAACTATAACAGGAGAACCGTTGCTCCGGAATCCATCAATATTGTAAAAGGGGAGAAGCTTGGCATAATTAGATATGTTGTTGAATTAACAGCTCCTGATAACCCGGAATACGTGATGCTGCGCAGTATTGAATACGAGTTTGAAAGCGAGGCCAGGGAAATTCTAAATTATATTCTTGAACAGGGTTTAGACATCAGTTTATATGAAAAGGAAGGAAAGAGGGATAAATGGAATTTTCAATTAAAGAGACAAACGCCGGAAGGTAAACCGGAAGATGTGGCATACAGTGAAGATTTTCATAATAAAGATGTACGGGATCTTAATTTTAAAAAAACACTGGATACGCTGAATGATTATTCCAATGATGAAAATTTTCATGTAATAGAGCATATCTTACTCCGCCCCAGGATTGGCCCAAGAGAAGAACTCAGAAGGTCTGCAGCCACATCAAACGCGGATATCGTAGATTTTTTGAAGATAAGAACAAAGCCAGAGATAGCAACTACAACGGATAACGTTGTGGAAGAGTCGCCCTATAAATTCAAGAAAGCCCAGGTAGCAGATCAAAGCAATAAAAACAGAACAATCTGGAAGTTGAGTTTTATGAAAGATGATACTGAATTGCTGGTGGTGAATGAAGAATTTATTTTTTACAGGCACCTTACCCGGAGGATCCAACAGATAGGAGAGTTTGGCGCTGAGGTTACAAACTATGAAATTTATGACGTTCGTGATGGCAAGAAATTTAAAATAATGGCTAATGGAAGATACCTGGCAGAAAGCAGGAGAAGTTATCATAACCTGGATAACAAAGACATCAATGAAGAAATAGCAAGGCTGGTTGAATTTTTTTCGTATGAAAAAGGATTTGTTATTGGCGAGGCAGATGATGAAAACATTTCTTATTATACCGATCCTTATTCACTGCAGATTTCTATTTTTATTCCCAGTTGGCCAAAAAGGTTCAGAGATCCCGCATTCATGCATCTGCTGGAAAAAACCATATACATGGAAACACCTTCTCATATCTATCCGCATGTATACTGGTTAGATCATAGTCAAATGCGAGAATTTGACGACGCATATAAATTGTGGGTAGAAGAACTGGCAGGCAACGATATTCCGGATACTGATAAATTCAATAAAATGATTTCTGTGTTCAACGATCTAACAAAATAATCTTTATGGTTACAGATGCCATAAATATTCAGGCTTTTGAATTTTCGTGTAAAACGGAAGAAGTCGCCAGGGAAATACAGTTGGAAATCGAATACAGTATCTCTTTCCGGATAAACCAGATTATTTCATCGGTGCTACAGGAAAATGCCGGTCCTGGAACACATTTAAAAATCGATAAAATTGAAATTAATTTAGGAGATATAACCCTGGAGGACTTTGGTAAAACGGAGATGTTATTTGAATTTGAAGAACTATTCAAGCAGAAGATTATTGCGGTAAAACATGAAGACAAGGAAGGCCAAAATAAAGGCAAAGCCGGTAAAACTGCCAACGAATTCGAGTTGATCAGGTCTTTGTTACTGCATGGAGATGTACCATGGTGGGCAGATAAAAATAGTGTTATACCAGTGGATGCCATACTGCAAAAAATGATCAAATTGTATCCGCAGTCACTAAAACAATTCCTGGAAGAACACCGGGAAAAGATGGAAGTCTTAATAAGAATAGCCGAACAATGCAAGCCATCTACCCGGTCAATGATAGAGCAATTGATTCCCGGTATTAGTGTTTACAAAAGTAAAAGCCTTTTCCGCGAATATCCTGGAAAGTTAAGTCTGCGATTACTCACACCTGCCAGGCTTTTGCAACTGAAATCAATATTGAATACGTATAACCAAACGCCAGTATATAAACTAAGGCGGTCCCTGTTTACAGGAATGGTAACGGGAAATAACCTGGCACTGTTGACAGATTTTCTTTCAGGTATGGGATTCACTGGTGTTTCCAGCTTGTTAATAATAAAGGAAGGTTCATCAACAGGGCCTGGAAACAAAAAGCAACGCGGGATAAGAAACGAGCTGAAACTTTTTATAAAAAGACTTTCTGTTTTTCAAATTGAATTTCTGCTTTCTCAACTGGCACTCATGCAGGAATTGAAACGAAATGATGGTGCCGTAACGACTAGCGAAATTGGTGCCGGCGTCGATTTATTACCTGGTGATGGCTATTCGGGAACTGATTACAACAGGGCGCCCGGTGGTGAAACTGCACAGATACCATCAAACCAATCAGCGCAACACCTGTCTCCTGTTTTTAGTGGTGATGATATTATAGGGGTAAACAGCAATTTTTCAAATAAACCTGGAAGAGACAATTCATCTGAAGACATAAACACCCGTGAATTTTTTGCTTCGGATAAAAATGATTTCTCGATAAAATCGATGCAGGGGCAGAGTGATGGCAACGCGGATAAGGTTGGTGACAATGATATAGCGATACCTAAAACGACAACAGATGATGTAAAAGAGAATGATAAAAACACGTTGCCTTTTTCAGAAACTGAAAAGAGCCAGGAGCCAGATTACCTTGCTGATAACCAGGGCAGCGGGCCGGCAGGTAAATTAACAAACGATGATAAAAACAACCCGTCTTCTTCAGATGCTGAAACGCTCATGTCTGCTGAAAATGAAAATGGCCTGTTGCAAAGTACCGGAGATAATACCCCACAAACAGAAACCCAATTTATTAGTGGCCAACAGAACATCGCTCCACATGAAATCCGAAATATAGAAATCCGGGATGCCATAGCACAAATCGAAGCCGGTAATAATAGTATCGAAGAGGGAGGGCCTCAGCGCAAATTACAGGATGCAGCTTCCCATGAAATTATAACTCGAATCGAAACCCCCATCACAGGTGTTCAAGACGACGTTCCTCAAAATGAATCGGCCAATACCGCCATGCCAAACAGTATGGAATCAGGCGCATCCCAAATCGGGGATGTCCGGGATGAAGATGCAGGCATTTCGGATATTATTTCACACACCGAATCCGGCAGTTCCGGGGAGCCTCAGTCGTCAAACATTAAGGATAAGAATTTATCAGATGAACAGGAGATAAATAAGACTTCTGATGAACAACCCGAAAACAGGCAGATTTCATTTATATTGAGAACATTGCATGTTAACGAACCAACGCTTATTCAGTACTTACAAAAGCTGGAAGAAAACGACCTGAATAACCTCGTAGAAAGTTTTAAAAATCATATTCGTGAAAACAGGGATCGCAGGAAAATGATCAACCAGGTGTTGGATCATCCCTTTCTTCTAAAGTATAAGATTTTAGACATTTTTTCCAGTCTTTCTTTTGATGATGATTCGGAGCAACCACCTGGTTTGAGATCCTCCGTTAAAAAAAAGGATACCCAAAAAGAAAATATCTTATCTTCTTATGCAAAAAAAATACAGTTATCACAATCAGATTTCATATCTTTTATTAATAAGTTGTCATTGAAGGAATTGGTGATACTAAAGGATATTTTTCAAAAGGAGCAATTTGACAGTAGCCAGGAGAAAAGGATCGTTCGGAAAATTCTGTATAAACTCCCGGGGGAGTCAATTCTTTTAATCAAATACCTTACGGAGCTTTCAGAGGAAGAAATTAAACACCTGTTTTCCGCTGGTCATAACACGACGGCTATAAGTAATCTTCCGGGCAACAGTAAGAAGAATATTTTTTACGATAACAAGGGCGTTGAAAAAATAATAGTAGAAAATGCCGGACTTTGCCTGATAGCTAATTATTTACCTGGCTTTTTCAAGCGGATGGGTTATTTGGAAAATAAACTATTTAAAAATAAAGGTATTGCCAACCGGGCCCTATACATTCTTCAGAATATGGTCACCGGTAACGCTAAAAGTCCGGAATATTTATTACAATTGAATAAATTACTGTGCGGTTTTGATGTAGCGGATACTATTATTGGCAGCATTCGATTAACAAAAAAGGAAATTGAGGAAGCGGATAACCTGCTTTCTTCTGTAATAGAAAACTGGAAACAGTTGAAGAGTACTTCTTTGGATGGATTTCGTGGATCCTTCCTGCAGCGGAAAGGAATTCTATTTCAAAAAGAATCCAGCTGGACCCTGCAGGTGGAAAAAAAGGGATATGATTTGTTACTGAATACGATTCCATGGGGTTTTGGACTCATTAAGTTGCCCTGGATGAAGAAACATATAATGGTAGAATGGTAATGTTGAAATGGGGGCTATCAGCTATCAGCTATCAGCAGGTCACTGTGTGACATCGTTCTTCCTGATAGTTGACGGCTGATAGCCGATAGCCGATAGCCGATAGCCGATAGCTGACAGCCGATAGCCGACAGCCGATAGCTGATACTGATCTGTGATTGAAAACTTTATAAAAGCTGTATTATGCCACAAAAATGGGTTTGTCAAACATGGAAGGAAGATCCGGACCGCTTCCCAACACCACATGTTTTTACTGAGAATACAGAAGACGGATTCTGTCCGGAAGATCCTCCATATCATGGTATCCTGTTGCGGGATGTAAATCCAGACGGTCCTGAAGTTTCTATCAGCTTCCCTGAAGACAACAGTGATTTTGATGATGCCACCAATATTACTATTTTAGCCGATACCAATGTAACGGATGGAAGAGTGGAGTTTTTTGTAGATGATAAAAAAATTGGCGAAGATCAGTCCAGCCCTCACTCTCATACCTACCTGGCAATTAAGGGAACACATACCATTACAGCCAAAGTTTGGGATAGTAAAGGATCAAGCGGGGTTTCCAGCCCCATAAATATTAACGTGAAAGGGGGAGTAAATGTTCCGGAAGTGGCTCTCTGTATAATATTGATGGATGCATCGGCTTCCATGATGGACCCGGCTTATGATGGTAGTCCGTTAACCAAGATGCGATTGGTGGCTACCAGCGCCGCCTCCGGTATCTTTGATCTTGAGCGTATGGTTAATAATCCATATGCTTTTGTGGCCGCTTTCAAATTTGATGACCGCCTTGAATTAATGTTTATTGATACTATCGCCAACCTGATTTACAGGCATGAAAAGGATGTAACAAAATTTGCCAACTATATCTTTGATGAGTTGTATAAATTTCAGCAGGGCACTGATATTAACCAGGCATTATTGCATGCACATACGTTTGTGGATGACTTCCTAAAAAAACAATTGCTCAATTTTCCGCTTAATGCTTACCGGGTAATGTTGCAGCGGATTTTAAAACATGGATCTGCCGAATCCGTTTCTATACCAAATGTGAGGGTGTTAATCTATACCGACGGGATGCAGTTCGACGCAGCTGGCGGCCGGATATTACGGCCCAATCCGTTTATACAAGATCAGCTGGTGGGGTTAAACCATGATGTCGTAATAGGTGCTTTTTTCGGCCAGGAAGATGATGATGGCTGTAAGGAATTACAAGGCCTGCTAAGCAACTGCCCAATACATGATGTGAAACAGTTTTTCCTGTTTGATAAACCAGGAAAAATTGGAAACCTGAAATATTTATTTCGCATGGCGTCAGGGGCTTCCGGTTTTTGTCCTAAATGCCTGGAGAAAGATATAAATATATATAGGTAGTTAAAGATTTGGCTATCAGCTATCGGCCGTCAGCTATCGGCTATCAGCTGTCGATTGACAGGAATAAAAAGATCAACTATTTGATCAGCCGATAGCTGACAGCCGATAGCTGATAGCCATTCCAAAAAGCTTTTAATAATTACATCCGATCTGAAAAGTATGTCACGCAAAATTCTCTGTTTAATATTTTGTTCCCTTTGTTTTATAACAACAAAGGCACAGCAGGTGTACAAAGTAAATATTGTATTAGATAGTATCAGGAGTAATTTAAAAAACCTTTATAACGATACAACGGTAAATGAAACCTGCAGGAACTCTATCAAAGGACTTTCAAAATCTTTTCTTAAAATTAATGGCAAAAGCCTGACAGCACAGTCTGTAAAAGATCTTAAAGAAAGTGTTTCAAAACTGGAGTCCGTAACAAAGAGGAGCGTTATAGTACAGTGTTACGATTCCAGATTAAATAATTTATTTCGTTCGAGAGATAACCTGTTGGCAGAATTAAATAAACCAGATGGTTTGAAGAAGCAAAAGGATTCTGTAATCGCCAGTGTTGCCAGGGATACATCCACTGAAGGTTCTGATGAATTTGTTAATCTGAAAATAATAGTACGGGATAGTACGAACAGGGCTGTTAAGGCTAACCTGGTTATAGATTCGCTGGGTACTACAATAAACCGTTATAAAAATACGGATACCGGCAAGTTCGAGGTTTTACTTACCCGTGGTAAAAAATATTCAGTTATTGCAACTGCAGAGAATAAATCATTTGAGGAGGTATTTGAAAGTGATAATAGACAGGATTCGTTAATGATTACGTTGGGCGGTAGGGTACCCGTTGAAGATAACACGGAAGCCGGGAAGGAAAATTTGTCGAAACCGTATTTGGCCGCTTCTTCCAACGCAAGTATTTTGTTTCTTCTCTCAATGGCAATTTTATTTATCCTGGTTTTTTGGGCAACAAGCCGCTATGTGCAAACACTTACAGGTTTTAAACCAGTTATTAATAAATTATCAGATCAAGCAGTTACGATGGAAAACAATCAACCCATTTTAGAAAATTTCCCAGCGGATAATGAGTCAACAGAGTCAACTGTTCCATTGAATGTTGAACCTGTTCCAGTCGAGGTCGATCCGGAACCGGTGGAAATAGAAGACGGGGCCTTGAAAATTGAACCTGTTTCTTTCGTTGAGCCTGAACTTTTGAATCAGTCAGATGATTTATTTATTGATGAAACGGCAGTACAGGAGAAAGAAGACGTAGAGGCGCCCGTTTTATTGGAAGAGAAACCTGAGCCTGTTGTTGCCGTTTTTCCAAAAGAAACGTCAAATAATAACGCTAATCATTATTTTGTTTGTGAAGTGATGATGACTGCCGGGCCAAGAAAGAAGTTTATGAGCGAGGAAAATGCAGACAGGGACCTTGGCGAAGATGTATGTGGCTTTGTTTTACATGGCGATGAGGTTTTTATTTGGTTGCTGGATGGCACTTCAGACCTTCATTGTTTAAGAGAACCCGTAAGCAAACGGGAATATTTTTCCAGTCGATTGCTGGCGCAAAGTGTTGCAGAGAAGTTGAGAAAATTTTTTATTGAAAAACCTGGAATGCCGTTCAGCGAAATGATTATGCCATCTATCCTGGAAGTTAAATCAAACTGGTTGGATGCTATTGAACAGTTGCCGGCAGCCGAAAAGCAGGTTTTAAGAAATAATATCGAAAATAAAAATCTGCCGGAATGTGCTACAACACTTTTAATGGCCAGCTTAAAACTCAATGGTGATTTTACTTCCTATCGCACCGGTGATTCGAAGTTGTTTTTATTTGAGGGGGCTTCTCAAAAGGGTGTTGTGTTGGTACAAACATTGTTGGAAGATAAAAATGAAAAAAGTAATGACAGGATATTCTTCAGGCTTTGGCTTAATGAGCAGGGAAAATTTGATATCATTTTTAACGAACCTCTTCATGAGACCGAAAATAAGAAAAATATCAGCACGATTATATCCTTTTCAGACGGGATAGGGGCAGCCACTGAACAATTGCTTAAAGATGACTACAAAACAAAACCCGATAAGGTTAGAAAAGAAATTATATACCAGGCGCAGGAAACGGGGGATGATAAAACTATTTATTTTATTGAGATAAAAGAATCACAGTAAGTATATGGAAGTAATAGTTAAAGAAAAAAAATATATTTACGAGTCAGATTATCCTGATAAGTGGGCCTTTGCCCATGGCGACCATTTCAAAATAGTTAAGTTAGATAATGGAAAGTATAAAGCAACCTGTTTTGTAAAGCGATTTGAAGTTAAAACCCCCAAAAGTATTTCGGGTTGGGGTTTGATGAAACAATTAGAAGGAAAAAATATAGGTAGATTAGCCAGGCTTTACAATATTGTAGATGTTGAGGAAAATAGAAGAACTGTTTATTATGTCTTTTCTGAATACATCGAAGGCGAAACCCTGCATAACCTTATATCCAAAAATGCATCGGTTGATCTTGAAAAACTGGCCGATAGCCTGTTTGATGCTACCGCTATCTTGCAGGAAAAAAATTACTGGTTTCCTGATTTCACCGAAAAAAATATATTTTATAGCAAGAGGGCCGGTTTTGTATTGATAGATCTTGACAGCACACAACCGGTATCAGTAGTGCCTGATAAAGATATATGGGGAGAAAAAGAATATTGGGCCCTCGTTTTTGATTTTTACAAGAAGTTCCTGCATAAGGATCAACTGATTCCTTCCGATATCCATGGAACTACATTAACCTATTTGTGCATAGTTTTTCTCTTACTGCGCATTAAAATCTTCCAGACAGTCAACACACAGGAATACGCTCATCTGTATGAAGATCTTACCTCTTTTTTGAACAATACTTCACCTTCATTTGCTATCATATTCAATAGTGTATTCCATGATAAAGAATCTCCTCCAAAACCGGATGATATCGATGAAATAATACGATTAGTAAGGGAAAATATCCTTCCGCTTACGGAAGACTCTATAAATGATATTATTGAAGGGAAGGTTTCGTATCTTGACCCGGTTATTAAAAAATTCACCGTAAATAATTTTGAAGAGAAATCAACAGGCGAAAAGGTTGTTGTGGAGAATGGAGAAAAATTTACGCTGAACTGGCAGGTGGAAAATGCAACGCATGTGGAGCTTTATAAAGATGGAGACCTCTTCCATACTGGCAAAGATGATAAAAGTATTGAACTAACAGAGGAAGTGTGGGACCAGGACGAAAGGCAAACGGAGTTTACACTTGTGGCCCTGAATGATTTCCTCGTAAAAACATCCGCATCCTTAACCATAACCATAGTTAACAATCGCGAACCTGAACCCGTTATTAAAAGATTTACAGTAACTGATTATTTTGAAGAGACCGGTAAACATAGATACATCGTTGAGATAGGAAAGTCGTTTGTATTAAACTGGGAGGTGGAATATGCCAGTTTAGTAGAGCTATATAAAAATGGAACTCTTTACCGTAAATATTCAGACGAAAACAGGGTTGAACTGACGGAGGAATTGAATGATGATACCGAAAAGGAAATAGAATATATATTGGTAGCTTCAAACAGTTCACTGGAAAAAACGCCCAGTTATCTATTTGTTAGTTTGATCGATAATCGTGTGCCTGAACCCGTTATTGTAGAACCTGTGATAAAAAGATTTTTGGTAACTGATTATCTTAAAAAAATTGGCAGGGACCATTATACAGTGGCAACCGATCATACGTTCGTTTTAGGATGGGAAGTGGAAAATGCTTCCAGCATAGAACTATACAAAAACGGAAAACAGTACAGGATTATTAATGGAGAAAAAGGGAACATAGAGCTTAAAAAAAATAGTTCAGATGCGACCGGCACGCGAATTTCATACCTTCTAAAAGCATTCAATGATGGGATAACTGTAGAAAGTAATCCCATAACGGTAGAATTTATCCTTCAACCTCCTTCCATCAATGATTTCAAGGCAAGTAAAATAAGGGTAACGAGTGGCAAACCTTTTCAACTAAGCTGGGATGCTGCAAATGTAACAGGGCTTCAACTGCTACGAAATGGAAAGGTATTTCAAACGCCCGACCCGTCTGAAAGTTCGATAGAGCTCTTTGAAGAAAAGCAGCCAGGTAATGAGGAAGAAATAATTTATACATTATTAGCAACCAGTGATTCGCAAAAGGTAAAGAGCGAACCTGTTATAATTACACTCGTTGATCGCAAAAAATGGGGAATAGCACGTACTGCTATATTGTCGGCTATAGTATTGTTGATTATAGCGGGCATTTACTGGTATATTTCATCAACCCCAACGCCGGCCCCGAAAATTGCTGTTGATCGGTTCACTCCAAAAACAATTACACAAAGTGATACTATCACAATTTTTGGAAAAAATCTTCCTGAGAATAGCGGATCCGTCCAGGTTGAGTTCGGCAACGTGCCGGGAAAAATTCTTCAACAAACAAGAGATAGTTTACGGGTGCAGGTACCTGCTCCTACATCAGATGGCAGTATAAATATTAGCGTGTATGCAAATGGGGCTTTTTTTAATACTGCTGAAAATGTGTTGTATGCCAAACCCGCAAAAGTGATTCCTCCAACACTGCTGCCGTTGACGTTGCACGAAATTTGGCGCAGCAGTTCTGGCAATCATTTCATGTATATAGATTTGCTTCAAAAACTCATTTACTATTCATCCGGGGATAGAAACAGGTATGACACAGCCAGTATAAGTAATGCCACATATGATAATACGAATGGCTTATATAAAATAGCTATCACTACAGATGGTGCAGACAAATTACTTTTTATAAAAAATAGTACGCCTCAGTCTTTCGAGGTATGTATCTGCCCCAACCAGCCGCAGGCGGTCTGTAATGACTTTACCAAAATGTTTTTGTATTATGAGAATAATCCTTCTTTGATTTTTCTTCCTGCATCAGTGAGCGAATTATCGCCAGGTTTGGATCCTTCTCAAAGCAGGCGCCTTTTTGGATTTGTAAACAGGCAGACTAATAAAAATTGGTTAATCAATGTATTTAATGTGAATCCGTTTATTCAGCCATCGAGTTTAGATCCCATAACAGGTTTATTAAATGAGCGTGGGATTAAATATTCTGTCGCACAGGGCAACACTGATTTACCAGGCAATAATCCGTTTAGAAGAAATTATATAACGCTAACACCAAAGAAGATTGACAGTTCTAAAACGGCTACAACCTCTACTACATCTACAACTACAGGCACCACTGGCACAACTGGTGCCACTGCAGGCGTTGCTTCAGGAACGGCGGCTGATCCGGGTATTGAAATTGCAAACGGCTTTGATTTAGGATACTTGCGTTTTAATGCGAGAAATGAACCTGATGACGTAAGCAAGGAGATTTTAGGTGTAATCGCTGCCCAGTTAAGAGAGGACAATGTTGCTAAAATTACCTTTTACGCTACCTGGTCAAATAAGGCTGATGAAGCAGCAGTATCAGCCAATGTTTCCAGTTTAAAGAATTATTTAAACAGGATAAACATACGGTTGGATAGCAGGCAGGTGGATACTAAAATAACATCCTCTACCATGGCTCGTTATAACAAGAGTATTCATGTAGTCGGTTTTAAATTTCCCCGGGGTTTTAATTTGGAAAAGAAATTGGGGGAATTTCGAATGGCACAGCAAAAATTAGAGCAAACGAACAAAAAAATTAAAAGCATCAGGGACAATCTTGACATTGCTTTTCGTTTTAAAGATGGTATGGCATATTGTAGTATAGCAAATAATTCTCCTTTTGATATTGACAAAGTAGAAGTGGAGATAAGTTACTTACCTCAATTTGAAAATGATCCGGTCAAAAAAATGCTGAATTTTGAAAACGTAAAAGCCAAAGGCGGTTCAACCCTCGAAGCTCCTTTTTTGATTAATTCACACCAGGTAGAATATAGTTTTAGAAGCGTTGTTCCTAAGGAATCTGACTGATTGTAAAGCCTGCAGTGTAATCATTACACAATGTAGGGTCGGAACTAGGCGCCCACTACACTTAGGAACGATTTAATATTCGTTACCTGTATCAGGTTTCGCAGCAACCAGGTTTGTTGCTGGATGAGTGTACGTGCAATATGTTGCTAATGCCACTTAAAATTATTATTTTACTATTCCTTGTTACCGCGGTGCCTTCTTTATTTTAGGGGGTTTATTCCAGGTCACCTGCTTTACAGGCATCTCATTGGTATTATGAAGGACCAGGGTTTAGATTCCGGTTAGAATTTGGCTACTCCCTGGAAAAGAGCAGCAACTGGAAGTCGAGGAAGAATGGAGTAATGATGGAAGAAAGATGGAAGATCAATTTAAGAAGAAGGAACTAATTAGAAAAATAATACCGCTTATTATTGTAATTCTATTATTTTTTATTTTTTATTTAATTTTATCACACTAATCAATTGGTCAATAGCACTTAAAGATTTACTTTTCCATACCGCTTGTAATGGTTTATAGTTATTTTATCTCCTTTGAACTATCGAATCGTTTATCAGGCACCTGCAAACAATTAATATGGCAGCTTAAATAAACCCATTATAGCATACATTTTATACTCAGTGCAATTATTATGAAAGTCACTATCAGAGAAAAATTATATGATTTTACCTCAGACTATCCCAATGGATGGCAAAATTCCTCCGGCGATTTTTTTAAATGCCCCGTGGTAATTGGAGATATTAAATGTTTTATCAAAAGGATTGAAGTTAAAAGTCCCCGTGATATTCCGGGCTGGGATCTCTTGCTTCGGCTTAAACATAAAAATGAAACAAACCTGCCGAGGATCTATGATATTATTAATATTAATGAAAGAGGAAGAACGGTTTACTATATTTTTTATGAATATTTACAAGGCAGTTCCTTAAGTCATAAGATAGCGGCTGGCATTCCTGTAGACCTGGAACGGCTGGTCATTGAAATATTTAACGCCTTTGAGTCTATTAACAAGTATGATTTTTGGTTTGCTGATTTTAATGAAAAAAACATTTTTATTGAGGATACAGGCAGATCTGTTTTATTAGACCTTGACAGCGCCCAACCAATGGCGAAATCGCCGGGTAAGTCAATTTATGGCAGTAAGCAATATTGGACATTTATACACAAGTATTATACGGATGTACTAACCCTGGCAGAATCCGGCGTGTTAAATATCCCGGGCAAAGTCATCAATTACCTGCAGGTAGTATTTTTTGCATTGCGCTATAAGCTTGCTCAGAATCAGCCAGATGAATATTCGTCTCCAAAGTTCTTAGATGATCTTCCTTCCAGCCTGGCGAATATAGATCCAGCCTTTAATGAAGTATTTAATAAAATCTATGATGATGGAAGTTATTCACTGCCTTCGTATACTTCAGCTGAAATCAAAGACCTGATTTTTCAGAAGATAATTTACAATAAGATTGTATCTCCCGTCTCAAAAGCTGTTCCGGAAATTATTTCATTTAAATCAAGTGCCGCATCCGTTGGTAAAGGTGAAAGTTTTACACTGAGCTGGCAGGTTGAAAATGCCAATAGAGTGGAAATCTATAAAAATGGAGTTTCTTTTAAAAAATTAAGTGCGGAGATTTCAAGCGTATCCTTAAATGAGTTTTATGATGGAAAGGATAAAGATGTTGTATTTAGTCTTATAGCGTCTAGCGAATATGGCCAATCAAAGCCTAAACCGGTAATTGTTACAATTACTAATATAACCCGGTCGTCGTCATTGGAACCAGAAATTCTTTCTTTCAGAGCAAGTACCAGTTCAGTTAATAAGGGCGAAACGTTTACGTTGGATTGGGAATTGAATAATACCACACACGTGGACCTCTACAAAAATGGTAACCTTATTAAGAAATTTCCGGGCGATAATACCAGTTTCGAAACAAAGGAATTCTATGATGGAAAAGATAAGGAGGTTGAATACAGCCTGGTGGTATTTAATGATGAAGGACAATCCAGGCAGGAATCGTTAAAAGTCAGAATTATTGACAAGTCTACATTGTCAACAAATTCCCACGAGTTTACTAATCCTGATGAACTCAATGAGCCGCCCGTATCCTCTGGCAAGCCGACAATATTTGATGGGCAAATCATTACACCCGAACCATCTTTGGAGGCACCTGTTATTACGTCTTTCAATGCGAGTACGTCATCTGTATCTGAAGGTGAAAAATTTACCCTGGAATGGGAGGTGTCGAATGTTACTCATCTGGAGATATATAAAAACGGGATACGATTTAAGGAAGTTGATCCGGCTACTACAAGCCTTATGACTACTGCATATTACGATGAAAAGGATGAAAGCCTCGTGTATGTTTTACTTGCCGGAAATGAAGTGTCTGAAGTTAAAAGCGATCCTGTTTTGGTAGATTTGAAACCGCTTGACGTAAAACCCATTGGCTGGCTAAATCCTAAAGTATTAAAACGATACCTCTTCGGTGCATTATTATTGGTTGTACTTATTGTGGCAGCATTTATATTCTATAAAAACCTGCCCGGTAAGATCCAGATCATTGAAGTTACCCCCGATTCAATCACCGAAGAGCATACAATCGTTCTCACCGGTAAAAATTTACCAACTGATACGAATAATGTGCAGGTAATTTTTAATAAAGTGCCGGGGAAAATTGTGTTTAGTTCCGCAGACATTATGCGCGTAACCGTTCCTCTGCTGGCGGAAAGATTGGGTGATGGAAATGTAGAGGTAGCATTGGTTTTTAAAGGTGATACCATAACTGCCCCCAAAAAAATAGTAGTTAACAGGGATATATCCAAAACAGATAGTATCCCCACTGTTGATGTGGGCGAAGTTGCCGTTGTAGATACACCACAAGTAGTGACGTCAACATTTAAACCTAAACCCATAAATAAAAATATAGAAAAACCGATTGATACAGTTACCGAAACAACTGTTGTACAGCCTGAGATATCTAAACCAACAGTTACAGAAAAACCAATTAACCTTGGCGAATATGTAAAAGTAAGCAGTAGCCAATTTAAAAAGAGGGCCTTTGGTGGACTTAAAGATCTGACGGTTACCGTTCAAAATGACTCGAAATACGACCTGGACAATGTAAAAGTATCCGTTGCCTACAAAACAAAAAATGAAAGAGAAATAAGAGATAAAACAATTGATTTTCCTAATGTAAAAGCTCATTCCAGTAGTTCTATTGATCTGCCGGATTCAAGGCGGGGCCGAAGGGTAAGTTTTAGTATCATTGAGATTAGCTCAAAACAGTATAGTGCAGATGCAAAAAATTAGATGAGCACTGGTAATCGTCAATAGACTATGATTAATCGTAAATCGTCAATGGTCAATCCGTCAATGGTCAATCGTCAAATGAAATTCAATAGTTAGCTGACACGCATGACAATCATTATTCTTCTAACTTGTACTCTTTTGTTGATCCTGCTGGTGGCGTGGGCAAATGTTCAGCCTTTTCTGGCTTTTTTATTGGTGTCTATTTTTGCGGGCTTGCTATTAGGAATGCCCGCAACCAGGCTCGTAAATGCCCTTCAAAAAGGCATGGGTGATACCATTGGAACATTGGTTACCATAGTAATACTGGGGGCCATGTTGGGCAAATTAATTGCCGAAAGTGGTGCGGCTCAACAGATAGCTTTTGTGCTGGCCAGGGCTTTTGGTGTTAAATATATTCAATGGGCATTGCTAATCACCGGGTTTATTATTGGCAGCACGCTGTTTTACGGAATTGGTTTCGTGTTACTTATTCCGTTGATATTTTCTGTGGTATTTGAATACAAACTTCCTGCTGTGTATATTGGCCTGCCTGCCCTGGCAGCACTTTCGGTGATGCACGGCTTTTTACCACCTCATCCTTCTCCTACCGCCTTACTGGTACAGTTAAACGCTGACATGGGACTCACGTTATTCTACGGAATAATTGTGGCGATACCGGCTATCTTGGTGGCGGGGCCTTTATATTCCCGCACGCTCAAAAATATAAATAAAGTTCCGCGCGATATTTTCCGGCCAAAACTATTGACAACCGATCAGTTACCAGGGGCATTTAACAGCTTTTTTGCTGCATTGTTACCGGTTCTGTTGTTAATGACCGGCACTATTCTCTCCTTTATTTCAATAAGCAATGAAACGCTTAAAAAGATTATTTCATTTGTAAGTAATCCTACTATTGCCATGTTCGTAGCATTGATCGTGGGTACCTATATTCTTGGTATTAAAATGAAGAAAAGTATCCGCGAAATAATGATAATTTACGAATCGGCCGTAAAAGATATTGCCATGATATTATTAATTATCGGGGGTGCAGGAGCCATGAAGCAGGTTTTCGTTGAGGGAGGCCTGGATAAGGTGATTGCCGTTTACCTGCAGGCCTTACACATGCAACCATTGATATTAGGCTGGTTAATTGCGGCGCTTATTCGTGTCCTTCTTGGATCATCTACTATTGCGGCTTTAATGACGGTGGGGTTTATAAGTCCTGTTATGACCCAAAGCCACGCAAACCCAAACCTGATGGTGTTATCCATTGGTGCAGGAAGTATGATTTTCTCCCATGTGAATGATTCCGGTTTCTGGTTGTTCAAAGAATATTTTAACCTGACTCTTAAAGAAACTTTCCGGTCCTTCTCTATCATGGAAACGATAGTTGCGGTTATGGGGTTGATAGGAGTATTATTGTTGAATATGATTGTATAACATAAAAAAGTGATCTGGAAGCTAAACTTATAATTCAAGGGTTTCCGTCATATCTTTATTCAATTATTGAACGAATATTTCATATGAAACCATTCCATTTTCTAAGTTGTATGCTGGCAGCCATGCTGTTGTCCACCATAAATTATACGGCCTGCACGGCCCAGCAGTTCGTGTCGCTTTTTGATGGCAAATCTTTTAAAGGCTGGCAGGGAGATACATTGCAAACGTTCCGGATAGAAGATAAATCCATCGTGGGTGGCTCTTTAGAGATCACTGTTCCGCATAATGAATTTCTATGTACCGAAAACAGCTATGCAAATTTTGACCTGAAATTAAAATTCAAATTACTTGGCACCGGTTTCGTAAATGCGGGTGTTCAATTCAGGAGCACACGGTCCAGCAATCCGGCCTATGAAATGATCGGTTACCAGGCCGATCTTGGCAACGGCTATTGGGCAAGTTTATACGATGAGAGCCGAAGAAATAAAACCCTGGAAAAACCTGATTCAATTGCAGTGAGTAAGATCCTGAAAGTGAACGACTGGAATGATTATGAAATTATTTGCAGGGATAAAAATATACGCATCCTGTTAAATGGTCGGCAGACTGTTAGCTATACCGAAGCCGATGCTACTATTCCGCAGACCGGTTTGATCGCTCTGCAGATTCACGGTGGCGGTAAGTCAAAAGTGTTTTACAAAGATATTTTTATCAGGAGGCTGCCTTAAAAGCTGATAGCCGATAGCCGATAGCTGATAGCCGATAGCTGATAGCCTCTTAGCGATAGCCAATTAAACTTACCAATATAACCATGACAAAACTTCTTAGGTACCTGCTTGTTTACTGTCTTATTATTTTTACTGTTAGCTTCTCTTACCGCAAACATGAAATTGCTGGTAGTAAGATGGTAAACCCGGGTCTTAACAAACGAGTTCCTATTGCCTTAGCTGATAAGGTGTACGATGAAGCGGACAAATACCGCGTAGTATATAAAGGCGAAAGGGGGCCTGGCCTGGGGAAGAAGATCGTATTTATTGCCAGCGATCACGAATATCGCTCAGAGGAATCGCTCCCTGCATTGGCGCGCATACTGGCAAAGCGGTATGGGTTTACCTGCACCGTTATTTGGGCGCTGGATGAAAATGGGAATATACTTCCTGGCAGCTCAGATATTAAAGGGCTCGAAGTTTTGGATGATGCAAACCTGATGGTCATCTTTACAAGGTTTGCCAATTTCTCAAGTGGTCAAATGCAGCATATAGATAATTACCTGGAACGCGGTGGATCGGTCATGGGATTTAGAACGGCCACGCACGCCTTTAATATTAAAGGCAATCCTGAATGGGAACATTATGATTATGCTTATAAAGGGCCGATAACAGAATGGAAGGAAGGCTTTGGCAAAATTATACTTGGCGAGACCTGGGTCAGTCATTATGGAACAAATCACAAACAGGCGTCGAAGCTGATAATTGAGGATGCACAAAAAAATCACCCGATCATGCGCGGAGTTAAAAATGCATGGGCCCAAAGCGGCGGTTATACTGCTTATCCTGAAAAAATGGGTGCCACCATATTGGCTCGTGGACAAGTTTTAAATGGCATGACTCCCGATGCTGCCCCAGACACCTCTAAAAAACTACTTCCTGTTGCATGGGTGCGTAATTATACATTGAAATCCGGGGCAACCGGTCGTTCGTTTACCACAACGCATGGTGCTTCCGAAGATCTGTTAAACGAGGGTTTCCGCCGTATGGCTATCAATGCTGCTTTTTGGTTAGTGGGAATGGAACGTCAGATCAAATCTAATAACAACATCGATTTTGTCGGCCCCTACAAACCAACCACCTTTAATTTCAGCGGTTACAAGGCAAATGTAAAACCATCTGACCTTGCAGGATGGAAATCATTGATCATGCCGGGAGAGGTAGTGAAACCAAAGTCTTGAACCAGGATTTACCTGATTTCTTGATTAGGCGTGATTAACCCCCGGGGATGTAATCTTACCAATCAAGAAATCAGGTAAATCATAGTTCAGATACTAACCAGAAAACACACAAATCACAGTTCAGACAATGCAGGCACGGCATAAATTCCAATCACTTTATGTCATCTTTATATAACCTGCATTCATCTCACAAAATCAAACTCAGCCTGTAACAAAGCAAAGCGTTGAAGCAACAAGAATGGTTGCTCGGGAGTATCGCACTGCTGATTGCCGGTAATGATCCTTCATTTCGCTTCCTTCATTCCAGTAAACGTACCCTCACCCAAATCTCCGAATACTGCTTTGCCCTTCATGGTATTACCATCCACGGTACCGGTATATACACATGCAACCTCTCCTCCTTTGAATTCCAGCCTGATCTCTTTGTCTTTGATAGTGCCCTTTACTGCCGCTTCACCCAATTGGCCGGCATAAGTTCCCGAGATAGAATCTTTAGATTGTTTTAAAACAAAAACAGGAGAACCGGTGCCCGCAGGACTTTCCACCTTCATGTTCCATTTCCCACTAACATCGATAGCTTGTGCCTGAATCGAAACGGAACTATTCAGTAGAATGGCGATGGCAGTTAAGGAAATAATAAGGATTAATTTTTTCATATGTTTGCTTTTATGCGTGATGGAAAAAAATGAGTAGTAACTATTGTTACACTGCTCCTACCTCAAACCTCGTACCTATTTTGGATTCAACGCACGGTTAATGCGTTGCGCTTCGTCTTGTAAATGATACCTGCTCATACGATCTTTTGTAAGAGGAATGGCTGCTCGTATATCAAGTAAAAGATCAGTTAAATGTCCACGGGCAAGAGAGGGTATATCAGAATTTTTTGAACCGGATGATAAAAAGCCAAAGAAAGAACCAGGTGAGGCACCGGTGGATGCATCCGGCAAAAGGCCGATCATTCTATCAACATAGGTTTTTTGGAGGTTACGACGGTTCATAGTAATGGTGCTGCCATTTTTTAATTCTTTCCAGATTCCATTTTTCAGATCGCTAAATAATTCCAGCACGCTGTAAGCATTTTTTCCAAACCGGTTTTCAATTTCCAGCATTCGTGCCAGGCGCGGAGTGGATAAAACACCTGAGATAACATTGTTTTGTACGGTAGACAGGTTATTGTTCACGGGTTCCGTTATCTTATTCAGAATATTTTTATCAAGCAACCAGTAAGGTGTCTGAAACAATTGTTGATGCAGCCATTGCAAGGCCTCTTTCTGCCTCGCTTTTGGCACCGGATCATATACATTGCCTTTTTCCTCCACACTCTTAAAAGTTTCGTACACACCGCCGATATTTTTAACCACATGGTTAGAATACCTGTTAAACTGGGTTACCAGCTGACCATAAATCTCACTAAGATTCTGATATTTGTCACCGGGTTCCGATGTCCACTCAGGTAAATTTTTCAAAATCACTTTTAAATTACGAATGCCGTATTCACTTGCTTTCATGGCGTTATCGCTTAAATCTTCCGTTTGAGAACGGGGATCGTTACTTGCAAAGCCTTCGCCGCCAAACCATAACCTCGGATTTTTACCAATGCTGTCAACTATAAAGTCATTACCAATTTTCCTGTCTTGTTCTTCAGAATTGTCTGTCCATCTATAGCCCCACCTGATGGCCCATTTATCATATTCACCAATGCGCGGTAAGAGACCTTTACGTGAAATATTGTCGCTGGGTTGGGCAACATAATTAAAACGTGCATAATCCATGATAGATGCAGTATGTCCATGTACCTCCACCCAGTTTTTATCACGCAGTTTTTCAACCGGCGTTTTACTGCTGCTGCCCATGTTATGTCTTAAACCCAGCGTATGACCCACCTCGTGAGAAGCCACGGAACGAATCAGCTCTCCCATAAGGGCATCATCGAATTTCATTTTACGGGCAGCGGGATCAACGGCGGCAGCCTGTATAAAATACCAGTTTTGCAATAGCTTCATGATGTTATGGTACCACCCGATATGACTTTCAAAAATCTCCCCACTTCTTGGATCGTGAACATTAGGACCGTATGCATTAGATATTTCACTTGCCAGATAACGAATGGCTGAATAATTAGCGCCTTCCAGGCTCATGCTGCTATCAACCGGCCATTCTTTGCCAATGATAGCATTTTTGAAACCGGCTTCTTCAAATGCCACCTGCCAATCGTTGATGCCTTGTATTAAATAGGGTTTCCATTTTTGGGGCGTTGCGGGATCAATATAGTATACAATTGGTTTTTTGGGTTCTACTAATTCACTCCGTTTGTATTTTTCGATGTCTTCTGTCTTTGGTTCCAGTCGCCAGCGCACTATAAAAGTTTCGCGGTTGGCGCGTTGAACGGTATCTAAAAATTCTGTTATCTCGTCCGCAAAATAACCAACCCGCCGATCAAAAAACCGCCGCTTCATAGGCACGTCTGGCAATTTAATAATGGATGTATTTACTTCCAAAGTTATTGCCCCGGCTGCAATGGCGCCCGGTAATGTTTGGCCCTGCGGAAACGGGGAGAGACCGAAGGAAGGAGTGGGGTTTGAGTTATATGTTTTAACCGTACGGATTTCGGTGTTATCTGCTAAAGAATGAATGGTTTCTATATATGACCTGTCCATAGCAATGCCAGACAAATTCAACGCTCTTTTAAATTGGGGGTCTATTGAAACTACCTGGTTATCGCCTTTGAAATAATCGGTGACATCTATGATATAACCGGAGGTATCGCGATTAAATGCTTTAACGTCAAACGCAGCAGCAATGGGATCCACATTGGAATTTTTAACCGCCTGGTAAATGGGCTTTGAGCTATCGGGTGATGATATAACGTTAAGGGTTGTGCGCAGGAACAACCTGTTTTCCGGCCCCTTTTCAAAGCGCAATACTGTTTGATTTGCTTTTTCACCGCCATAAGCCGGTCCGCCGGCAGCCATGCGAATAAATCGGGTAACGGCAAGCAGGTCTCTGCCTATAATAGAATTGGAAATCTCGAAATAATATTTATCATCTTGCCAATACACGTTAATCATACCGTTTTGAGTGCGGTACCTGGTAGTGTCAAAAAAAGTTTTAAAAGATTTGGGAGAAGCTTTTGAACCCGAAAATGATATTCCTGAAGACATTCCCGAGGGCATGGGTACAGGTGAAACAGATGGCTTAGGCGTTCCGGCCGGGGGCATCACCGTTATAGATGTCGGTGCCGGGGGAGTTTTTTTATTCTTCTTTATAATCGCACATCCTGTGAATATTAATCCTGTAAAAAGAAATATAAAAAATAATAATAACCTCATTTCTAATAAATTTCAGACAATTTAAACTGTTTTATTGATTAAAAGTGGCCGCTGATACTTGTGATAGCCTGATGGATAAGAACCTATTCATCATGCAAAACCAATAAAATCACATAAATCAACGTTCCAAACATCTCATGAACATGTTATTTGACAAAAATCAAATAGTATAAAGTGAATTCCCGGTAGATTTAGTTGAATGAGAAGCAAAACTTTCACAAATTATTATATATATAAGCTGGCTAATGAAAGTATGCTTGTTCAAAATATGGTTATAAATGTATAATTATCTTCAACAAATTCATCATGACAAAGTCAATTAAACATTTAGGAGTTGCAAACGAAATAATCATCAATAAAATTTACATAGTTAGAAAACAAAAAGTAATGATTGATAGGGACCTCGCAGAATTGTACGGTGTGGAAACAAAAGTATTAAAGCAAGCGGTAAGAAGGAATATGGAAAGATTTCCTAAAGACTTTATGTTTGAGATGACTAAAAAAGAATTTAAAAATTGGAGGTCACAATTTGTGACCTCCAATGAAGGCAATAAAATGGGGTTGCGATATGCTCCGTTTTGTTTTACGGAACAAGGTGTTACTATGCTTTCGTGTATTTTAAATAGTGAAAGGGCAGTGGCAGTTAACATTCATGTGGTACGTGCATTTACAAAACTTCGGGAGATGATTATAAGCCATAAAGATATTCTGTTACAACTTGGAAGATTGGAAAAGAAACTAAGTGAGCATGATGGTGATATACAGTTAATTTTTAACGCATTAAAACAACTCATAAACCCGCCCAATCCGCCACGGGAAAGAATCGGCTTCAAGCAAAATAATGAGGAATAAATACAAGAAATTGGAGGTCACAATTTGTGACCTCCAATTTCTTATAATAACAATTTGTTTTACTTTTTTCTACTACTCACAATAAGGTAATTACTGTATTAACAATTTATTTCTTGCAGGGTGTATTAATAATACCAGGTAGCTATCAAAAAGAATTATAAAAATCAACCTGATCAACGGCTCAGACAATTTATTTAGCTATATTCGGCGTTCGTAAAACTCACCGTAAAAATCATGACTTATTGTTTGGGAATTAAAGTGAAAGAAGGCTTGGTGGCTATTGCCGATACGCGTATTACCTCCGGCACTGATACAACTTTAAAGAAAAAAATATATATTGAGCAAAAAGACAAGTATTCGCTTTTTATCATGACGAGCGGGCTTAGGTCGGTTCGTGATAAGGCTATTTTGTACTTTAAGGAACTTATAGGCCAGGAAGAACATAATAAATTATATAAAGCGGTGAATGCCTTTGGTCAACAGGTGAAACGGGTGGCGGAAGAAGACAAAAGCTCATTAGAAAAATCAGGTTTCAAGTTCGACCTCAATACTATCATCGGCGGACAATTAAAAGATGATGAGGAGCACAAACTATTCTTATTACACCCGGAAGGAAACTGGGTTGAACTGGGACAGGGCGCTCCTTATGTTATTATAGGAAATTCAGGTCATGGAAAAGCTATTTTAAACCGTACACTGAAAGAAGAGACGACTATGAGAATTGCATTAAAAGCTGGTTTCCTTTCCTTTGATTCAACCCGTGTAAGTTCAAATAATGTTGATTTCCCGATTGACGTTGTATTATATAACCGGGACAGTTTTGATATGATTGAGCACCGTTACGAGAAATCAGACCTCGAAAATATTTCCATTCAATGGGCGGAGGAATTAAAAACTGCCCTGCAAAATATTCCTGAAGATTGGCTGAACCTGGCTTTTAATAAAGAAATAACCAATAAATAATTGTAATGAAGTTTGAGATCAGTGCAGAACTAGAATATAATGTTAGCAAATCCAGTGCTCTTTTGCTAAACATACATGCCCTTAGAACTCCTCATCAAACTGTGATTGAAGAGGTGTTTAAAATGGAGCCTTATATAAAGGTAGAAGAGATACTTTCTACACATGGTGAAAACCGGTTCATACGTTTGGAAATAAACGAGCCTATGGAACTGAAGATTTTCTATAAAGCAACAGTTGATAATTATTTTAAGATCTATGATTATACCAGCCAGGAATTAGTTTCAGTGGCACATCTGGAACCTTCCGTATTTCAATACCTTTACCCGAGTCGTTATTGCCAGTCAGATAAATTATATCGGTTTGCGAATTCCAAATTCGGCAACATCAATAATCCTTTTGAGAAAGTAATCGCCCTTACAGACTGGATCAATGAGAATGTGGAATACCTGAGCGGTTCTACCAATTCACAAACTTCTGCTTATGATACGGTGACGGAACTGGCAGGGGTTTGCCGTGATTTCGCTCATTTAGGCATCGCTATATGTCGTGCGCTAACTATCCCTGCGCGTTATTTTACCGGTTATGCCTACCAGTTAAGTCCACCAGATTTTCATGCCTGCTTCGAAGCATACATCGGAAATGAATGGGTGCTTTTCGATGCTACGAAATTGGTTCCGCTAAACGGCCTGGTAAAAATAGCCACCGGCCGCGACGCAGCTGAAACAGCCGTTGCTAGCATTTTTGGCGTGGTCGCCGGCAATGGTATGAAAGTATCATGTAATCTTGTTGATGATAATTTTCAACCCTTTTTTTATGAAAAGGATAGAATGGATGGGATTTCTTATTTGTAGAAAATCAATTACGAATTACGAATGTTTTGTTGTCAGCTTACATTCTCATAGCAAAGCCGCATCTTTTCCTTTTAATTCGTAATTCGTAATTAATAATTGAATCCTCCCCGCATACTCACTACCCATAAACGATCCACATATTACTGGCTTTTTCATAGCCAGGTTTGTTTTATCATATACGGGTTTATCAGAATAATAAAAGAGAGATCTCTGTTAGTCTTGCCAGGGCAGGCTGCATCAAAAACCTATAAGGTTTGCTTTCTAAAAGTAAGCATTGCGGATTCAAACCTTATAGGTTTAGGAAGAGTCTCGCCAAAGTCAGCTATTATTGACAAATTAATTTTAAATTCATCCAAGCGAATTTTATACTATGACAAAACTTCAATTAATTTTATTATTGCTGGTAACGTGTTCACTAGATAACCCATACGCGCAAACATCAAGTAAAACAGGCGCGATAAAAGTAGAACTTCGTAAAACCGATAGCAGTTACCATTTGTTCAGGGGTGGCCAGCCTTTCTATATCAAAGGCGCGGGCGGCAGCAGCTATCCCGCACGTATAGCTGCTTATGGCGGTAACTCCATTCGCACATGGGGCAGCCGGGACGGTCAAAAGGTACTTGACTCGGCGCAGAAGTATGGACTGACCGTATTGATGGGATTAGATGTTGCCCGTGAGCGCCACGGTTTTAATTATGATGATACTGCGGCGGTAAAAAAACAACTGCAAACTTTGCGTGCTGAAGTAATGAAATATAAAGATCACCCTGCACTGCTCGCCTGGGGCATCGGGAATGAACTGAACCTGCAATACAAGAATCAGAAAGTGTGGGATGCCGTAGATGAGATTTCCAAAATGATCCATGAAGTAGACCCCAACCATCCCACCAGTACTATGCTGGCCGGCGTGAATAAAGGTTTGGTGGATCTGATTAAAGCAAGAGCCACAGATCTTGATATCCTGTCAATCAATACTTATGCGGCGTTAGCTACCTTACCCGCCACGCTTAAAATGACAGGCTGGGATGGCCCTTATATGGTTACAGAATGGGGACCAACCGGTCATTGGGAAAGCCTGCACACTGCGTGGAATGCGCCGATAGAAGAAACAAGCAGCGAAAAAGCGGCAGTGTACAAAAGCCGTTATGAGTATTCCATGGAAAGGGATCGCCGCAAATGCCTGGGCTCCTATGTTTTTTTGTGGGGACAAAAGCAAGAGAGGACACCCACCTGGTATGGCATTTTTACCGACAAAGGAGAAGAATCGGAAGTAGTGGATGTTATGCAATTCCTATGGTCTGGTAAATGGCCAGATAATAAAGCGCCTCACCTGTATTCGATGCAGGTTAATAACAAAAAAGCGGTGCTGGACGTTTATGTGAAACCAGGTAGTAATAATATGGTAGAAGCTGTTGCCATAGATCCGGAGAATGATGTCTTATCCTATCGTTGGGAACTACTCACAGAGCCCACACATTTGAGTGAAGGTGGTGATTTTGAAGCGCGACCCAACAACGTTGAAAACCTTCTTGTGGGAACGGGTATGGGAAAAGCTACTTTAAAAGCACCGGATAAGGAAGGCGCATATCGTTTGTTTGTGTACGTTACTGATGGGCATAATAATGTGGCGACGGCGAATTTGCCGTTTTATGTAAAACCGTAAACAAAGAAGGCAAGGGCATCAAGTGATTTTATGACCTCTACTATATATCAAATAAGTTTACTCTAATAAACAGCATAAAATTAATAGAGTTCCTCGAATAATACCTACCTATTTGCCATAAGCTTTTAAGTATGGGGAACCGTTTATTTTTCTCTATGTTATTTTTAAAACATCGCACAAAAAATATATGTATTGATTATTAGAATTTAGCAAGCCATAGAGGAATTATTAAGATCTACTAAACATAAACACTTAGATGCAGCTAAATCTAAAGGAAATACCCGCTATATCCTATAGATTTGTTAAAATAATGAAAGGTAGAATTTATAAATTATAGCTTTCACCTAATTAAAATCCAATTCAAATGAAGCATACACTTCTGCATTTTTTAGTTGCAATCTATTTATTTCTTTTCTCGAATCCAAATTATGCGCAGGCGCCTGACTTGGGTGCTGTTGGAGATTTCGTTCTGTTTACAACTACCGGGGCAGTAGGTAATAATAGTTCAAATTCTATCTATACGGGAAATATAGGTACAAATAACGGCGCCATTACGATAGATGTTAACGTAAATGGCGTAATACATAATGCAGATGACGTTACCACTGCTGCCGCAAATGACTTGCTTACGGCATATAACCAACTTAATACTACTCTTACAACGGTAACTCGGCCATCCGGGTTATTAGGCGGTGGAGAAGTACTTACCACTGGGGTATATGCCATATCGGAACTTTCCACGCTCAATGGGATACTTAGTTTGGATGGACAGGAGGATCCTAATGCTGTATTTATTTTCAAGATAGGAGCTGCGTTTTCTACCGGCACATCGGCGCAGGTCATTTTAACAAACGGCACACAGGCATGTAATGTATTCTGGAAGGTTGAAGGCGTGATTGATATTGGTTTCAACTCTACGATGAAGGGGACTCTAATAGCGAATAATGCCGCCATAAACTTGTCAAGTGGTGTTTACCTGGAAGGCAGGGCACTTTCAACAACAGGCGCTGTTAATTCTTATGGTATTGCTGCAGCTATCCCAACCGGGTGCGGAAGAGCCGTTTTAACAGGTCCAACTGCCCCTAACCTCGCTACTGCGGCCTGCTACGCATTATTCACCGGTAATGGTTCCGTTACAGGCGACAATGCAAGCGTTGTTACGGGTGATATTGGCACCAATGCAGGTATAACTACTGGTTTTGATCCTTTAAAAGTTAATGGAATGATACATGCAGGCCCGGACGTTTCCACAAATGCTTGCAATATTGATCTTGCTACAGCTAATACTAATCTCGCTAATTTACCCGTAGACATCGAGTTACTTTATCCGGCGAAATTTGGTGGTGGCCTCGAGCTTACTCCACATACCTACCTGCTTGATGCGGCTACTGCACTAACAGGTACGGTAATATTAAACGCAGAAGGGAATGGCGATGCGGTATTTGTCATTAAAATAAATGGCGCATTTTCTTCGGCAGTTAATGCCCAGGTTCAACTCATTAATGGCGCTAAGTCGAGCAACGTATTCTGGAGAATCGTTGGAGCTGTGTCTTTGGGGGCCAATACCCAATTCAAAGGAACTATAGTTTGTAACGGAGGCGAAGTTAATCTCTCTTCCGGAGGGATTGAATTGGACGGAAGAGCCCTTACTGTGACCGGTGCTTTCAGCACTATTGGTGTAAATGCAATAATACCTGCTTCAACGTGTAGCATTCTCCCATTAAGCTGGTTATATTTCTCAGGTAAATCGGTCGATAAAAATGTGGTGTTGAAATGGGGTACCGCGCGGGAAGTCAATAATAAATTATTCACGATTGAGAGAAGCAGTGATAGCAGATCGTTCGAGACGTTGGCTACCATAATGGTTGATCAGAAGGTAGTAAACCCGGTATACGAGTATTCCTTTACGGATCAAAAACCACTAAGTGTTGGTTATTATCGGCTTTCACAAACTGATATTGATGGAACAAGAGATTATTATAAAACGATACAGGTAAAATTGAATGTGAATGCAGGTTTCAGGGCTGTTAACTATATTCGCGCTAATTATATTTATATACAGGCTTCCGGTGCATTACCTGGAAACGGATCTATAGAATTGTATAACATAGAAGGCAGGAAAATGTCTTCGCAAAAAATTATGCTGACTAAAGAAGAAAGTACTTATAAGCTAGAGAAGCCCCTAAGTAAAGGTTTATATTTGCTGAACATAAACAGTTCAGGTGTAAATCTCTATCATGGAAAAGTAATGGTACAATAAAATACACGCGTCATATAATTCTAATCAATGCGTTTAAAAGCGACCTTATTCATATAGAACCAATTTCTGCAAGCCGAGAAATATGAAAGTAACACTGCATTTTATCATCGCCCTGGTCGGTCTTTTCATATTATGTCCGCTCCTTCTTTTCATAGCTATAAAAATCAAGCTTGATTCAAAGGGCCCAATCCTTTATTTTCAGGAGAGAATCGGATACAGGGGGGGGGCCTTTATCATATACAAATTTCGTAGCATGTATGAAGATGCCGAAAATAACGGGCCAATGTTATCTTATTATAATGATCCCCGCGTTACCAAATGGGGACGGGTAATGCGAAAATGGAAGTTGGATGAATTGCCCCAGCTAATTAATGTACTGAAAGGCGAAATGAGTTTGGTTGGACCGCGACCGGAAAGGAAGTATTATATCAACCAAATTGCGCAGATATACCCATATTTTGACTACCTGCACCAAGTCAGGCCGGGACTTACTTCTTTAGGAATGATAAGGTTTGGCTACGCGAGAAATGTAGAGGAGATCATTCAACGACTAGATTACGAGATCAGCTACATCAAGAACTACTCACCTTTACTGGATATTTATATCATCTTCTACACCTTCCGTTTTATCAGCGAAGGAAAAACATACAGGTCAAGTGTAAATATAAGTTGATCGTTAGAACCGCAAAAACAGCGATTATAATGAAAAAGTTACGGCGGGCTTACTTAATGAGCCATATTTATACTATGTTTATACCCAGCCATTCTTTTCAATATCAGTATAAATATTTTAAGCTGATTATTGTAGCGGATCGCTGAAAGCTTTATGCCACACTACGACTCCATCATCATAGGTTCCGGCGCCGGAGGTTTATCCACCGCTCTCTGCCTCGCACGTGCGGGACAAAAAGTACTGGTGCTCGAAAAACATTATGTGCCCGGCGGATGGTGCCATAGCTTTTATCTTAATGGGCAGCGTTTTAGTCCGGGGGTGCATTACATAGGCTTGCTCGGCGCCGGAGACTCCACCAGCGCGCTTTATGAAGCGCTGGGTATAGCAAATGACCTGGTATTTTTCCGGATGAACAGGAATGCTTATGAACATTGCCTCATCGGAATCCATCAAATAGATATGCCGGCAGGATTTACGCGTTTATATGAAAGCCTTGCAAAACGTTTCCCTGCGGAGAAAAAAGGCCTGAAAAAATACCTGGAGGTTGTTCAAAAAGTAAGTCATCAAATACAACTAATACCAAAGATGGATGGCTTCTGGGATAATGTTACTATTCCATTCCGAACAGCACAGTTGGGCAAATATGGTTTGTTTAGCCTTAAGAAAGTTATTGACTGGCATATTGCAGATCCACTGTTGAAAAAAGTACTTAATATTCAATGCGGCGATCATGGTGTGTCTCCAGGCAAAGCTAGTTTTCCATTACACTGTGCCGTTATGGATCATTATTCTGATGGGGGATTTTATCCAATGGGAGGAGGCGCCGCCATTGTAAAGGCAATGACTAATGCCATTAAAAATTTAGGGGGTGAAATTCGAACAGGCCAGGGCGTTAGCCGTATTATACTGGAAGGTGATAAAAAGCATCGTGCGGTAGGAGTGGAGTTGGAAAACGGTGAGAAGATAAATGCTACCACCATTGTTTCTAACGCTGATCCATCAAAGACATACCTGGAGATGGTAGGTAGCCATAACCTTAGTAAGAAGTTACAGTCGAAACTGGCAAAAACACGATACTCACTCACTTCGCTGATATTATTCCTTACGGTGGATATGGATGTACGCAAAGCAGGAATGGATTCAGGGAATATCTGGATGATTAAAGACATGGATTCCGATAAGTTATTTGATGCTATGAAGGCAGCCGATATTCTTAAAGAAGATGAATTCCCTGCATTATTTATCAGCTGCACTACCTTAAAGGACCCGGTGAGTTATAATGGCAGGTATCACAACTTTGAAGTGGTGACATTCATTGATTACGGATCTTTCGAAGAGTTTGCAGGTAAGGATGATTATCATACTGAAGTCTATGCACACCATAAGGACCGCATCTGCGATAAATTTCTTAATAGCATAGAAAAACTGTTGCCGGGGTTACGCCCGTTCATTGTACAAATGGATTTAGGAACACCCAAGACTAATGAATACTATATCCATTCTACTAACGGTAATGTGTATGGTACTGAAAAAGATTTCTGGCAAACAGGACCCTTTTCCTTTAGCAGCCAGTCAGAGATAGAAAATTTGTATTTATGTGGAGCAAGCGTTCTTTCGCATGGTGTGGGTGGTGCTACCAATTCGGGTGTTCAAACTGCAGCCAGGATCCTTAAGCGACCGTTAAAGGATTTATTAGAACCCATAAAAGGGCAGCAGGTTCGCGTTTATGATGCAGAAGATAGCACCGATTGGCCTTCATGGATGAAGGAGAAGATTGCGCTAAAATCTGCAAGATGTAAAGGTAATTTGAAAGTTGGGCAGGTTAAGAGTTTGTAAGGTCGAACTTGCAAACTACCTAACTCATCATTTATCCTGATACTTTTAACCCGGTTCACCAAAAGCCGAATTTCAATCTGTCATATAACTACTAATTTCACAATCCTTGCGAACCCAACTTTAAACCTTAAACGGTAAACTTTAAACTGATGTCTATCTTCCGCAAACGTTTGATTTAATTTTGTTTGCATTAATTGACTATTTTACTTTTGTTTAGTATCCCGTTTAGGCATTTAAAATCATCTTTCACAACACATTCATTCACTAATGAAGATAAAAAATATGAAATCAAGGCGTTCATTTCTTAAAAATTCTATCGGAGCTGCCGTGGCTTTTACTATTTTACCCAGGCATGTTCTGGGTGGAAAAGGATTTATTGCACCCAGTGATCAACTCCAGAAAGGTGTTATCGGCGTGGGTGGCATGGGACGTGGACACTTCGTTTATGGTGGCACCCGTGTGGCCGCCATCTGCGATGTTGACCGCACCCATCTTAAAGAGGCGGCAGCCATGCTTCCCGCGGGAGTGAAAACGTTATCAGATTTCCGTGAATTGATCCAGTTGCCCGAAGTAGATATCGTTCATATCGCCACGCCTCCGCACTGGCACGGCATCATGGCCGCAGCCGCGGCACGCGCAGGTAAGGACATATGGTGTGAGAAACCCATGACAAGAACCATTGGGGAAGGCAAGCGAGTAATTGAAGCCGTACAACAAAATGGCAGGATATTCCGGCTGAACACCTGGTTTCGGTTCTCCGATAATTTCTATGGTATGCAAACCACCGTTAAACCAATCGAGAAACTGGTAAAAAGTGGTTTGCTGGGATGGCCGCTGAAAGTAACAGTTAGTAAACACACCGGCTTTGACTGGAAATTCTACTGGGTAGGTAAAACTAACCTTGATATTTTAAAACCACCGTCAGAACTGGATTATAATGCCTGGCTCGGACCGGCACCGGAAAAACCTTATAATCCCCACCGGGTACATCAAACATTTCGTGGTTACTGGGATTATGATGGAGGAGGATTAGGTGACATGGGTCAGCACTATCTGGATCCCGTACAATATTTCCTGGGAAAAGATGATACCAGCCCGGTTTCTGTAGAGATTGATGCACCGCAGCAACATCCTGACGCTGTAGGCACATGGAGAAGGATCGAATATACGTATGCGGATGGCTGCAAGATCATTCTTGATGGAGAAGGGAAGGAGGAGCATGCGGCTTATATTGAAGGTCCAAAGGGCAAATTATATCCCGGCTTCCGCTCCGATATTCCTGACCTGGAAAAGAAACTCGCCGCGTTTCCTGATTCGGAACCTCAGGTCACCGATTTTATTGAAGCTGTAAAAACCCGTAGCACATTTGCTTTAAATGAAATGAACGGACATCGTTCCTGCACCATTGTAAATATGGGTAAGGCTGCCTTGCAATTGGGTCGCTCACTTAATTACGATCCTGTGGCGCAATTGTTTGTAAATGATGAGGGCGCCAATCACCTGGTTGATCCACCGATGCGGGCACCATGGATTTGAGGCTTTCCACTGTCGGTTGTCGGCTATCAGCTATCAGCTATCGGCTATCGGCTATCAGTGGGGGAAGATTACGAATATAAAAGATATTAGTGATTACACCCCTCTTGTTACTTGTGACAAAAATAAATTTCCTGACTCTTAAATATTCAATTTTGCTAAACATTTTAAGAACGATACTCTTCGCACTCGTTATTTCTCTTGCTTTGTATCCATCTGCTACTTTTGCCCAAACAGACCAGCGGACGCAGACAACCAAAATTGCCGACCTTCTTGCGGTAATGCCTGTCCAAAATAAAGAACAGCTGGATAAAAATATGGATGTCATCGGCGACCTGGGCGGTAAGGGACTAATAGAAATGATTGGCATGTTATCAGCACCTGGAAAAGGCGATAACAGTGCGCTTCAATTTGCCATCGGCAGTTTCTCCGCTTATGTTACCAAACCCGGTAAGGAACAACAACGAAAGGTAACTGTTCAATCTTACTGCAGTGCCATTGATCAACTTACTGATAATTGGAATAAAGAGTTTATTATCCGGCAGCTACAAATTACCGGCAAAGATGATGCGGTACCCTGCCTTCAGAAATTCCTGAAACAGGAGTTGTTGGCAGAAGCAGCTGCCAGGGCACTGGCGCAGATACATACCGAAACAGCAGAGAAAGCTTTACTGGGGGCGTTGCAGGAATCTTCCGGTTCTATCCGTCTCTCCCTCCTGGAAGCGCTTGGGTATACCCGTTATAAACCAGCTCAAACGGTGATGATGTCAATGGCTGAGAATAACGACGTGCAACTACGTAAAGTGGCTTTATATTCATTGGCGCGCATTGGAGACCCTGCAGCTGCCAGCGTTTTAGCAGGCGCCGTTAAAAAAATAAACTACACGTTCGATAATACAGATGCAACGGCTTCTTATATTTATTACCTGCAACAGTTGTCTAAAAACGGTGCTGCTCCTCAGGCAGCGAAAGCAGCCAGGGAATTATTTGATCAATCAAAAGCAGCTAAACAACTCCATACCCGCACCGCTGCATTAAAGTTGCTAGTAGATTTGAATAAAGAAAAAAGTCTTGCGTTATTATATGAAGCCCTGAAAGATACCAGTAGCAAGTACAGGGCTGCTGCGCTGGGTTTTGCTTCCAGGTATTTATCGCCTGATGTAAATAAACAATGGTTGCAAACAATGTCTTCAGCCTCTCCCGCTGCAAAAGCACAGGTTATTACTATGCTTGGTAAAACGGGTGACAAGAGTTTGTTGCCTGCGCTAACAGCAGCATTAAAAAACAAAAATGCTGAAGTAAAAATAGCTGCCATCACTTCAGCCGGAAAAATTGGCCAGCAGTCAGCACTTCCTGCGTTATTGAATGTAACGAAGACCGCTTCTGCAAAAGAACTGGAAGCTGTATCCAATGCACTCCATTCCATGAAGGGAGACCAGGTGCCTGAGTGGATCGCCGCATCTCTGCCAACTATGCCGTCTGCGGCTAAGGTAATATTGATAAAAGTGCTGGCAGCAAGAGCTGCGGATAAAACTACTGAAAAAGTATTGGCTCAATTGACAACTAAAGATACAGCCGTTCACCGGGCAGCAATAAACGCCTTGCCTTTTTTAGCCCAACAGGGTGACCTTCCCAAACTTTTCACCCTTTTAAATTCCGCATCATCAGCAGAAGATATCAGTGCCCTACAACGATCTATTGTTGCCGCATCTTCTTCCATTAGTGACACCATGCAACGTACAAATCTGATCACCGACAAAATGCATGTAGCTAATAACGGTAAAGCCTACCTGCTGCTGGATGTGTTAGGTGTGGTGGGGGGTAAGGATGCATTAAATGAAATACAATCTTCTTTTGAAAAAGGGGATGACCAGACAAAAAAAGCAGCCTTAAGCGCTTTATCAAAATCAAACAGCCAGCAATCTGCTAAGGCATTATTAGCCTTGGCGCAGAAACCCGCCAATAGCGCGTATTTGACCGCAGCGGTTAATGGATATATTCAATTGATAAGCAAGTCTTCTTTTCCTGGTGACCAGAAATTATTGATGTTGCGCGAAGCGATGCTGCTTGCAAAGGGTAATGATACCCAGCGTAAAAACATTCTGAAAGAAACCGGCAAATGCAACACGTTTTTAGCGATGCTTTTTGCAGGTGACTACCTGGAAGACGCTGCGTTACAACAGGAAGCTGCAACAGCCATAATGACTATTGGCCTTGCAAATAAAGAGTATACAGGCGAAGTAGTGCGCAAGTTATTAACGAAAACAGCCGAAGTAATCAAAGGGCCTGATGGCGAATACCAGAAAACAGCGATCCGGAGGCAACTGGCCGAAATGCCGGCGGGAGCAGGCTTTGTGGCATTATTTAACGGAAAAGATTTAACGGGCTGGAAGGGGCTTGTTGCTAACCCGGTTAAACGAGCATCTATGCCAGCGGATAGCCTTGCCATGGCGCAGGAAAAAGCCGACAAGGAAATGAGTACCGGGTGGCTGGCAAAAGATGGATTACTGGTTTTTACAGGTAAAGGGAATAATTTATGTACGGTAAAACAGTATGGTGATTTTGAAATGTTTGTTGACTGGAAGATCACCAAAGAAGGGGATGCGGGTATTTACCTTCGTGGAACACCGCAGGTGCAGATATGGGATACTTCCCGCAGGGATGTAGGTGCAGAGGTAGGCTCCGGCGGGCTGTACAATAATCAAAAAAACCAGGCTAAACCCCTCAGGGTAGCTGACAATGCAGTGAATGAATGGAATAACTTTCATATCATTATGAAGGGAGATAAGGTGACGGTGTTTTTGAACGGCGAACTCGTCACGGACAATATAATACTGGAAAATTATTGGGATCGCGCCAAACCGATCTTTGCAAAAGAGCAGATAGAGTTGCAGGCTCATGGTACTTATGTTGCCTATCGTAATATCTACCTGAAAGAATTAGGCGGCTCTGCGCCTTTCGTAATGAGTGATGAAGAAAAGCAGGCGGGGTTTAACGTGTTATTTGATGGATCCAACCTGGAAAAATGGACGGGCAACAAAATAGATTACGTGGTAGATAATGGTGAGATACTGATAAGCCCCAAAGATAAAGGTCATGGTAATTTATACACTTCTGAGGAATTCAGCGATTTTGTTTTTCGTTTCGAGTTTCAACTAACACCGGGGGCTAATAACGGCCTTGGCATTCGTGCGCCGCTAGAGGGCGATGCGGCTTATGTGGGTATGGAATTACAGATCCTGGATAACGATGCGGATATATACAAGAGTTTAAAACCTTTCCAGTATCACGGCTCGGTCTATGGAATCATTCCCGCAAAAAGAGAAGGTATGAAGCCCGTTGGCGAATGGAATTATGAAGAGGTGATAGCAAAGGGAAATAACATAAAAGTTATTTTGAACAACGTGGTTATATTAGATGGGGATATTAAGGAAGCTACTAAAAATGGCACGCCTGACGGTCATCCGCATCCTGGCTTGTTGAACAAAACAGGGCATATCGGGTTTTTAGGGCATGGATCGATATTGAGGTTCAGGAATATTAGGGTGAAGGATTTGGCGAAGTAGGAACATCTGTTTATTTAATTTGCTTATCGTAAAAGACACCCGGTAATAATCGGGTGCCTTTGTATGGCTAGGCTCAGTCGTAGTTTTCCTCGAAGTCGGGGTGGTTGCTGCGGGGTGCAGCCAACAAATTTTTTTTCAATGGTGGTTTTATATACTATTTTACACCGAAACCTCGTGTTTGTAGGCCTTCACTATTTCGTCGAACTGTTTTTCCCGTTCCGTCAGTTTTTGTAGCAAGATCACCTGGTTACGGGCTCTCACCAGGTTATGGTCGGGATA
>JBDSBP010000347.1:0-10295 GCA_039921525.1 Chitinophagaceae bacterium | reverse complement strand
TGCCTTCTCCGTGTAGCTCTGTGTAATATATTTGCTGCCCAGACATGCGACAGAACCAACAGAATAACTTCATGACTTGTCAAAGTAGAATTAATAATTAACCATTAATAATTACCATTAACAATTAACCATTAAATTAGCGTTTCAATTCCCACTACTGCCATATGAAGCAAGTAAATATATTCGACTTTATTCATGTTGATGAATATTCGGCCACTCCAAAATACTTGCAACTTTCCCAAACAATCATTAACGCAATTGAAGAAGGCAGAATATGTAAAGATGACCTGTTGCCATCTATCAATGAACTCAGTTTTGAATTGGAAATATCCAGAGACACAGCGGAAAAAGGATATAGGTATCTAAAAAAATTAGGTGTGTTAGAATCTGTTCCAGGTAAAGGATATTTTATTAAAAGCACGGAGTTTAAACAAAAATTGAAAATTTTTCTGCTCTTCAACAAACTTAGTTCACATAAAAAAATACTGTATGATTCATTTATAGAAGCTCTTGGAGCACATGCTACGGTCGACTTCTATATTTACAACAATGATTTCGCCCTGTTTAAAAAACTATTGACCAACAGAAAAGAAGATTACTCTCATTTTGTTATTATTCCGCATTTCCTCGAAGGTGGAGAAAAAGCACACGAGATCATAAATGCCATTCCAAAAGACAAGCTGCTGTTACTAGATAAAAAAATAAATGGTATAGATGGAGAATATGCTGCGGCCTATGAAAATTTTGAGAAAGATATATTCTGTGCACTGGAAGAAGCGCGCGAACAGTTGGGTAAATACCATACTATTAAAATAATCTTCCCGGAATATACTTATTTTCCCAATGAAATATTAAAGGGCTTTTTCCGATTTTGCCAGGAGTATGCCTTTTCGTATAAAGTGGTGCATAATATATCACAGGAACCCATAAACGAAGGGGAGGCCTATATAAACCTCATGGAAGATGATTTGGTAATATTGATTGAACGTATCATTTCGCTAAAATTAAAAATTGGAGAAGAAGTGGGTATTATTTCTTACAATGATACCCCGCTAAAGAAGATCATTCTCAACGGCATCACCACCATTTCCACTGATTTCCGTAAAATGGGGGCCATGGCCGCCCAGATGATTTTGGAGAATTCCAAGGAACACCTTGAAGTGCCGTTCTATCTAACGCTTAGGGCATCACTTTAATAAGGTGTGAGGTGTGAGGTATGAACCATGCCGCATAATGTATTTATATTACACTTCGGCAGCATGTCCTGCACAAAATTTCAATCTTAACGATAGTCTGGCCAAGGCCAAAGCCTGACCCAGCCCCATAAGTCACATTAACAATTAACAATTAACCATTAACCATTAAAATGACCCCCATCGTTCAAATCTCCCTCGACCTTACCGATATCGACGAAGCACTTGAAACAGCCGCCATGGCCATAAGGGCTGGAGTTGACTGGCTGGAAGCAGGAACGCCTCTTATACTTGCAGAAGGCCTGCATGGTGTTCGGAAACTACGACAGGCTTTTCCAGGTATCCCTATTGTGGCTGATCTAAAAACCATGGATGGCGGTTTCCTGGAAGCTGAGATGATGGCCGGAGCCGGCGCAACACATGTGGTAGTGATGGCAAGGGCGCATGAAGAAACCATCCGATGTGTGGTGGAAGCAGGACGGAAATTTGGCATAAAAGTAATGGGTGATAACCTTGGCTGTCCGAATATGGTGGAAGCTGCAAAATGGCTGCAAGACCTTGGTTGCGATTTCGTTATTCATCATATTGGTTACGATGAGCGCCGTGGAATCGCCGCCCGGGGACTACGCATGCCAAGCCCGCTGGACCAGTTACGCGAAGTGGTGGAAGCAGTGAATATTCCCGTGCAGGCAGTAGGAGGGCTAACCCTTGAGCAGGCTATCCTATGTCCATCATTTGGAGCGCCCCTTGTAGTTCTGGGCGCTCCCCTTACAATAGACGCAGATGCCTTTAAAACGGCCGGCGGCAATCTCGAAAGCTCCCTCCGTATGATCTGCGAAAAAATACATGCTTATGGTGATATAAGTATCGGAAACGCAAGCAATAAATAACTATCCGCTATCCATAACCGGCTCTCAACAGAAAACTATATATTCGTAATTCGTAATTCATAATTCGTAATTAAATCATATGAAGTCTCCTGCAGTTGTAAATTATGCCCCTGAAAAGGGTTCTGTTGAAATATGGGAAATCGAAAAACCTGAAATCGGCGATGAAGACGTGTTACTGGAAGTTGCCAGTGTGGGCGTATGTGGCAGCGATCTTCACCAATGGACGGCTGATCATAGCTGGCCCGTAAATTACCCTGTAGTTCTCGGACATGAATTTGGTGGACATATTGTTGCCTTAGGAACAGCTGTTAAAGGCTGGAAAGAAGGCGACCGCGTAGTTAGCGAAACGGCTGCCGTAATTAACCCCGATAGCCCTATGACACGCCGGGGACTATATAACCTGGACCCAGGGCGAAAAGGATTTGGTTATGGTGTTAATGGAGCCATGACCCGATTTGTACGCGTTCCGGCGCGCTGCCTGCATCTTTTGCCGGACCAGTTATCCTTCGAACAGGCCTGCCTTACCGAACCCTGTTGTGTGGCTTTCAGTGCTGTTGTAGAAAATGCACACCTGAAACCAGGGGATCGTGTAGTAGTGCTGGGACCTGGTACTATCGGTATACTCTGCGCTGCCATGGCCAGGTTATGCGGTGCGGAAGTGGCAATAGTAGGTCTTGAGACCGACAGGCACCGTCTAAACATTGCCCATCAATATGGATGTGATGCGATAGTAGGCAATGCCAGTGTATGGGCTAAACATCGTGATGGCCTGGGTGCCGACTGTGTCATAGACGCGGCGGGCGCCAGCGCCACATTAAAGATCGCGATGGACCTCGTTCGACCGAAAGGCGTTATTTCAAAAGTAGGTTGGGGACCTCAACCGCTGGGCTTTTCATTAGATCCATTAGTACAGAAAAATGTAACCTTGCAGGGGAGCTTCAGCCATAACTGGCCTATCTGGGAACGTGTTATCGCACTGCTGGCAAGCGGGCAACTGGATGTAAAACCCATAATCGGCGGTGTGTGGCCGGTTACAGAATGGCGGGAGGCCTTTGAGAAAATGCACAAAGGAGAAGTGGTAAAAAGTATACTTAAACCTGAATAGAATGCGATTGCAAAACAAAGTAATTATTGTTACCGGCAGCTGCACGGGTATCGGGAAAGCCATCGCCCTGCAATGCGTTGCGGAAGGGGCACGTGTTGTTATACACGGACTGGAACAGCACCTGGGCGAAGACGTTGTAGCTAATTTGGGCAAAGACAAAGCGGTATTACACATTGAAGACATCACCATAGAAGGTGCACCACAGCGATTGGTGGACATCGCAATAAAAAATTTTGGCAGGCTCGATGCTGTCGTTAATAATGCAGCACTGGTGATTTCGTCGAATATTCATTCGACGGATCTGGCATTTCTCAGGAATGTGTTGGAAATAAACATGGTGGCTCCTTTTGCCCTGATCAAAGCCGCGTTACCACACCTTATCCCTGTTCGTGGTAACGTGTTGAATATCGGTTCCGTGAATGCCTATAGCGGCGAACCAAATCTCATGGCTTATAGTATTTCGAAGGGCGCTCTCATGACTATGACCAGGAACCTCGGAGATACCCTTCACCGCGAGAATGGTGTACGTGTAAACCAGATCAACCCGGGTTGGGTGCTTACTGAAACAGAAACCCGGCGCAAACGCGAGCAGGGGCTTGCCGATGACTGGTACACGAAAGTGCCAAACGTGTATGCCCCGGCCGGCCGGTTACTTTGGCCCACCGAAATAGCCGCCGCCGCCATTTACTGGCTTGCCGATGAAAGCGGCCCTATAAGTGGCCAGGTGGTAGACCTGGAACAGCATCCTTTCATCGGGCGAAACCCTCCGAAAGATGCAAGCACGATGTGAGGGATGTGGGCTATCGGCTGTCAGCAATCGGCCATCAGCTATTGGAGCCATCTTTCGTTATTTTTTCAACCGATATTATTAAATAAATATGTTATAGACTAATTTCTAACTGCTATAGAACAAAAAGCCGAGAGCTGATAGCTGATAGCGGAGAGCTGATAGCTGATAGCCAAAACTCAAATAAAAACCACCACCACAATGCCCCACCTCGCCGTTTTTCCCAAAGCTTTCATGCAGGCCTTATGTAAAGATGGTAGCATGCGGGTTTCCGAATGGATAGAACTCGCCGTAAAGCTTGACATTGAAGGCCTGGAATGGTACGCGGGCTTCCTTGAAATGGCTGTCGAATCAAATTGGAAAGTTTTTCGAAAACAGGTAGAAGATCACGGAAAGGTGATCCCTATGTTATGCTGCTCACCAGACTTTACTCATCCTGACAAGACGTTTAGAGATAAGGAGGTGGCAAAACAAAAACGATGGATCGATATGACTCAAGCACTGGGAGGTGGTTTTTGCCGGGTGCTGTCTGGACAGAGAAGGCCGGAGCTTTCCAACGATGAGGGTGTGAGGCTTGCCGCCGATTGTATCACAAACTGTCTTCCCTATGCGCAGGAGCGCGGCATAACGCTTATACTCGAAAACCATTATAAAGACGACTTCTGGGAGTATCCTGAATTTGCGCAGAAAATGGAGGTGTTCTGCCAGCTGGTAGATAGCATCCACCATCCCAATTTCGGCGTAAACTACGACCCAAGTAATACCTTCCTCGCCGGTGAAGATCCATTGGAGCTGCTCCTTCGCGTATCTGATCGCGTAGTAACTATGCATGCCAGTGATCGTTATTTAAAGGAAGGAACTATTGATGACCTGCGGCGGGAAGAAGGTGGTGCGGTAGGTTATGCAAAACGGTTGAGCCATGGTGAAATTGGAAAAGGCCTCAATGACTACGATGCCATCTTTACCGAATTAAAAAGAGTGGGATTTAACGGATGGGTCAGCATTGAAGACGGTGTGGAAGGAATGGATCAGCTCGAACGAAGCGTAACATTTCTTAGAAATAAAATGGCTGTTTATTGGCCCGGCTCCTGACACCTATGATTCAGTTATTTTTTTTACAAACTATTTTCTATGAAAACATTCCTTTCAGTTTTATTCATTTTAATGGTATCACAGCTGGCGGCTCAAACTGATTCAGTTCCAGGCGGAGTATATAGCTGGAATAAAGCCAGGCCAGAAAAAACAGCTTTCGGTGAAAGAAGAAAAATCCTGCAGGGAAGCTCCCTGGATCTTTCCCGGTTGGAAGTTCATACGGTAATGCTCAACGCCGGTCAGTCGGCTAGCGGAGCAGAAGTAAAAATGGACCTGGAGAAATTAATTATTGTCAAAGACGGGCAACTTGCCATCACCATAAAAGATTCCAGTAAAACGCTTGGCCCGGGAAGTTATGCCGTAATAATAGCAGGTGATAAACATGGGTTTAAAAATACCTCGGGGAAACCGGTTGTCTATTTTTCGCTTTCGTATACTGCAAAATTACCGGTGAACATTCAACGGGGAAATATTGCAGGTGGATCCTTTATGAAAGACTGGAGCCAACTGGAAGTCAGGCAAACAAACAAGGGAGAATCGAGGCCCATATTCGATAGGCCTTCATCCATGTTCGCAAAATTTGATATGCACGCAACTGCTTTAAATCCCGGCATTGCCAGTCATGATGCTCATACACATCGCGCAGAAGAAATTATACTGATGATTAAAGGAGATGTGCAATTTCAGTTAAACCAAAGCTTTGCTCCCGCCTCTCCCGGAGATGTAATTTTTTACCCGGCCTATTCGTTACATGCCGTTAAAAATACCGGTAGCCTGCAATGTGGTTATTTTGCTATCCAATGGCGTAATTGATTGAATGTTTGCATACATTGGGTACTTTATCTCACATTAATCATTTCCATCAGCGGTACACATTTAATCACTGCCATTAACGGTTCCGACATGAAAATTTATTGCACTATACTTTTCTTCTTCTCAATTACATTTTGCTTTGCTCAAACAATACCCATAGAAACAAAAAATTGCCAACTGGTATTAAGTGTGGGTAAAAATCAGAAATTATACCAGAGTTATCTTGGCAAAAAATTAATTGGTGGAGTTAAGGAACTTCTTCCGGGGAAACACGAAGCATACATCCCCTCCGGGACCGACAATCTTTTCGAGCCTGCAATTCGCATTACCCACTCAGATGGCAATCCCTCCCTTGAGCTTTTGTTTGTTAGAGAAGAAACCATAAAAACAGATGATAACGTCAGCACCACTATCATTTATTTGAAAGATCCAAAATATCCCGTGGAGGTTAGTTTGCATTTTATTACTTATGAAAACGAAGATATCATCAGCACCTTCACCGAAATAAAACATGCTGAAAAGACTCCGATCGTACTTTCAAACTATGCCTCATCCATGCTCCATTTTGATTCGGAAAAATACTGGCTTACCCAGTTTTATGGAGACTGGGCAGAAGAAATGAGGATGGAGGAAAGCAAACTCACACACGGCATTAAGATCCTTGACAGCAAACTGGGAACCAGAGCGAATATGTACCAGACACCGGCCTTTTTTCTTTCACTCAATAATCCTTCTACCGAAACTAAAGGAGAGCTGATTGCAGGGACACTCGGCTGGACGGGCAATTTTCAATTTGATTTTGAGATCGATGAACAAAATTCGCTCCGCGTAATATCAGGCATTAACCCCTTTGCGTCCGCCTACCAGTTGGAACCAGGGAAAGTATTCACCACGCCTGAATTTATTTTTACATACAGCGACCAGGGCAAGGGGCAGGCCAGCAGGAATTTTCACCGTTGGGCTACCAACTATGGTATCCTGGATGGTAAAAAGGATCGGCTTACCTTACTGAATAACTGGGAAGCCACGCAGTTTAACTTTGATGAAGCCAAGCTCTCTGGCATATTTGACGAAGCAGCCAAACTAGGTGTGGATCTTTTCCTTTTAGATGATGGATGGTTTGCCAATAAATATCCCCGCAATAACGACAGGGCTGGCCTGGGTGATTGGGAAGAGAACACTAAAAAACTGCCTAACGGAATTGCCCATCTGGTAAAAGATGCTGAAAGCAAGAAGGTGAAGTTTGGTATTTGGCTGGAACCCGAAATGGTAAATCCTAAAAGCCAGCTTTACGAAAAACATCCTGACTGGATACTGAAACTCCCTAACAGGGATGAACATTATTATCGCAACCAACTGGTGCTTGACCTGGTAAATCCTGCCGTGCAAAACTTCGTTTATAATATAGTAGATGAACTCCTGACCAACAACCCGGGGGTGGCCTACATTAAATGGGATTGCAACAGGATGATGACCAATACCTATTCGCCTTATCTCAAAGACAAACAATCACAGGTTTTTATTGATTATACCAGGGCTTTTTATAGTATTATGGAACGGTTACGAAAAAAATATCCACATTTGCCTATCATGTTATGTTCTGGTGGTGGCGGGCGAACGGATTACGGAGCCTTAAAATATTTTACCGAATTTTGGCCAAGTGATAATACAGATGGGGTTGAAAGAGTATTTATCCAATGGGGATATTCTTATTTCTTCCCCGCGTTTGCTATTTCCAGTCATGTAACTTCATGGGGAAAACAATCATTAAAATTTCGGACAGATGTTGCGATGATGGGAAAATTGGGCTACGATATTGAAGTAAGTAAGATGACAGAAAAGGATGTAGCTTTTAGCCAACAGGCTGTAAAGAATTACAAAAGATTACAAGAAGTAATATGGCATGGCGATCAGTATCGGCTTATTTCCCCACATGAAGAGACCAGGGCCGTAACAATGGTTGTGGATAGCAGTAAAAATAAAGCGTTGTTATTTTCTTACAACCTTAACATGCGATACGGATCAAACCTGAATGTGGTTAAGCTCGAAGGGCTTGATCCCAACAAAAAATATACGGTGCAGGAAATAAATCTTTATCCAGGCACTTTTTCACGTATAGCTCAAAACCAAAAAGTTTATTCCGGTGAAGTTTTAATGAACAAAGGTTTAACCGTTTCTTCCAACGCGTCTCTAACAAGTGCTATATTAGAAATCACCGCAGAATAATGTTTTTTAAAAACCAATAATTACCATTACAAATGGAAAACGTTTCCGCAGAAAAAATTTTGTCCATCGACATCGGTGGATCAAATATTAAGGTTACACTTTTGGATGAAAAAGGCACCCTTTTAATGGACTATAAAAAGCTGGAAACGCCTGTTACAGCCAGCCCTGAAAATGTAATAAGTACTATTCAACAACTTTTAAAAGACTTTCCTGATTATAGCAAGGTCTCCGTGGGATTTCCTGGGTACGTAAAAGATGGTGTTATAATGACTGCGCCCAATCTTGGTACAGATATGTGGCAGGGAGTGGATTTCGGCAAAAAACTGGGAGAAATTTTAAATAAGCCGGTCAGGGTGATCAATGATGCTGATATGCTTGGCCTGGGTGTGATAGCAGGTAAAGGACTTGAAATGGTAATAACCCTGGGAACCGGTTTCGGTACGGCTTTGCTTATGAATGGACGATTGCTCTGTCACCTGGAATTGGCTCATCATCCAGTATCAAAAGAGCAAACCTATGATGAATACATAGGAGAGAAGGCGTTAATTAACAAGGGTATTGAAAAATGGAATACGAGAATGGAGAAAGTGTTGGGTATTCTAAAAACGGTGTTCAATTACGATACACTTTACATTGGTGGCGGGAACGCAAAAAAACTAAATTTTAAGCTGGCGGATAATATTAAATTATTCTCCAATAAGGAAGGCATTAAGGGCGGAGCGCGCTTATGGAAGGAAGGGGTGATGCCGTAGTGAGCTGTCAGAGATCAGCTATCAGCTTTCAGCTATCAGCTATCAGCTGAGATCTCGCTTGATGAAATGTTAATAAATATTAGGCATTAATTCTTATAATTCTATGAGGTTTCAGCTTATAGCCGATAGCCGATAACCGATAGCCGATAGCCGATAGCTGATAGCCGATAGCTGATAGCCGATAGCTGATAGCCGATAGCCGATAGCTGATAGCTGATAGCCAAACATACATCATGAATCTCGAACCATCCACTCCGCCGTTCTATAAAAGATTAATGTCGCTGGATCTCATGCGTGGTCTCATAATGGTGTTGCTGGCATTGGAAAGTACGGGTTTATATGAACACCTGGAAGATGCCGGTAAGGGTACCGCTATCGATGGTTATATGACACCCTTCTTTCATCATCCCTGGCACGGCCTTCATTTCTGGGATCTGGTTCAACCTGCTTTTATGTTTATGGCAGGAACAGCGATGGCCTATTCATTACACAAACAACAGCAACAGGGAATGCGCTGGAGTCAGTCTTTCAAAAAGATATTAAAGCGCTGCGGCTGGTTATTCTTTTGGGGTGTTCTGGATTATGCTGTTGGTAAAGATGGATTATCATTTAAGTTATGGGATGTATTAACCCAGCTATCATTCACCACACTCGTGGCTTTTCTGATTTTTCGCTGGTCATGGGCGGCACAAATAATAGGATGCGTGGGGTCATTATTATTGACAGAAATTCTTTACCGGTTTACCCATGTGCCCGGATTCGACCAGCCTTTTACCGATCAGCATAATTTTGGCAACTATGTGGATCTTGTTATCATGAATATAATTAACAAAGGAGGATGGGTAGCCATAAACGTTATTCCCACTGCGGTTCATACCATTGCAGGCGCCTTGACCGGCAAGCTGTTATTAAGTAATAAAACCAATAAATTACGCCTCATATTATTATGGGGAACCATTGCTTTAGGCGGCGGTTTTGCGTTGGACTGGGCTGGCATAACGCCGATCATTAAACGAATTGCAACCAGTTCTTTTACGCTGGCATCCCTTGGCTGGTGTTTATTTGGATTGGCATTATGCTACTGGTGGATAGATGTAAGGAATCACCGCAAGCACTTACAATTTTTCCTTGTCATAGGTATGAACTCCTTGTTTATCTATTTATTTTTTGAGATTGTCGCCTCCCGCTGGTTTAATGATTACGTAACCGCCGTAATCAAAGGACTCCTTGATTTGGCTCATACGCCGGAAACGGTTGGTTTAATAATTAGCTCCCTATGCATTTTTGCACTCGAATGGGGAATGTGTTATTTTTTATACCGGAAGAAAATATTTTTCAGGGTGTAGGGTAATTGTTAATGGTTAATTGTTAATGGTTAATTCTCAATTGATAATTTATAAATTTTGTTTGTATGTTATTATGGATAGTCTTGGTCGT
>JBDSBP010000346.1:0-30186 GCA_039921525.1 Chitinophagaceae bacterium | reverse complement strand
TCAATCAAAAAAAGGTTACTATACATTTTATTTCACAGGGATTGAGAACCCTTGAGGACAATGGGAAGGAAAACCCAATATCCAAAATGATGATTTCGATATTGGGGACAGTATCGGAGATGGAAAGAACTCAGATTAGGGAAAGGCAGGTTGAGGGTATTAGGTTAGCTAAACTTAAGGGTACATACAAAGGGAGGGTAACAGGTAGCAAAGAAGACGTTATGGATTTCTTAGGTAAGAGTAAAAACAAAAAGGCATTAGCACTTTTAAAGAAAGGTTACAAGGCTGTAGAAATCGCAGGTATAACGAAATTGCATATTAATACCATAACGAAAATTAAAAAGCTAGGATTGCGTATGGAATGTTTATCATAGGTCATAGACAAACTACCAACGTTCACACCAATAACCCTGGAGCCGTGTTGGGGATCTAATGACGTAGCAAGATTGCTTGAATAAACATTGCGGAGCAAGTCAAGAAGTTTACGACCGGGAAGATGCCTTAGAAACTTATGCTTACAATTTTATTCACGCTTCGGTCTTGGAGGTACGGGCGGTACTTAAATTTTTGATCTTTTCTGAATCCTCTCTCCGGTCCAGCAATACTTCATCTACTGCAACCAATAGCATGTTCATCCAGTCAGCATTAAATTGCGATCGGAAGTCACTGTTACCGTTGAAGGAGAAATTTAGAGGTAGCTTATGAATATTTTATGTACAATTTGGACGATCCGTATGTTATAAGTCAAATCCAATATAAAGATTACAACAAAGAGTTTTTTTTATTGGCGAAAAAGCCCGGATATGATATCTATTACGGCATTAATATGAATATGCTGATGGTCTGTGTCCTTATGCAATACCAACAATTTAGTTTTGCAACATTATAAAAATTTCATTCCTTTACCGGTAAGCTTTCGAAATAAGTCAGGAACGGATTATACCGGTCCACATAATCCGACTTGAGTAAATAAATGAGTTCGTTTAGGTTAACGGTAAAACCTTCCAGTTTTAGTTGCCTGTAAATATTAAACTCATTAAGTTCCTGCCACTGGTTATCAAACCGCTTTTTAAATTCAATGGAGCCGGTAATCTCATTCACGCGGAAATGAAATTGGCCTGTTAAGTATTTCTCCAGTCTGAAGTACTCCAGCTTTTTATCGACCTTGCTCATGGTGAGGCTCAATTTTCTTACCGGTGTGCTGTTGTGGCACTAACGGTTATGGTTAAAGAATTATAAAAGGATGAAAAAGAGTTAATGCTTCCGGTATCTTTTTCTGTTCTTGAGCATTGGATCAGAGACATCCTTAACTGGTTCCTTCTTATTAAATTCATTAACCCAATCTAAAAGTGCTTGTAACTTGATCAGGTAACTTTTGCCCACCTTCATGGCAGGAAGATTCCGGTGATGGATATAATAACGAACGGTGCCTACCGGCTTACGCACGACCTGGGCGGCTTCAGTCAGATCCAGCAGCCTTTCCGGATTAATGAGGTCTGTAGTGGCTGGTTTCTGGTTGTTATCAGCCAGGGTATTGACAGTTGATTGTAACTGGTCAAGCCTGGAAAGAATGAGTTCGAATGGATTGATGGTTTGCATTACAGTTGTATTTAATTATGATTAACTGGATGCAAATTCTGGCGGGAGTGATTTTTATTCAGGCAGATTAGGGAATAAATTTAGGCGCGTTAGGGAAATTCCTAAATAGTTATAGTAGCTTCTTTATTTTCAATGCTTTAAATTCTTCCCCAAACCGGTTATGCCACCTTTTTCGTCTGTCACGTCTCTGTGACACTGCTTGAAGTTTTGGTGAAACCGTTACGGGGAGGACAAACAGCTTTAGCTAAACAATACAGGGACATTCTAACTACAGCAGCAGGCATAGAACTATTTGATGTCACATCCCCTATAGCTGAACTAGCGGCTAAGTTAGCTGAAGGCATGGGCGAAATCCAATATTAAAATATATATGTAACTTTAACCAATGGAAATTAAGGATATCATTAATGTTGATGTAGATATACTAAGTGGACAGCCAGTCTTTAAAGGTACCCGTGTTCCGGTAGAATCATTATTTGATCATTTGGAAGCAGGTATTTCCATTGATGAATTTTTAGACGACTTCCCGTCAGTTTCTAAGGAGCAAGCAATTGCTTTACTTACAATTGCCAACAAGATATTGACATCAAAAAATGTGGAGCAACTTTATGCGACTGTTGCTTGATGAGAATCTCCCAAAGCGCCTTAAGTTAGACTTTCCTGAACACGAAATTCAAACTATTCGTGAAAAGCAATGGAATGGTATAAAGAATGGTGAACTTATGAAGCTATTAGTGGAGAACTTATATGATGCCCTTTTGACGTTTGACAAAAATCTTCAATATCAACAAAACTTCTTGAAATATCTTTTAACAGTTTTTGTACTAACAGCGGACATTAACAGTAATGCTGAGTTAACGAAGCTATCACCTAAAGTGAATGAATATCTAAGATCAGGTATTTTACATCCCGGACCAATAATCATAATGGAAGACTAAGCACGCGGCTAACACTGCTTACGCAATGGGGGTGGACAGCATCTATTGAACATCTGTAATTCTATTTGACTCTAGTTGGACGGGCAAATATCTACAGCTTTTTATTACTAACATCAACAGCAGTTTTTCAATGAGCAGTGTAGAAGCAAACTAAATTATATTTTCCCCTACTTCGGTCATGCTCAAATGCCCATGGCAATGTTGAGCATCTTTTCATGGGTTGTAGTCGGATAGAAATTGATTAATTTAGAGGTTATGCAAGTACAAGTAGATATAAAATTTGACGATTTACTTAAGATTGTCAAAACACTGCCTGCAGGACAGTTAAAACTGCTAAAAGCTGATTGAGAAAGAAGTTCAAGCGGAAAGTGCTAAGATAGATCTGAAAACTTTACTCTTATCTGGACCTACTGCAACAAAAAAGCAATTAGATGTTATAGAAAAGACAGAAAAGCGATCCACCAATGGCGAACGAAATAATATTGGGTGATACATTTGTCTGGATTGATCACTACCGTTAGAGCCAAGTATTAGCTATACAATTATATTGATTGCTGACACAGTTACAATTCCTCATAATATTGCCATAATGCTTTATCTAGCTGCCTTACTGAAACATCATGCTGTTTAGCTATCTTTCGGCAGGTATCAATATAATGTTTCCAAAGGTCAAAATTATAATAGATGAAAGTATTTTTCTTTGTTGAACCTTTCCGCCCTGAGGGGACTCTCCATAGTTAATAAATTGCTCTAAAGTCAATTATTGGGTAAGATTCTGAATGGCCAAAATGTAGAATAGCTGATGCGACTGGATAACCAACCCCCTCCAAAGCTGTTAATGCTACTATTTTTAATCTTTCGGAAGACGCAGAAAATGAAGCCTTCGTTACTTCTTTAACAAGTGTGTCATCATTCTTTGAATAATTATTGATTTGCCTGCTTGTTTTCCACTCAGCAATTTTTAAAAAATCTTCATAAGTTAAAAATTCTTTTCTCTGAACCTTAGGATCAGATTCATAACCATATTCTTTTTCCAAGCTTAGAATCTTCTTCCGGCTCAAATTGAATTTTATTTTGAGATTTTCCATTAAATATTTTGGTATAAGGTAATCTTTATATTTTTCTTACTCAAATGGCCTGTAATCTCAATAACAAATTTCCATTTGACTTTATATTTTTTTGATATCTTATTTCGCTTAATAACTATTAATATCCAGATCATCAAGATTGCTTCTTAAGCTTTAAGGCTTTCAGTTTCTCAAAATGTTTGAGATAACTCTTATCCTGCCTGAATTCAGACAAAAACGCCTTCAACTTCCCAATTGAATTACCGGAATACTGCAGGTACGCTTTGAAGATCTGCTCCAGGGTGTATTCCTTCTTAAAGTAATTCACCTGGTAGAAGTGATCGATCATAGCCCCCATGCAGCCGTTTAGGCCATAGGGATTCTTGCCGTTCTCAAGCCTGGGAACCGGCGAAAAGAGGTTAAACTCAAAACCAGCTTCCTCTATTTTTTGCTGGATAAACTGTAAAGTTTCCTCCGTGCTGCCGTTGATCGGTTTCAGGACTTCTAAAAAGAGTTTAATTTTTGTACCGGGTTGTGTTTCATCTTCAGGTATTGCAGGTTCACTAACTGGTAAAGGTTTAAGCAACGGCATCGGAAACTCAGTAATTCTTTTTTCAACCGCATGTAATATGGCCGTTCTGTTCTGCTCATCCAGCAAATACATCTGACTGAACTTTGGATCCCTTTTCAGATTTTCATTTTTTACATGGCACCACTTTAATTCTTCATCCGGATGATCATCTAACGGTTCAGCATAAGGTATGAAATTTTCCAGGAGCAATTCTGCGCAACGTTTTAAAACGGGAAGTTTCAAGGTCTCTATATTTTCCATAAGCTTCAGCAGAAAGCTTTTATTAAAGGTCCAGAAAACATAGTGGGTCAGGTCTTCGAAGTAGTTCGTGTTCCAGAAAGAATCATCAGTAAGGGTGATGGGGTTACTCAACAAGGTGATACAGTTCCCTGTTCTGATGATCTGTGCAGCATACTGATCATTGAGGCCTATTTTAAAATTGAACTTGTTGGTGGCCTTCCCTTCAACCTGTACCTCGTTCAAATAATAATGATTTGACAAGAGCTTGGTAGCAAAACCGACTTTAACCTTCTTACTCATGCTTTAAGCTTTACAAATTGTACGGAGTAAAAATAATTTTTATAAAATTAACCCTCGAAAAACATGTATCAAAACATGTATCAAATGAAAAAGCAGCTACGAACTTGAATTCATAACTGCTTGATTTCCAGTGGGCCCAGCTGGGCACGATCCAGCGACCCCCTGATTATGAGTCAGGTGCTCTAACCAACTGAGCTATGGGCCCGCAGAGCCTCTCAGCTCCTATAAGGACGGCAAAAATATATAAAATAACACTACATTCCCTCATTTCAATAAAATTGCTCCAATATCACTCTTCATGCAGCGAACTGAACCTATTTGTTGTTTATACTGTTGAAGTTTCTCTAATTAACGCGCCATTAAACATGCTTGCTCTCTCCCCCGGATATCTGCCACCTATTTACAAACCTTTAATGCCTTAAGATGAAAAAAATCTTCCAGTGCTTTTATAATCGAAGATCCAGTCTTTTTAAGACTGTTACATTCACAATTAGCTTCCTCTTCCTATTCAATCTAACAGTATCAGCTAAGGTATACATTGATACAACTATCGCTGGTAAGGTAAGCTCGCCAACCGGCGAAGGCCTGGCCGGCGTTTCTGTAGCCGTTAAAGGCACTAAAACAGGCACCTCCACCAACAAAGACGGAAACTTTTCCATTACTGCTCCTAACGATGCCACATTGGTCTTTTCCTCCGTTGGATTTGAATCACAAGAACTGCCCGTAAGCGGACAGACATCTTTCAATATTTCTTTAACAGCTATGTCATCAGCACTCGAGCAGGTAGTAGTTATCGGCTATGGTACGGCAAATAAAAGAGACCTCACCGGTTCCATCGCTACCGTAAAAAGTAAGGAAATCGCCGACAGGCCCTCTCCAAACCCGTTGTCACTGCTCCAGGGAAAAGTACCCGGCCTTTCCATCGTAAACTCAGGACGACCAGGCGTTGAACCCGATGTCCGCATCAGGGGTACTAATTCAATCAATGGAGTAAAACCCGTTTATATCGTAGATGGTATTCTTAATGATAATATCAACTTCCTCAATCCTGCTGATATTGAATCTATCGAAGTATTAAAAGACCCCTCTTCCCTTGCCATCTTTGGCGTTCGCGGAGCCAATGGCGCTATAGCGGTCACCACCAAAAAAGCAAAAGTGGGTCAGCTATTAGTAAATTTCAATGCCTCGGTGGGCGTGAAAAACATACTACACAAATATAAAATGACCGATGCCACCGAGTTCAAAGAATTGTATGCCGAGCAATTGAAAAACCAGGGCTCATCTCCCTTTGACTTCACGCTGTGGAACGCCAATACAAACTGGCAAGACCAGATTTTTCAGAATGGCGTGCTTAACTATAATAACATAAGCATCACCGGAGCCTCTGAAAAAAATCGTTTTTATTTGGGGCTTGGGTACATCAACGAAGAAGGAATTATCAAACACGAAGTATATAAAAAGTATACTCTCAATTTCAGTGATGAATTGAGGGTAACAAAAGGCCTCAAATTCGGCCTGACACTCAACGCTTACCGGGCAGAATTGCCCGATGCTGAAAAAGGGATTGCCTCGGCTGTATTGGCAGCTCCTATCGGCCCGGTAATGGATGCAACTACAGGACTGTTCTATACGCTGCCATCTTTTCAAAGGGCACAGATATCCAATCCATTATTAAGCATCGAAGGAGAAAAAAACACCCGTATTCAAAGAGAATTCAGGGCGGTAGGTAGCATCTATGGCGAACTCACCTTTTTAAAGAATTTTACCTTCCGCGCCCAGTTATATGCCGATTATGGCTTTAATACAGAAAGAAGATATTACCCCATCCTTAGCGTTTATAACCCCGAAATTGTAGGCAATAATAAAAGGGATACCACCCGGCGGGCGACTTCTGTATCTCAAAAGCAAAATATCTTCCCGAAAACGCAGATGGATTACCTGTTAACCTATAAGAAAAAGTTTGGGGAACATGACCTTACCATCTTAGGTGGTATAACTACTTATTTCCGTGGTTTTGAAGAAACAAGTTCTTCGGTTCAACAGGGCACTTCCCTGGTAATTCCCAATAACCCCGATAAATGGTACACAGATGCAGTAGGCGATCCTTCTACCAAGTTCGGCTCAGGCAGCGCCTGGGAAGATGCTTCCTTTTCCTACCTGGCAAGGGCATTATATAGTTATGAGGGTAAATATCTTATCAATGCATCCTTCAGAAGAGACGGCAGCAGCCAGTTTTACCGGCTCGGTAACCAATGGAAAAATTTTGGTGCAGTTGGCGCAGGCTGGGTAATAAGCAGGGAAAACTTCATGCTCAACCAGACCACTTTTGACTACCTGAAACTTAAGGGCTCATGGGGCGTTCTAGGTAATAAGAACATTGACGATAAATACCGGTATCCGGCGTTTCCAACTTTAACGAATGCCAACTCCGGCGTTTTCGGCAACAACGTAGTTGCGGCGCTCGAAAGAGAATATATTCCTGATCCAAATTTAAACTGGGAAACGGTTCACTCCTGGGAGACAGGTATCGAATTGAATACATTCAAAAACAAACTTCATTTCGAAATGAACTATTATAGCAAGCTCACCAAAGATGTGCTTACTTTAATTGCTGGTCCTTCCGGTACTCTTCCTGGTCTTGGTAACCTCGGAGAAATAAAAAACAGCGGTTTTGAATTTTCTGCAAGCTGGAACCAGGATATTACAAAAGACCTGAACTTCTTTATTTCCGGCAACTTCACCACCATAAAAAATGAAGTTACCAGGCTCAATAAAACCGGCTTTGAAATAATAAACGGCGCGGCGAGAACAACTGCCGGTTATCCTATCGGCTATTTCTACGGTTATGTGGAAGATGGTATTTACCAGACGAATGCGGAAATCCTTAAAAGTCCAATAAACACACTTGCAGCGGTTCAACCTGGTGACATAAAGTTTAGGGATGTAAATGGCGATAACAAAATTACTCCAGAGGACCGTACCAAAATCGGGAATCCTACTCCTGACTTTACATATGGCGGTTCTATCTCGCTTAGTTATAAAGGGCTCGACCTTGGTGTAGATTTACAAGGTACATACGGTAATGAAATATACCGGGCCTGGGACCAGGGTACATTTGCTGATTTTAATTACCTCGAAGCAAGAACCGGCCGCTGGCATGGTGTAGGGACTTCAAATTGGGAACCTATCTTAAGCACTAAAAGGTCAATCAATTACCAAAATTCTTCTTACAGGATTGAAGACGGCAGCTTCTTCAGGATAAGAAACCTGCAGCTCGGATATAACTTCCGTCAGACCATATTAACCCGTTCTAAGATAAAATCTTTACGTGTTTATCTCAATGCACAAAACATGGGAACCTATGCCAACAACACAGGCTTCACCCCTGAAATAGGTGGAACTGCTACAAACTTTGGTATTGATAATGGTACTTACCCCGTGCCCGCAGTTTATTCTGCAGGCATTAATCTTAACTTTTAAATCTTCACCATATGAAAAAAAATCTTCTTATAAAATGGAGCATATTGCCGGCAGTATTCCTGGCGCTGATGGCACTATCTTCCTGCAAAAAAAACTTCCTCGACCGGCAGCCGCTTGGCAGGTATGTTGACTCTGATATCCCGGCGGGCTCCTACGACAGTAAAGTGTTTGCAGCTTATGCCGTATTAAGAAAAAATGGTTTCAATCACCATTTATATTTAGCTATTCAAAGTTTCAGGTCCGACGAAGCAGATAAAGGAAGTTCTTCTTCCGATGGCGCCGACCAGGCATTAATGTATGATGATTTCCAGTACGTTAAAACAAATGGGGGATTAGGAGACTACTGGACAGACCATTTTGCCATGATCATCGCAGCGAATACCATCATTTCTGATATAGATTCCCTTAAATTAACTGACGCGGGTACACTTATCAATAAAGCAGAAGCGAAGTTTATGCGGGCCTTTGCCTACTTCGATTTAGTTCGCGCATTTGGACAGGTGCCGAAAATTGATTTTAAAATTAATGACGCCGCCCAGGTAAATAAACCAAAGGCTGCTGTAGCAGACCTGTTCGCACTCATTGATGCGGATTTAACGGAGGCCGCTGGCACTTTACCTGTATCCTGGGAAGCATCTCTGGTAGGTCGGTTAACAAAGGGAGCGGCTTTGGCCCTCCAGGCAAAAACGTACCTATGGCGAAACAACTGGGCATCAGCATTAACATCAGCCAAAAATGTTGTTTCACTAGGTCGTTATGGACTTGTAAGCAGTTATGGTAGCCAGTTTAGAAGCGAAGGTGAAAATGGATCCGAGTCTATATTTGAAATCCAGGCATTTTATAAAACAACCCAGGACCTCGGTATTATTTATACCAATGTACAAGGGGTAAGGGGTGCGGGTCAATGGGATCTTGGATGGGGTTGGAATGTGCCCTCTCCTCAACTGATAAAAGAATATGAACCAGGTGATCCAAGGAGAAGCGAGACCATTTTATATTCCGGTCAGTCAGATTCATTGTATGGAAACACCGTACCATCATTTCCCACTGTTCCGCAATTATACTGGAACAAAAAAGTTTATACCAACCCGTTAGATCGAACTGCGCTTAACAATCGTTTTGGTCCCTGGATGAATCACAGGATCCTTCGCTACGCCGATGTTTTATTGATGGCGGCGGAAGCAGCTAATGAAGTAGGCGGAGCGCAAAATACGACGGATGCCCTGGCCTGGCTCGAAATGGTGAGAGCAAGGGCAAGAGGCGCCAGCACTACTATCTTGCCAAAGGTTACCAATACCGATCAAACTGCTTTACGTAATGCAGTACGCCATGAACGTTTTGTAGAATTAGCCATGGAAGAGCAACGATTCTGGGATATTGTACGATGGGGCATTGATGTGGTTGTTTTACCCGCTGCCGGTAAAGCCGGGTACTTACCAAAGCATAGATTGTTACCGCTACCACAGGCAGAAGTAGATAAATCAGGCGGTGTGTTGATACAAAACCCGGACTATTAACAGCAATTAGCTACCACAATAAGTATCAGAATTTGGCAAGAATTAAGTATTAGATTTTGACAGGCTGATAGCTGACGGCTGATAGCTGGCAACCTTTCTTTCATCACAATTAATAAATGCATCATGAAAATATATAAAAGTTTGCTGGCGTCTATGCTCGTTCTGGGTGTTCTCATCCTGGCAATACCCGCCTGCCAGAAATTCGACCGACCTGAACTCGTTATTATTCCCGATCCCCTCCCTCCTGCCTACAATGCCTTAAAAAGTTACTGGCAATTCGAAAACAATACCATGGATGAGGGCGAAAGCAAATTAAGCGCCACCGCAGTAGGTCTTACCTATGCTGCCGGCGTCAGCGGACAGGCGGTTAAAATAGGCGCAGGTGGTTACCTGCTTCTGAAAGCTGTAGGAGATTCCGTCAAATTTCCAAATGGATTTATCGGTTTACCGGCTGATACTCTTAGGAACCTTGGTAGCTTTACACTGTCTTTCTGGATGAATGGGGCAGGCCCCGGTACCGCTGGAGCGCAAGGCCTGTTTTCAATTTCCAATAAAACCGAATTTTGGGGTAACCTCGACCTGTTTTTAGAAAATTGGGATAATGCTTCTGACAAATCCGAAGCCTTCCTTAAAGTTCATATGTTTAATGCAGGCGTTGCAACCGGTAACGGCGAAGAATGGAATGAATTAAAAATTCCCGGCATATTTAATAAGTGGTCACATATTGCAGTAACATATGATGGCAACACTTCAGAATTTACATTATATGCAAATGGTACCGCTACCTCTATCAATAAAAAGAAGCTGGGGGGAGGCACATATGGAAAAATAAAATTCAATAATTTTAACGGGATGGTGCTAGGTAGTTATCAATTCCAGACAACGCCAACACTAACTAATCACGGTCCCGAAACCTGGGCAAAATCTTTTGATGGCTCATTAGACCAGTTTCGTCTGTACAACAGGGCCTTAAGCGCAACTGAGATAACTGATTTGTTCACTACTAAAAAATAAGCTTTTTTATTCTGGTAATACATCAAAAAATGGGCTGGCTATAATGGTCGGCCCTTTTTAAAAATAGGGTATCCAATAACGTTACTTTAATGGTTGTCAAACTAAAAAAAGAGTGTCTTCTACCGGCATGTATTATTTTATCTTTACTATCCTGTCATTCGCGGAATACTTTATTTGAATCGTTACCTCCTTCCAAAACAAACATCACCTTTCAAAATAAATTACCGGAACGCGAAGGTTTCGGCATTCTTTATTACATCTATTTTTATAATGGCGGCGGTGTGGCAACTGGTGATATAAATAATGACGGCCTCCCGGATATCTACTTTACAGCCAATACTAAAGGAGGAAATAAGTTGTATCTGAACAAAGGCAACTTTGAGTTTATTGACATTACGGAGCCAGCCGGGGTAAGCGGCACGGCAGACTGGTGCAGCGGTGTTACCATGGCCGATTTAAATGGTGATGGGTTTTTAGATATCTACGTTTCAGTAGTAAGCGGTATCAATTTATTAAGTGGCCACAACGAATTATTTATCAATAATAAAAACGGGACTTTCACCGAAAGCGCCGCCATCTATGGTCTTGCTTTTTCAGGGCTTTCCACGCAAGCTGCTTTTTTTGATTATGATCATGATGGGGACCAGGATTGTTATCTCCTAAATCATTCTATAAAGCCGCATGCAAATATTGTCGATACCAGCAATCGGCGAAAATTTGATCCTATTTCGGGCGACAGGCTTTACAAAAATAATCTTAACTCGTCCACAAAAAAATTTACCGATGTATCGGCTGCTTCCGGTATTTACCAAAGCAGTCTTGGTTATGGCCTGGGTATTTCAGTGGCCGACCTGAACAACGACGGATGGGATGACATTTACATTGGCAATGACTTTCATGAAAACGATTATTATTATGTAAATAACGGGGATGGTACTTTTAGTGAAAATGGCGCAAATGTATTTAATCATTACTCCCGCTTTAGCATGGGAAATGATATAGCCGATTATAACAATGATGGCCAGTTAGATGTGATGACGGCCGACATGTTACCCGCAGATGAAAAAGTTTTAAAAACCTATGGCAGCGATGAAAATCCTGATATCTATAAATTAAAGCTTCTGAAAAATGGCTTTCAAAATCAATATTCCAAAAATTGTTTGCAACGCAATAACGGTAACGGCAGCAGCTTTAGTGAAACTGCTCTCTTAAGCGGTGTATCCGCCACGGATTGGAGTTGGGCTCCACTCTTTGCCGACTTCGACAACGATGGCAACAAAGACTTATTCATATCAAGCGGTATTGTAAAACGCCCGGTTGATCTTGACTTTATAAAATATGCCTCCAATCTCTACTTGCAGTCCTCAAAGAAGGGTACTAACCAATACGATAAAATGGCTTTGGATAAAATGCCAGATGGCAGCTCTCATCCCTATTTATTTAAGGGTGATGGAAATATATCTTTTAAGGATCAAAATGAAGAATGGGGAACCGGGGAGATGAAAGGTTTTTTTACGGGAGCATCCTATGCCGATCTAAACAACGATGGTAATCTCGACCTGGTAATCAATGCCGTTAATGCGCCGGCTGTTATCTTGAAAAATAATTCGACTAAAAAGAATTTCGTTTCCCTTTCATTTCGCGGAGATCAACTAAACACTTTTGGTATCGGTTGTAAGGCTTACATTTTTCAAAAGACAAAAATTCAATACCAACAACTGATGCTCACCAGGGGATTTCAATCCTCTACCGAAACACGATTACATTTTGGATTGGATTCTTCCGGGTTAGTTGACAGTGTTTTAGTTGTGTGGCCAGATGCAACTTATCAGCTTCTAAAAAATGTTCAGGTTAATAAACAAGATACAGTATTCAAAAAAAACGCCGGTGGTTTCTTTAATTGCAAAACCTATTTTAAAAATCCTATAGCCTTATTTTCACTCGACACAGCCGGTAACCGTTTGAATTGGAAACATAAAGAAAATGATTTTACTGATTTTAATGAGCAGTATTTAATTCCTCATGAAGAGTCAACCCGGGGTCCTAAACTCGCAGTGGGGGATGTAAACGTCGACGGGCTGGATGACTTTTACGCCTGTGGGGCAAGAGGCCAGGCAGGCGTTTTAATGCTTCAGCAAAAAGATGGCAATTTCATATCTTCCGACACTGCCTTATTCAACCAGGATGCTGCATCTGAAGATGTGGATGCAGTATTTTTTGATGCTAACGGTGATGGATATCCTGATTTGTATGTAGTGAGTGGCGGAAACGAATTTAAAGGCAACAACCCCGTTTTGCTCGACAGGTTATATTTAAATAACGGGAAAGGCCGCTTTGTAAAATCAACCACCGCCTTGCCAGCCTTGTTCGAAAACAAATCATGTGTTACTATTGATGATATTGATCACGATGGCGACAATGATATCTTCGTAGGAACGCTTGCAGACGCCACATCATATGGCATTCCTCAAACTTCCTTGCTATTTACTAACGACGGGAAGGGCAGGTTTACCCAGGTCAATGAAAATATTATATCGCTTTCCAACATCGGAATAGTTACCGCTGCTACCTTTACTGATATTAATAACGATGGCTGGACGGACCTGATCGTTGCGGGTGAATGGATGCCAGTCACCATCTTTCTCAATGATAAAGGGAAATTTCATAAATCAATAATCCCGAACTCCACAGGCTTATGGCAAACAGTATATGCTTCCGATGTGAACACAGATGGAAATATGGATCTGTTAATTGGCAACTGGGGATGGAACAATAAATTCTGGAGTGGAAAAAATGGTCCGCTGAAAATGTACGTTGCTGATTTCGACAACAATGGCAAAACAGAACAGTTAGTTTCTTATACTTCTAACGGAATAGAATATCCCTTCCTGTCAAAAGATGAAGTGGAGCGACCGCTTCCCTTGCTCAAAAAGCACTATCTCCTTTATGCTGATTACGCAGGTGTGCCTATGAAAGATGTTTTTTACGGCTGGATAGATTCCATCAAACCCTACACCGCTGAACGTTTAGCATCTGCCGTTTGTTATGGCGATGGCAAAGGTAATTTTTCCATTAGTGATCTTCCCGCCTCGCAGCAACTTTCCCCTATCTTTTCCTTTGAGAGTTTCCATTCAAGTGCCGCGAAAGAAAATACCTATTTAAGCGGTGGCAATTTTTTTGATGTAATACCTTACGAAGGAAAATATGATGCACAGGCACTTTCTGTTTTTAAAATCGATAACAAAAAAAATAATTATTCAATTCCACAACCAGGACTAAGCGCAATTAAGGGCCAGGTTAGGGATTTGAAATGGCTGCATACCTCCAACAATGACAGTATTATTGTGGTGGCAAGAAACAACCAAAGCCTGGTTTTAATTAAACTAAATAAGTAAAATGATCGAGATGAGAAGAAATGAGGTTGGGACTTTCCTCGTCCAGCGCTCACATCTCACACATAACTTTATATTTATATGAAAAAAAACATACTGCTGAGTATACCAATCGTATGCTTGCTGCTGATAACAACCTCTCCTGTTGTTGTTGCGCAGTCAAAGGCAAAAGTTATTCATCTCATTCCACCCCAATACGATTCCATCTACAAAGATGTACAACGTACTACGTTCCAATATTTTTGGGATGGAGCCGAGCCCGTTAGCGGGCTTGCAAGAGAAAGAATACATATGGATGGCGATTACCCCGCAAACGATAAGAATGTAGTTACAACCGGCGGCGGAGGTTTTGGTGTGATGGCTATCCTTGTTGGCATTGAAAGAAACTTTATTTCCCGCCGCCAGGGATTAAACAGGTTTAAGAAAATCATATCATTCCTTGAAAAAGCAGATCGTTTCCATGGAGCCTGGCCCCATTGGATGTATGGCGAAACGGGCAAAGTGAAACCATTTGGCAGAAAAGATAATGGCGGAGACCTTGTAGAAACTTCGTTTATGCTCCAGGGTCTTTTATGTGTACGGCAATATTTTAAAAATGGCAATGCGCAAGAAAAAAGTCTGGCGGCCAGGATCGATAAGTTGTGGAAAGAAGTGGATTTTAACTGGTATCGCAACGGTAAAAATGTATTGTATTGGCATTGGTCACCGGAGTACAAATGGCAGATGAATTTCGCAGTTACGGGTTACAATGAATGTCTTATCATGTATGTGCTGGCTGCATCTTCTCCCACACATTCCATACCGGCAAAAGTGTACCATGAGGGCTGGGCCCAGAACGGAAAGATTAATCGTTCAACCACTAAATATGGCCACACGTTAACACTTTCACATAACGGTGCCCAGGAGTATGGCGGACCATTGTTTTGGTCGCATTATTCCTGGCTCGGTCTTGATCCACATAACTTGAAAGATAAGTACGCCAACTACTGGGAAAACAACAGGAACCACGTACTAATTGATTATGACTGGTGTGTTGATAACCCAAAAAAATACAAAGGTTATGGCCCCGATAGCTGGGGCTTAACTGCCAGTTATTCTGTAAAAGGCTATGCGGGCCATGCGCCTGGATTAGATCATGACCTCGGAGTAATTTCACCAACAGCGGCCTTATCTTCCATGCCTTATACGCCTGATGAATCAATGTTAGCCATGAAACACTGGTATAAGGACATGAACGAAAAACTATACGGAAAATATGGGTTTTATGACGCTTTCAGTGAAACCGATAACTGGTTCCCGCAAAGATATCTTGCAATAGACCAGGGGCCAATCGTAGTAATGATGGAAAATTATCGAACGGGTTTATTATGGAACCTGTTCATGAAAAATCCCGATGTGCAGAAAGGATTGAAGAAGCTGGGGTTTGAATGAGCTATCGGCTATCAGCTATCAGCTATCGGCTATCGGCTATCGGCTGAAAAATATAATTATTATGTGGGTAACTGAAACTCTGAACTAAATCAATTTGAAAATCCCCTCATCTTAAATAGAAAGCCGATACAGAAAGCCGATAGCCGATAGCCCAATAGCCGACAGCTGATAGCCAATTTCACCTACATTTGTTAAAACACTCACATATGTCCATTTATAAATTTTTATTTCTCTCCCTGGCTGTCTTCACTTTTTCCGGCGTGTTTGCACAACTTGAAAAGAAACCCGCTTTTTACGATGATATCATGGCATTCAAAAATCAGGACAGTCTCAAACCTCCTCCAAAAGGAGCCATTCTTTTTATTGGCAGTTCTTCTTTCACAAAATGGAAAAACGTTCAGGAAATGTTTCCTGGATATAGTATCATTAACCGCGGCTTTGGTGGCTCTAGTTTACCTGATATTACCCGTTATGCTAATAGCATCATCTTTCCGTATGAACCCCAACAAATAGTGATCTATTGTGGGGAGAACGATGTCGCCAGTGGAGCTGATTCCAAAGTTGTTTCAGACAGGTTTAAAACCCTTTTTCTCCTGATTCGGAAACAAATACCAGGCATCCCCATAGTTTTTATATCTATGAAGCCTAGTCCTTCCAGGGAAAAATTTGCCCCGGTTGTTATCCAGGGTAACCAGATCATCAAAAATTTTCTATGGACCCAGGGCAATTCCATTTATGTAGATGTTTATAAACTAATGCTGGATGAGAATGGGAAGAACAGGCCGGAATTGTTTATTGAAGATATGCTGCACATGAACCAGGACGGATATAAAATATGGCAGCAGGCCTTATTGCCTTACCTTAAAAAATAAACGTCATCAACTTGTACACATGAAAAGAATACTGATAGCATTCATATGTCTCTTGCTCACCCATGTTGCTAGCCCACAATCAATATCAACCAGCCCGGATGCTAAAATTAACCAGTTTATTGACGACCTCTTAAAAAAAATGACGCTGGATGAAAAAATTGGCCAGTTGAATTTATTAACAAGTGATATGGCTGTTACAGGGCCAACCATGCGAGAAGGGTATAAACAGGATATCATAAGCGGCAGATGTGGTAGTATTTTTAATGCCTATACGCCGCAGTACGTGCGTATACTGCAGGATATGGCCATGCAAACGCGCCTTAAAATTCCGCTGCTTTTTGGCTACGATGTTATTCATGGTCATAAAACTATTTTTCCAATACCTCTTGGTGAAGCGTCCAGTTGGGACCTTGTCTCCATGGAAAAGTCTGCCAGGATTGCGGCAGTAGAAGCTTCCGCCGATGGATTGCAATGGACCTATTCCCCCATGGTGGATGTCTGTCGCGACCCACGCTGGGGACGCGTTGCGGAAGGATCCGGCGAAGATACCTGGCTCGGTTCAAAAATAGCAACCGCAAAGGTTAAGGGGTACCAGGGCGATCTTACCAAAGAAGATAATATCCTGGCTTGTGTTAAACATTTTGCTCTATACGGCGCTGTAGAAGCTGGCCGGGATTATAATACCGTGGATATGAGCCGCCGCCAAATGTTTGAAACTTATTTACCTCCCTATAAAGCGGCCGTTGATGCCGGCGCGGCCACGGTGATGACATCATTTAATGAAGTAGACGGAATACCGGCAACAGCTAATAAATGGCTGATGACCGACCTGCTGCGTAAACAATGGGGTTTTAAAGGTTTTGTTGTTACAGACTACACTGCCATTAATGAAATGATAAACCATGGTGTAGGAGCCAACGAATACGAAGTTGGCGCGCTGGCTATCAATGCCGGTGTAGATATGGACATGCAGGGTTCAGTATATTATAATCAACTCAAAAAACTATTGGATGATAAAAAAGTTAACATAGCAACCATTGATCGATCGGTAAGAAGAATACTGGAAGCCAAATATAAATTGGGTTTATTCAAAGACCCCTATCGCTTCATCAATAATGAAAGGGCATCGAATCAAATTATGACGAATGAAAGTTTGCAATTCGCAAGAGATATCGCGCGGAGATCTATCGTGCTCTTGAAAAATAATAACCAGTTATTGCCATTAAAGAAATCAGGAAATATTGCAGTAATTGGACCATTGGCAGATAGCAGGAGAGACATGATCGGGAACTGGAGCGCGGCTGGTGAAGGTAGTAAGGCCATCAGTTTAATTGACGGCCTAAAAACAAAGGTCAGCCATTCAGCCAATATTGTATACGCTAAAGGCGCGAATATTACGGATGATAAAGAACTGCTGCAAAAGCTAAACAGTAATGGAGGTGATATAACTACCGACTCTTTATCGCCCGCAGAGTTAATTAAGAATGCCGTTGAAACAGCCAGTAAAGCAGACGTTGTAATCATGGCCCTTGGCGAATCGCAGGGCATGACCGGCGAAGCTGCCAGCCGTTCGGAGATAGGCATCCCGGAAAATCAAGAGGCTTTACTGAAAGCCATTAAGGCAACCGGTAAACCCATCGTGCTGGTTTTATCAAATGGCAGGCCTTTAACGCTTGTCTGGGAACAGGAAAACATAGATGCGATCCTGGAAACCTGGTTTCTTGGCACACAGGCCGGTAATGCCATAGCAGATGTTTTATTTGGAGATTACAATCCTTCCGGCAAACTCACTATAAGTTTTCCCAGGAATACAGGCCAGATACCTATTTATTATTCCGTCAAAAATACCGGCAGGCCAATGGATCCCACAAATAAATACTCATCTAAATACCTGGATGTTCCTAATACACCTCTTTATCCATTTGGATTTGGATTGAGCTATACCAGCTTTTCATACGGTGATCTTTCCCTAAATAAAAAAGAAATAACCGCCGATGAAAAACTGGAAATAAATATAACGGTCACCAATAATGGAGATTATAATGGCGAAGAAACAGTTCAATTATATATCCGTGATTTAGTAGCCAGTGTAACCAGGCCCTTAAAAGAACTACGTGGATTTAGTAAGGTTTTTTTAACAAAAGGAGAAAGCAAACAGTTACACTTCACCGTTACCATAGATGATCTGAAATTTTATGATAAAGATTTGAAATGGATCTATGAACCCGGAGATTTTAAGGTCTTTGTTGGCACCAATTCACAGGATGTGAAGGAGGCCATTTTCAATTTGAAAAAATGAATTGCAAACATGGCTTAATCATCGCAAGTTATTTACATTTCCAAATGATTTTATTAAGCTAACAACTTTACTGCTTCCGGAACTGGTAATTCGTTTAAATCCGTTTTTGTCATTTAAATTTAAATAACCCTGAAGTTCTGACCAGTCTCCTTTTGAAACCTGTTTGAAACCCATTGACCACTCATCGAAATTCCTTTCATCGATAGCTTCATCAATCATTGTAATTATCCCTTTGTGGCGTGTGTCCTTGTTTATCGTTTTTAAAAGAGTATATAAAGTATCCTTTTCTCCTTCTAAAATTTGCAAAATTGATCCTTCATGATAAAGTAATAAACCTGTAATATTAAGACTTGTATTATTTGATCTGCTCTTAGTAAGGATGTCAGTAATATCCTCTTTAGTAAAGAGGTATGTAGCTGAACTAAGGTATATTAGATTATGCATGTTAAATGAGTTAACCCAATAACTTTAACTCACCCAGTATATTGTAACTATTAAGAAATAATATTACCGTAAGTAAGTAATAATACTTATCAAACAGGCTTTTTAAAAGCGCTACTAATGCGTTTTTGTTTGTAAATAAGATGAAATGTTGAAGGGACTGCTTTACAGTAAATAATAATTAATGGTTCTCATTCGGTCGATTAATCCTTGATCTCTTCAAAATCAATATAATCTTTAGATGTGCTCTTGGATTTATCATAAGCAGGATCATTAACCGAAGAGGCATTATACGTATTTTGATTGCCGGGCGTATCTTGTTTTGCCCGCTGTTGCATATCACGAAACTGCTGCTGAACTCTCCGGGACGTTTTGTAAATAGGAATGACAAAATCTACTATAAATTTGTATAACACCAGAATGCCCAGTATAATAAGAAATGTTTGCATAACGGATCAAAGTTAAAGAATCCAGAGATACTCCGTAAGTTAATGTTTATTTAATAGCTAATTTGGAATCAATAGTGTATTTACCATATCTTTGTTTCAGCATAAGAATCAGATGAAGGGAACGGGATCCGTTCCCTTCTTTATTTCCAAATGAAGAACGAAAATCAGATACAGGTGATATCAGGAATGGCGAATGCACTACTGCAAAGCGATCCTGGTTATTTTTTGGTAGAAGTGAGGATATTACCAGGCAACAACATTCAGTTATTCATTGATGGAGATCAGGGCATTACGATCGATAAATGCGTGGCATTAAACAGGTCTCTATACAAACAGCTGGAAGAAAGCCCCCTTTTTGGAGGTGCCGACTTTTCTTTGGAAGTATCTTCACCTGGTTTGGATGAACCGCTTAAACTTCCTCGCCAATTCCAAAAAAATCTGGGCAGGCATGTACAAGTAGTCCTAAAGGATGGAACCAAAAAGGAAGGAAAGCTCGAATCCGCGACGGATCAGGGTATCGTAATAGAAGAAAAAACAGGAAAGAAAAAAGAAGTGCTTCAATATAACTTCTTATTCGAAAACATAAAAACAACAAAAATTCAAGTAGTTTTTTAAACAACGCCCCCCGGATTATTCCCGGTACAGGGTTTTTTAAACGTAAGTGCTATGGCAAGTATTAACCTCATAGAGGCTTTCCAGGAATTTAAAGACGCAGAAAATATTGATCGTCCAACCATGATGAAAGTGGTGGAAGACGTATTTAAAACATTGTTACGTAAGAAATACGGAAGCGATGAAAATTTTGACGTTATTGTAAATGCGGAAAAAGGGGATCTTGAAATCATTCGACACCGGGTGATTGTAAGGGACGGTGAAGTATTAGATCCTCTGGCCGAAGTGGCCTACAAGGATGCCGCCAAAATCGAACCCGACTTTGAAGTGGGTGAAGAGTTATATGAAGGAGTTGATATTATGGATTTCGGGCGACGTGCCGTCCTTGCCGCAAAACAAACATTAGCCAGTAGAATAAGTGACCTCAAGAAAAATGTGCTCGTAAAAAAATACAACGACCGGGTAGGGGAGATCATCAGCGCGGAAGTTTACCAGGTATGGAAAAAAGAAATATTATTGTTGGATGAGGATGGCGGTGAGCTGATATTACCAAAAAGCGAACAAATTCCGCAGGATTATTTTAAAAAAGGGGAAAGTATCCGTGCCGTTGTTAAAAAAGTAGATCTAAAAAATAACAGTCCTGTTATTATTTTATCCCGCACGCATCCGTCTTTTCTTGCTAAATTACTGGAAATAGAAGTTCCGGAAATTTTCGACGGGTTAATAGTCGTTAAAAAAATAGTTCGCGAACCTGGCGAAAGAGCAAAGGTAGCCGTGGAATCGTACGATGACAGGATAGACCCGGTAGGAGCTTGTGTGGGAATGAAAGGAAGTCGCATCCACGGTATTGTGCGTGAATTGAAGAATGAGAATATTGATGTTATCAACTGGACAAACAATACGCAGTTGCTGATACAACGTTCATTAACTCCTTCAAAGATCAGTAGCATGGAGTTGGACAACGAAAAAATGCACGCGGATGTTTACCTGAAACCTGACCAGGTATCTTTAGCAATCGGAAGAAGAGGTGTAAATATAAAATTGGCTCAGGAATTGACCGGTTATTCGATAGATGTGTTCAGAGATACAGAAGGAGAACCGGAAGAATTTGATATCGACCTGGAAGAATTCAGCGATGAAATTGAAACCTGGATACTGGACGAACTGAAACGAATTGGTTGTGACACAGCCAGAAGCGTACTGAACTTAACGTCTGAAGAATTAGAAAGAAGAACCGATCTGGAAAAAGAAACTATTGAAGAAGTTAGAAAAGTATTACAGGCAGAGTTCGAAAAAGAATAGATTTGAATATTTTGTAATAAATTAATATTAACTGCCCGTTAAAAAATTAGTTTTGCTGATGTAAAAGCCAGAAAAGCAGGATATTTATCCCTTTAAGGGTTACCTGACAAGATAAATGGAACAAAGAGAAAGCAAACTGCCCTTCGGGGGCCTATATGAAGAGTTATGGTTTTCAGATGATTAATTACATTAAAAAGAAAATAAACAGTTTACAAATACGAATGTCAGAAGTTACTACACCACGCTTGATGGCGGCCGCAAAAGAATTCAACATAGGTAAAGACACCCTTGTTGACTTTTTGGCTGGGAAAGGATTTAGCAAAGATGATCTAAAACCTACGTCCAAACTTTCGGAGGATATGTATCGTTCTTTGCAACAGGAGTTTAACAGCGACAAGGTAGCAAAGATAAAAAGTGATCAGATCGATCTTCCAAGGGGCACCACGGTTGAAGCCAAGAAAAAAAGAGACGAAGAGGAAATTGTATTTAAAAAGGACACTAAAAAAGTTATAAAGGAAGAAGAGAAAGCGGTAATAAGCCCCGTCATAGAAGAAAAGAAGGAAGTAAAACCGGAAGTAAAACCAGAAATTCATCCCGAAATAAAACCTGAAGGTATTGAACAGGTTATTAAAGAACCACAACCTATAGAATTGGCGAACATCGAGGCTCCTGAAATTGAAGGGCCTAAAATACTTTCCAAGATTGACCTTAGCAACATTGATTCTTCTACCAGGCCTCGAAAAGCTATTCAAAAGAAACTGGAGGAAGTTATCCAGGAGGCCGTTGCTGAACCAGAAATAACTACTTCGGAACCTCAGGCTAAAAAAGAGGTTCCTGTTCAACCGCCGAAAGCATTAGAGGAAATTAAAGAGGAGAAGGCACCTGAAATTCAGGTAATTGAACAGCCCGCCCAGGTAACAGAAGATCAACCCGAGAATGAAGACGTTCCCGAAATTTTGGTTTCGGAATTGGAAGGCCCACAATTGCCTTTGATTGAAAATATTAAGGCTGATAAATTGGAGGGCCCGAAAATATTAGGCAAAATACAACTTCCCGTTAGCAGTGATACCCGCCCTAAACCTAACGACGAAAAAAGAAAGCGGAAAAGAATACCAGTTGAAAAAAGGGGCGAACCTTTCAGCAGGCAGCAAGGTCCCTCTCCCGGAACCGGGCAACAGGGCCAGCCTCCAAGACCGCCGGGACAGTTTCAAAGACCCCCTCAACAAGGTGGGTTTAACCAGGGGGGGCCAAGACCTCCGCAAGGTCAGGGTGGTCAAAATCAACCACCACGACCAGCAGGCAATAATTTCCAGAGAAATGACCGCCGTCCACCTAATACTACTGGTCCAAGACCAGCTGCAGGTGGTACTGGCCCGAGACCTGCAAGGCGCGAAATAAAAGAAATTGACGCGAAGGAAATACAGGATAAAATACGGGAAACACAGGCCAAGCTTAGTGGGTCTGGCGGAAGAGGAAAAAGTCTTAAAGCAAAATATCGTCGCGCTAAACGTGAGGAAATGGCGGAGCAGACAGGTGCCGACGATCTGAACGATAATAAGCTTCAGGTTACAGAATTTATCAGTGTTAGTGAATTGGCCAACCTGATGGACGTAAGTTATGCTGAAGTGATTGGTAAATGTATGAGTCTTGGTATGATGGTATCCATCAACCAACGCCTTGACGCGGAAGTAATTGAACTTGTAGCCAGTGAATTTGGCTTTGATGTTGAATTCATGGGCCTTGAAGATGTAGATGAACTTTCTGATGATGACGAAGATGATGATCCGGAAGATCTTAAACACCGTGCTCCCATTGTAACTATCATGGGCCACGTAGATCATGGTAAAACTTCATTGCTCGATTATATCCGAAGTTCAAAAGTAGTGGCCGGCGAAGCGGGGGGTATTACCCAGCACATAGGCGCTTACGAGGTGGAACTGCAGAATAAAAAACATATCACTTTCCTGGATACACCGGGTCACGAGGCATTTACCGCCATGCGCGCCAGGGGTGCCAAAGTTACCGACATCGCAGTTATCGTTGTTGCGGCTGATGATGCCATCATGCCTCAAACCAAAGAAGCGATCTCACATGCCCAGGCAGCGGGAGTTCCCATGATTTTCGCCATTAATAAGATTGATAAGGAGGGCTCAAACCCGGAAAAGATCCGTGAACAATTGGCTGGTATGAACTTGCTGGTAGAAGAGTGGGGTGGCAAGTACCAAAGCCAGGAAATATCAGCGAAAACAGGACTGAACGTAGATTCGTTACTCGAAAAAATATTATTGGAAGCCGAAATCCTGGATGTTAAGGCTAATCCTAATAAAGAAGCCGCCGGAACTATTATTGAAGCGACGCTCGACAAAGGTCGTGGTTACGTAGCTACTGTATTGGTGCAAAGCGGAACATTAAAAGTGGGCGACCTGGTGGTGTCGGGCCAGCATTACGGCAGGGTTAAAGCCATGTTCAACGAGCGTAACAAACGCGTGGAAGATGCACCTCCATCAACACCGGTGCTCTTACTGGGATTAAATGGCGCGCCACAGGCTGGTGAAAAATTCAAGGTATTTGAAGATGAAAGCGAAGCTAAAGAAACAGCAAGCCGTCGCGGACAAATTCTCCGTGAGCAGGGTATCCGTACTAAAAAACATATCACGCTCGATGAAATCGGGCGTCGATTGGCTTTAGGGAATTTCAAAGAACTGAACCTGATCATAAAGGGTGATTTTGACGGATCTGTAGAAGCATTGAGTGATTCCCTGCAAAAATTATCCACAGAGGAAATCGCAGTAAGAGTAGTACATAAAGCCGTGGGTGCCATCACCGAAAGTGATGTATTATTGGCCACAGCCTCTGATGCCATCATTGTTGGTTTCCAGGTAAGACCATCTTTACAGGCAAGTAAAATTGCGGAAAAAGAAAATATAGAAATTAAAACGTATTCGATCATCTACAACGCCATCGAGGAAATCAAGAGTGCGATGGAAGGTATGCTGGAACCGAAGATACAGGAGAAAGTGGTGGCCAATGTTGAAATCAGGGAAGTGTATAAATTCGACAAGGGTACTGTGGCCGGTTGCCAGGTTATTGATGGAAAGATCAACCGTAACTCCAAGATTCGTTTGATACGAGATGGAATTGTGGTCTACCCTACCGGGGAAGGCGCAACTGCGGAATTGGCTTCATTGAAACGGTACAAGGACGATATTAAGGAAGTGCCGACCGGTATGGAATGCGGATTGACGATAAAAAATTATAATGATATGAAGGTAGGTGATATCGTAGAAGCATACGAGGAAGAAGAAGTAAAGAGAACTTTGTAATTGCCATAAACCTTTGTTAAAAGAACCTTTCTGGTTTAAAGTTCAAAGTTTAAAGTCTAAAGTTGTGATTCAAACTTTGAACTTTACACTTTGAACTTTGATTTTTTTAAGTAATATGAAAAAGTATACATTATTCAGTTTATTGTTGTTAATGATAGCCGGAGTCTCAGCACAGGTTCCCCCGACAATAGTTTCGCAACCTCCAGCCACAGCGGTTTCAGCAATACAAAAGGTGGCACCGGATACTACTCAAAGAGTAGTGGCAGATAAAATATTGGCTATTGTGGGAGACAAGATCATATTAAGCTCTGAAATAACGAATGAGATTGCAGATATTGAACGGCGTAAGGAGCAGGTTCCCGAAAATGCCCATTGTGCCATGTTGGAACAGGCACTTGCCATGAAGGCATTGGTTATGCAGGCAGAAAAAGATTCATTGGTGGTGAGTGATGAAGAACTTGAAGGAATGTTAGATAACCGCGTACGGGCTTTTGTGTCTCAATTTGGATCAAAAGAAGCACTTGAGCAGGTAGCGGGGAGAACCGTATACCAGTTAAAGGAAGATTTCCGTCAACCTATCAAAGAAAGCAAATTAGCTGAACTGATGAGGAACAAAATTGTAAGCAGCGTTAAAATTACGCCCACTGAAGTAAAAGCTTATTATGATAAGATCCCAAAAGACAGTTTAGCTTTTTATGAATCTGAAATAGAAATAGGGGAGATAATCGCATATCCTAAAGCCAGCCGGGATCTTGAAAAATATGCAATCGATGAATTGAATGATTATAAACAACAGGTAGAATCAGGATCGAGAAAATTTGAGACACTTGCAAGTTTGTATTCAGACGATCCGGGAAGTAAGGATAAAGGTGGTTTGTACACTCTTAACCGTACAGAGAAATCGACAGATCCAACTTTTTTATCTGCTGCATTCCGCTTAAAAGACGGGCAGGTATCTCCTGTTATCAAATCTAAATTCGGCTATCATATTATTCAAATGGTGAACAGATCGGGTGACGACGCTACCGTACGTCATATCCTGAAAATCCCTCAGGTTACCGATGCCGAATCAAACGGCGCAATAGCCAAATTAGATTCCGTTCGATCTTATTTAACATCAAATGTCATACAATTTGGAGAAGCCGTTGCAAGGTATTCAGAAGACGAAACGTCCAAGTTTACGGGTGGTATGAAACAATGTATTAATGGCACATATTGTACTATCGATCAACTGGATAAAGATCTTGCTCTAATGCTTGATAAATTAAAAGTAGGCGAATATTCAAAACCAGTTCCCTATGCAGATGAAAGAGGTAAAAAAGGGGTTCGTATCGTTTACCTGAAAAGCCGGTCTGAACCTCATCGTGAGAATTTAAAAGATGATTATAATAAAGTTGCCAGTCGTGCAATAGAAGAAAAAAAATATGAAGCCATTGAAAGGTGGTTTGCTTCAAAAATTTCCACGTACTACATTATGATCGATGATGAAGCAAGAAGCTGTAGTCAGTTATCTAAATGGTTTACAAATGCTGCAAAAAACTAATATATAAGTGTAAACACCTAAAATATAAAAAATAAATAAGGGTTCTAAAATTTAGAACCCTTATTTATTTAACTTCAAATATAGACCCGCTTCACTTTAATAAGATTTAATGAGAATTTTATAGTGTAGGCCCTTCTTTCCAGATTAATGCTTAGATTTTTAAAATCCACTGAATTCGACATAACAGTCGTCATAAAGAAGATATTTATTCCGGCTTCTACAAAACATTTCGTCCCATTTCAATTCATTGAGAAGGTTTACTCTTACCCATTGACAATTCAAGAAATTAAAAAACTGTCCGTTCACTATTTAGCTGGCGACAGGAACTTCTTCATTAAAAGAACTTTGATCCCATTTTTCGATTCTATAAAAACTGCCGTTATATCCCGTAGTTGGTAAGAAAAAAGTATCCTTATGAAAATATCTTTAAAATCTTAAAAAAGCAAAGTCCATGGAAAAAATCACTATTTTAATTGCAGATGATCACAAACTAATCAGGGAAACCTGGAGTTATATTCTAAACACTGATCCCCGTTTTCATGTTGTAGCAGAATGCGGTGACGCTGAAGAGGCCGTGGAGGTGGCAAAAAACAAAAGGCCCAACATCATTTTGATGGATATCAACATGACTCCCTTCTCAGGATTTGAGGCCACAGAAAAAATACGGAAATTTTCACCCGGATCGAAAATCATTGGCGTTTCCATGCATTCTCAGCCTGCCTATGCTAAAAAGATGTTGCAAATGGGAGCCAAAGGATACGTCACCAAAAACTCTTCCAAGGAAGAAATGATCAAAGCCATCATGGAAGTTAATAAAGGAAATAAGTTTATATGCGAGGAAATAAAAAATATTATATCTGATCAGCTTTTAACAGACCAGCCAGACACTCCAAATATCAATTCGTTAACAGAAAGGGAAATACAGATCATTAACTATATCAAGGAAGGCTCATCATCAAAAGAAATTGCATCCTCTTTAAATATCTCACTCAAAACGGTGGAAGTACACAGGCATAATATTCTAAAGAAACTGAAACTAAAAAATTCCGCATCACTGGTTAATTTTATAAACAGCTCGGCTTCGTATATGTGATGAGGGACGAGACTTGCCTCCGCCCTGAACCCACCTTCGAAGTACGTATATGGTCCAAAGGCATTAAAGATGAACAGATTCTTAAACCGGATGGTAAATCTCACTACTTTAATGATAAGACAGGGTATATAGAAATTCCTCTGACGCTACAAAACAACTTTAATAATCTGTATTTCGCTGCAGGTCCAAGCCTTGCATTCAGGATATTTTCAAGGATTACAAATTTCGAAAGCATGAGCTTTAGCGGTTTTAATTATAAAAAATCGATGCCGCCAGTATTGTTCTGGCAGGATATAATATTTCAAGGCGGTTGGGATTAAACCTTCGCTATTGGTATGGTCTGCTAAACATAGTGGGCGACCATTCGAATCCAAAGATTAAGAGTCGATTTTTAAACTTATCAATGCTTTACTCTTTCAGATCAATTCCCCACTGATGGTCTGCGTGCATTAACACTTTATAAGTATAAATACTTAATACAATTGAAATAAATATCTTAATTAATAAACATATGAGCATTATTTTTTATGCAGGTATAATAAACTTTAAGAGATTGCGTATAATGAATATCCAATTTCCTAAATTAAAAACTAATCCAATCTCCAGTAGAATCAGTAAAATCCAATACGGAAAAACTAATATTCTATTGAAAAACCGCCCCCCTAGTTCCTATGAAGACTACGGGGGTTTTTTTATTTGATATGTTACAGAAATCAAAACTCCATCTTCTGTGTTTCTTTACTTATAAAATCCAACGTACCTTAGCGCCCTAATTTTACCCATGAGCGATGCAATTAAACACGAATGTGGCCTTGCCTTCATTCGTTTACGCAAACCTTTCTCTTATTATCTTCAAAAATACGGTACAGTTCTATATGGGCTAAACAAGCTTTACCTGCTTATGGAGAAACAACATAACCGGGGACAGGACGGTGCCGGCCTTGCAACGATTAAGTTAAATACAGAACCGGGTTATCCATTTATGCATCGAATCCGAAGCGCTGTATCTACACCTATTGCCGAACTTTTTCGCCAGATATCTGAAGAAGTACTGGAACTTGAAAAATATCAACCCGATATTAAGAAGCATCCCGGGCTTATGAAAGGCCATATCCGATTCCTCGGTGAATTATTATTGGGTCATTTAAGATATGGCACGCAGGGAAAGAATAATGTTGAATTCTGCCATCCATTTATCAAGCGTGATATCATACCCGCCAGGAATCTTGCATTAGCCGGAAATTTCAATCTTGTAAATACAGAAGAGCTTTTCGCACTGGTAAATATAGAACCCGGGGAGTTTCAGCGCCAAAGCGATTTGGCAGCCATGATGGAAGTGATTCACAGTTTCATTGTTAAAGACGATGAACAGAATCCGGGAAACCTGGACCTATTGACCGTTTTACGAAAATCAACCAAACTTTTTGATGGTGGTTATCATGTGTGCGGTCTACTGGGTAATGGCGACAGCTTTGTAATTCGCGATGCGCACGGCATTCGTCCCTCGTATTATTATATCGACGATGAACTCATTGTTGCAGCTTCAGAACGGGCTGCTATCAGAACCGCCTTCAACGTAGGCGAAAATGAGGTAAAAGAATTAATGCCGGGCCAGGCTTTGATTGTGAAGGCTAATGGTGATTATAATATTGAACAGATCCTGGAACCCAGGGAAAGGCGTGCATGCAGTTTTGAACGCATTTATTTTTCCCGTGGAAACGATGAAAAAATATACAAAGAAAGATCTACGCTGGGTTATAACCTTCGGGAACCGGTATTAAAAGCTATCAATAACGATCTGAAAAATACCATTTTTTCCTTCATTCCCAATACCGCCGAAACGGCATTTTTCGGGTTATTAAAAGGAATGGAAGATTATCTTAACCAGATCAAAATTCAACGCATCCTTAGCTGGAACAAGGATTATAATGATGAAAAACTGGCGGAGATGATTAACCGCCGGATTCGCGTCGAAAAAATTGCACATAAAGATGTAAAAATGCGCACTTTTATTACAGCCGATGCGGGACGTAATGAACTGGTTCAGCACGTTTACGATATCACTTATGGCACGGTGAATAAAGGCGTGGATACCCTCGTTGTGATTGATGACAGCATAGTAAGAGGTACCACGTTAAGAGAGAGTATTGTGAGGATGTTATCCCGGCTAAAACCAAAAAAAGTTATCATTGTTTCTTCTGCTCCCCAAATTCGCTACCCTGATTGTTATGGTATTGATATGAGTAAACTAGGTGATTTTATAGCTTTTCGCGCCGCAATGGAACTATTAAAAGAAACCGGACAGGAAGCATTGTTAAATGACCTGTATGATTGCTGCAAGGAACTAGCCAGGACAAGCCAGCTGCACGCGGAAAATATCGTTCGCCGGGTTTACAAGCCTTTTACAACGCAAGAAATTTCTGATAAAATCGCTCAACTTATTACACCGGAAGATACTAACATAGAAATACAGGTAATCTACCAAACCATCGAATCCCTGCATGATTCCTGTCCAACAAATACAGGTGATTGGTATTTCACCGGTAACTATCCAACCCCCGGCGGAAACAAAGTAGTGAACAAAGCTTTCATGAATTATATGGAGGGTAAGAATATCAGGGGGTATTAGGCGTAGGTGTGAGTGTGATTCTTCGATTGGCGGCGCCGATATCACCCGTGTAAATAACAGTTTTGATGCGCGGC
>JBDSBP010000345.1:0-11177 GCA_039921525.1 Chitinophagaceae bacterium | reverse complement strand
CCTTAAAGACTGTTCGAAACTGAATGGTTACTTGTTCGTAATTGAAAAGTTATCTATTCGCAAGTAGTTCTATAGAGTAGATTACCGCTCCGGTATTGTAAATTTGAAAATGCCTAATACCTTCAACTATAACAAAAATCCTGAATGACTTGTCAAAGTAGAATTAACAATTAACCATTATTTCAGATCCAGTTTAATCTGTAATTCCTCAAATTGTTTTTCATCAATACTATTCGGGGTATCAAGCATCACATCACGGCCGCTGTTGTTTTTGGGGAAGGCGATAAAATCACGGATACTTTCGCTTCCTCCCAGGAGGGCACATAGCCTGTCGAAGCCGAAAGCAATGCCACCATGCGGTGGTGCACCGTATTCAAAGGCTCCCATCAGGAAACCAAATTTATGCTGCGCCTCTTCTTTCGACATTCCCAGTGCAGCAAACATTTTCTCCTGCAGATCTCGCTGGAAAATACGAATGGAACCTCCGCCGATTTCATTTCCGTTTAATACCATATCGTAGGCGTTTGCCTTAATATGGGCGTAAGGATGTTTCAGGTATTCAGCCGCGTTTTCAATCAGGGGATTGTTATTGATCATGATCTCAATATGCTCTGGTTTTGGAGCGGTAAAAGGATGATGACGGGCCACCCAGCGATTTTCTTCTGCTGCGTATTCAAATAATGGAAAGTCGAGCACCCAAAGAAGCCTGTATTCATCTTTTTTACGCAAACCCATACGCTCCCCCAGTTCCAGGCGAAGGTCGCTGATCGCTTTGCGGGTTCGTTCTTCGGCACCGGCTAAAATCAATACGAGGTCTCCTGGCACCGCCGCACATTCTTCAGCGATTGCCTGTAGTTTCTGCTGGCTATAAAACTTGTCAACACTGCTTTTAAAGGATCCGTCGGTATTGCATTTAATGGTCACCAAACCCTGCATGCCTACCTGGGGGCGTTTAACCCAGTCAGTTAATTCATCTGTTTGTTTACGGGTATAGTCGCCTGCGCCCGGAACCGCAATGGCTACCACGGTTTCTGCTTTGTCAAAAACAACAAACCCGGCATCATTGATCAGTTCGCCAGTGGCAACGATCTCGCCATTCATTTTAAACGCAGACTTCAGATTGCCGATTTTCATCCCGAAGCGGATATCGGGTTTGTCTATGCCATAGTTCCACATGGCATCTTCCCAACTCATGCGCACCACGTTGTCGGTATAATCAATTCCTTTTACATCCTTGAATATGGATTTGATCATGCCTTCAAACATATTAATGATATCTTCCTGCTCCACGAAGCTCATCTCGCAATCTATCTGGGTAAACTCTGGTTGACGGTCTGCACGAAGGTCTTCGTCGCGGAAACATTTCACCACCTGGTAATACCGGTCATAACCGCTTACCATCAATAATTGCTTGAATGTTTGAGGACTTTGCGGCAAAGCATAAAATTGCCCCGGGTTCATACGGGAGGGAACCACAAAATCCCTGGCACCTTCCGGGGTAGAACGGATAAGGAATGGTGTTTCAATATCCATAAACCCCTTATTATGGAGGTAGTTTCTTGCCGAGCGATTGGTGGCATAACGAAGCTCCAGGTTTCTTTTCAAAGTATTCCTTCGAAGGTCAAGGAATCGATATTTCATGCGCAGGTCGTCGCCGCCATCTGTATCATCCTGGATGGAAAATGGCGGAACGGCCGATTTATTGAGGATTTTGAAATTCCTCACCACTATTTCAATGTCGCCGGTAGCGATGTTAAGATTTTTATTGCTACGTTCATTTACCTTTCCTTCGGCCTGTATTACAAACTCCCGGCCTAATGGATTTTCATCCAGCATCTTGTTCAGATCTTCACCAAATAACAACTGGGTAATGCCATAGCGGTCACGCAGGTCTACAAAAGTGATGGCGCCAAACTTGCGGATGGTCTGCACCCATCCCGACAAAGATACTTCGCTGTTGGAATCTGTGATTCGTAATTCACCACATGTATGCGTTCTGTACATCGTAAAGTTTTAGGGGGGCAAAGGTAAAAGAAACCGCTAAGGAATCCATATTTTAGTACCAAATGCAGCATTTGGCACTAAAAGATGCTCTTGATAGATAGAATGAAAAGGTCAATATCTGGTTAAACACCGGCATCCAGGAATTTATGAATTAGATGGAATTAGTTTTTTTCCCCGGGAAATGTACACTGTTTTATTAGCCGGCCGTGTTTAATCTTTTTGAAAATCTACTATTAAATCTTTCTTTCCATGAGAACATAATATAAGTTCCATCTTTTGTGCGTGGAACCTTCTCAAAACTGTCGGTAAAAAACAAAAAATACCACATGGAAGTTTTTATTTTTTGTACGCTCTTATTTTCTGCCGTCTTTCTTTACGAGATACTGGTGCCGCATTTTGAACGATTTATAATGTATCGCCGGAGAAAAGAATTTGTACAGCACGAACCTTATTACCGCGACCTGGTGTTCAGGAATATCCGCTTCTTTCACCGGCTGGATGCTGAACAGCAGGAAAAATTTCTGTTCAGAACCTATCTTTTTCAACGGTGCCGGAAATTTCATTATGTAGGGGTAGATGCCAGCCCGGAAATGCCTGTTTTAATAAGTGCCGTTGCCGCCCAGCTTACTTTAGGACTTGATAAATTTACCCTCAATTTTTTTCATGATATCTATGTCTTGGAACATGATTATCATTATGGGTATTATTCCTTGCCTTTTATGGGCCATGTGGATAGTTCCGGGATTTATTTATCCTGGGATAATTTTTTACAAGGACTGGGGAATACGCGCGATAGCAGCAATGTAGGCTTGCATGAAATGGCACATGCACTGGCTTATGTTAATTTTGTGACCAAAACGGAAGAAGACAAACATTTCATAAAAGAATTCAAGCACTTTTCTAAAATAGCGAGGCCTATTTTCCAGGAAATGCAAAAAGGCAGGAAAACCCTTTTAGGTGATTATGCAGCCACCAATTATCATGAATTCTGGGCCATCAGCGTGGAGATGTTTTTTGAGAACCCTCTTCGCTTTAAACACGAATTACCGGATCTGTATCTTGCAATGTCAAAAGTGCTGAAACAGGATCCTATTGAACAGATAAAGTATAAACGGTCGATTATTTATAAAAAGAATGCATAGTCTGGGAGTTATCAGCTATCAGCTTCGAGGTTTAGAGATTTTATTCCCGCGCCTTCCATTTCACCATTCTCTTGCAGTTTCTGTTTCCTTCTTTCGCCCGGGAGAATAATTAAATAATAGTAAGCTATAAATCCTATCCCAATAGAAAATGGGATAGCGGAATAATACCGGTAGTTGTCGGGCATATTCAGAAATTCAACAATCATCCAGTAAGCATTGGCGCATATCCAGAAATCAACCGCCAGGTTGTGAAATAATTCCGCCTTAATATGCCGGGTCTGCCAGGTAATGAGTAATGCAGCCGATATAGTAGGCACAATCATAAATATCCCCAATGGTTTCCATAACATGGCCCAGCTTAAATCTTTGAACAACCAAAAAACAATATGCAAATTTTCAATTACGCGAAAACGTTGCGGGATGCAATACATGCCATTCGTGTTGCTCATTGCGGAAAATAAAGATTTAAGAGATGCTTCCTGTGGGGTCGCGTTGACCGCGCAAAAATATAGAATTCTTGACCGCTGATGGAAATGATTAATGGATTTGTTATGATAATTATAATTAATAAAATCAATCACATTATTCTATTAATCATTTTCATCAGCGGTTCAGACTAAGCACTCTCTTAAACCGCTCTATATTAACATCGGGTAACAACGCTGTTTTGTTGGTGAGGTGCTGCACCAACTGCCGAGCAAAATAGGGTGCCAGGGAACAGCCCTTTGTTCCCATACCATTAAAAATTCCAATCTGCGGGTGAAGAGGATGAAACCCTATAAATGGCCGGCGTTCAAGTGTTGCAGGACGTATGGATGCCCAATGATCTATAATTTTAAAAGGAAGTTTCAGAAAAGATTTCAGCTGCGCCTCCGTTTTTTGCCGGAAGAGGTCCGTAGGCTGATCATTTTCAAATTGCCATTCATGCGATGAGCCGACCCAAAAAAGATCTTCTTTCCAGGGAACTATACTAATGCCTCTTTTGAGAATAGTCCCGGGGGGTAATTCTTTAATTTCCACAATCAATACTTCCCCTTTATTGGCAGCAAAAGGAAGGTTTTTAAACCAATTGTTTTCCTGGCTGCTTATGCCATCACAAAAAATTATCTTGCCTGCAAAAATGTTTTGGTATTCAATGCCCGTCGATGTTAGAACAACCTGGTCGGGTTCAAAACGCGTTTCCCTTAATAAACCTTTTGCAAGAAAAGATTTCCTCCATGCAGGCAGGAGTTCCTGTAAATTCACCAGGTGACATGGATGTATGATGCCGTAACCGAAATTGTAATTAAGAAGATGGTACCAGCTATTTTCATCAGCAGGTAAGGAGATATATTGTGGCTCTTCCTGCAGTCGATCTAAAAATGCGAGACGCATTTGAGGTGTCGGAAAGAAATCGATACTGGTTGTTTCCCTGATGCATTCAACACCGAGCAGATCTTCCAGGGTTTTATAAGCGTTCCATGCAAAAGGCAAAAGTTCATCAATCATCCAGGTTTTTACGATACGCCTTCCCGTTACCGGGTTGATGATACCTGATGCAATGCGCGAAGCGCTTTGCGGCCTGAATTCATCTATCACAATAAATGATAGCCCTGCTTTCCCCAATTCATGACATAAGAAACTTCCTGAAATGCCCTGACCTATTACGAGGTAATCTATTTTCATTTCGGTAAAGATAACCACGAGTTTAGAACCCTGGAAAATTACAGAAATGGTATAATCAGGAAGCCCCAACCCCGGAGGGGTGGCATGATTGCCAAGCAAGAATAATGTCACCGCTGTTTTACCTCATACCTCATACCTCATACCTCATACAGTGCAGCTATTCAACAGTAACCCTTATCCCTTCACTATGACTGGCAAACTCCGGCGCATACATGCATTGAATGCTGCTTACGCCGTTACTGAAATTACCAGTTTGGTTAACGAACAATGGGTACTCGAATACATAAATACCCTTTGGTAACCAGTTAAAGAAAAAGTTAGTGCTGGCATCCTTAGTGCTTTCATAATAGCCAAGCCCTCCCTGCCATTTGTAACCGCTTAGCACATTTACAGGTTCCATACATCCCGCGCGCATATCCTTCATGTGCACATACTCCATATCACGGTCAACACTTAATTCTATCCTGACTTTTATTTTATCACCTACTTTAATAGAAGCCCCTTCGGTGATGGGTTCTAAAACCGGACCCCTGTCTGAATTCTTTTCCACAAATAATTTTTTTGTCAATTTTAATGGAGTTGAAGAAGGAGTGATTTTATCCAGTTTTTCAAAATACTGCCAATAGACGGCTCCCCAAGTGCTACTTCCTTTACTGCCGGGCGCAACGGCCGATGCTGAAGAAGATGCTTTAATGGAGATCTCTCCCATTGCAGGATCTACAAAAGGACTGTCAAATAGTTTTTTGAAATAACCGGTTCCCGCCTGCTGTTGCTCATCGGTACTTTTTACGATTTTATTTCCGAGTTTTATTTCGATAGCAGGTTCTGCACTTAGCCAGTCAGTGCCCTGGAGCAAGAGGGCATAACAGGCATCAGCCGTTGCTTTTGTGGTTTTCCAATTCTGGGTTTGCTTTTGGCGCAACAGCCAGGTTTTGAGATTATCAACAATCTTGCTATTGTTGCCGATCTCGCTAAATGCTTCTATCAGCAGGCTTTGAATTTCTATCGGTGCCTGGTACCAGTAATACCTGCCGGAACCTTCTTTCCAATACATGCCTGATTCTTCGTTAACGATGGCGTTTTGCTGTAACGATTTTAAGATATCGTCAGCCGTTTTAGGATCACCGGTACGATTCAAGACGAGGGCTATCATACCCTGCATATACCTGTTTTGCTGCAGCCAGAATTGCTTTGACTGTTTGCGGTAATAAGTTGCCGCATTAGTTGTCTCAGCTGGGATAGGCCTATCATTAAAGAAGCTGCGCATGTAGAGGTATTGTATCTGCAGGTATCCTGTGTTATTTTTTTTCAGATCTGACTTTGATTTTAAAAGGTTGTCATAATCTTCTTTCAAACGTTTATCCAGGTAAGCAATACCTGAACTGCTGATATCATTGAGCCTGGCTGTTGTTGATGCTGGAAGCGCTGCCAGTTTCTTCAGGTGACCTATCCCGGTTATTATATACTGCGTAATGTACCGATCGTCGGGGCCTCCCTTGAACCAGCTAAAGCCACCATTAGGAGATTGTAACTGTTGCAATTTTCCAATAGAGATATCGAGTTGTGCACTCATGCGAACCATATCGAATAGCAACGCTATATCTTTCATTTGCCGGGTTTCCGTTTTTGCTTCGAGTACCCAGGGTGTTTCTTCCAATAGCACTGACTTTAATTCAGGATTTTTTTCAAGATTTGAAACCAGCCCTTTCTCATCGGAAGACTTCCATTTTTCAAAGATTGCTTTTATACGTGGAGAGGCATTGACTATTTTTGTAGCCAGGGCATTAGCGTAAAAACGGTTGAATGTTTGTTCGGAACATTCATAAGGATAATCAATAAGGTAAGGCAAAGCCTGCACCGCATACCAGGCAGGGTTAGACGTAAATTCAACGGTTAAGGAATGTTGCTGCAATGTTTCACTTGCCCCTGATTGTAATAGTTTTTCGAAACGATAATTCCTGGTAGTGTTGCCACGCAGAAGCAAAGGCAAACTTTCCGTTACTAACATGCTGTTTGTTAAAACAGGCAATGATGCTTCTTCCCCATCACTAATTTCGGCACCGGTTGACTTTGCTACGAAACGATATACAACCGCACTGTTATACTGGTAAGGCACCTGGATGCTAAAGTTAGCTGCCACACTCTTTCCTGCTTCAGCTGTGAAATATTGATTTGCTGTCATGTTTTGAAACCAGCCATCTACCGGTTTCATATCGGTGGCGTTTAGTAGTTCCAGGTGTATTGTACCGGTTAATTCTTTATCGGTCATGTTCACAATCTTGGTACTCAGTTCCAAATGGTCGCCCTCCCGTAGAAAACGGGGCGCATTTGGTTGTACCATTAATTGTTTTTGTGTTATAATATCTTTGGTGGAATAGCCAAAGGCGGCTTCTTTGGTATGAGTCATTGCCTGGAATTTCCAGCGTGTCAATGCTTCCGGAATGGTGAAGCCGAATGATATATTGCCTGATGAATCCGTTTGTAGGTCGGGCAGGAAGAAAGCTGTTTCATTGAAGTTTTTTCGGATTTGAATAATGGAAGGGTCAATAGTTTGTATGGGTTGCTGTGATGGAGAAGGTACGACTGAATCCGCCATTGACGACTCTGATTCTGGTGCCACTTCTTTTCTCTGCAATTGAATATCCGACATAGCAGTTGGCGCCATAGACCTTTGTTTACCAAAGCTAACAACTACCGTTTCACCTGGCGCTCCTCCACGGATTTGCATGGGTAATTGGGGTGAAGCGACCGCCAGCGCATCGTATTCCAACCGGAAAAATGAGCCATTATCATTCTCCGAATATCTTTCCTGTGATTGAATAGCTGAAAAATTATATATGCCATTCCATTGTTTGTAAGAAGTATATGATGGCCAAATATCAGGTATCGCCCAACTGTGGGGCATAAACTGGTCTAAAGACGCATCATACATCGAAACCAGCATCTCGGCAGCCAGCTTTTCATTCTTTGAACCGCTGATTTTTAACTTCCATTTTTCTTCGCTGCCAGGGAGCATTTTGTTGCGGAAGCTTTCATAGCTAATAGTAAGTTCCTTGTTGGTCCATGGTACATTCACCTGGTCGGAAATAAAGTAGAACCGGTTGTTCTTTACAAAAAAATGAAATACTCCAAAGCCCCCACGATCTATTTCCGTTACCGGGAAATCAAAAGATTTTATTTCATTACTAAGGTTTATAAAACGATAATCAGAACCTGGCTGGTCGGGATCGTTCTTATCTTTAAACTTTGAACTTTGAACTTTAGACTGTTTCTCAACCTGTTGAACAATAAATAAGTCACTGGCAGAAGAACCAATACTGATGGTAGATTTTTCTCCTGGTTCAACAGCAGGTTTTCGTTGCAAACGCCATGAATATATTGTTGAAGGGAGCTTGTTATTTTTTTCATCATATAATTGAATGTATTGTTTGTCTTTAACCTCCTCTCCGTATTTGTCGCGTGTAGTTACTTCAACGGAATACCATCCAGGAGTTAGTTTTGCCGGTTGTAGTTCGAATCGTGTATTTGCTTTTGTTGAATCAGCCCGATCATATACTTTTTCACCCATGCTCCAACTGGTAGGATTTGTTTCATTCTCATATTCATCATTAGGAAAAAGTCGTTGATAGGTTTCCTTGTTGATGATAAATTGATCTGGTTGTGGCCAGTATCTTTTTCGTATTAACCTATCCGGAGACGCTAACTTGTTTATAATAACATGCGCGGCAGTGCTCACAAATTCACCATTCATGTTTTTCGTACTAATGGAAATATTCTTTAGACTGTCCAACGGAATAGCTTCACCGGATGCGATGTTAACTTTTAATTGTATGGCTTTATAAGACACGGAAATGGTGGTTTCGCCGCTTCTTGTTTCGCCGTTAATATCGGTGATGTCGGCAATCACTTTATAGTCGAAAACGGGTTCGAACTTTTTATCGACGGTAAGGTCAGGGATAGCTTTAAATTGGATAGTAAACTTGCCATCTGCATCAGTGCTAACGATTCCATTTGTAATTTCCATGTTGCTGGCGCGGGGCATTCCCCATTTCCAATACAACCAGGGATAAATAAACCGGGGTGTTCTCACAACTCTGTATTTAACGTTGGCTCCGTCTATATTATTTCCGGCATAGGCTTTTGCAAAACCTGTTATAACGATACTGTCGTTGACCCTATATGTATCAAGCAGCTTTTCATACTCAACATAAAATTTGGGACGTTTATATTCTTCAACAGATAAAGAAGCCTCCCCGTTTAGTACTTCATCCTGCAGGCGAAATTCGCCATTAAGCGTTTGTTGCGGAAGTTTGAAATGTCCGTTGTAAGAGCCAAATTCATTGGTAGTCACCTGTAACGAATCTGATTGTTCGCCATTGGCATTTAATAGTTTCACCAGGGATTTATAAGTTGAGAGAACTTTGGTTTTCCTGGTTTCGAAATCTTCCGTAATGGCTATCCCCTTAAAATAAACTGTTTGGCCCGGGCGGTAGATAGAACGATCAAGAAAAAAAAAGACCCTGGCTTTCTCTTTTTCAAATGCCTCTTTATTGTTGGAAGATGTATTTTCATTTTCTCCCCTGAATACCCGGTACTGGTAATCATTCATAAATAACCGGTCGTTTCTATAATGAACTTCCAGTTGTAAATTATTTTCGTTCGCGTTTTTTTGAACGGGTAGATGTACAAATCCATTATTATCGGTTATCACTTGCTGTCCTTTTGAAAGTACATCCTTGCGTTGATTGAAATCGTATATATTAAACCACAGCTGGACAGCCGCTTTTGCCAAAGGTTTTCCATTGTCACGATCCAGCATAAAATAATCATTACCATTATTTACATAACTGATGTTAGAAACATGAAATAATTGAACTGCGAGCGGGTTTTTTTCCAGGGAATAATTTTCGTTTACACTTGCCAGTAAGACGTACGCACCTACAGGCAGAGCATCTATTTTTATTTCCGCATTGTGCCTCTGGTAATCGTTGGTAGAAGGAAATGACTGGTTCCAGTTCCTGGTAGGTGGTAGGCTAATTAGTTGTTTCCAGTAATTTTCGTCATAGCGATTTTTTAATTGTTTTTGCAAATCACCTGTTAGTGGAATAATCCGTAAATATAACTTTGTAAAGTTCCGGAAGCTAACAAAGGTACGGAACGGCTGGTTAGGAATGTTTACCTTTTCAGTTTGCAGGTTAAGCTCTTTGCGATGTACCTGGTTTATTAAGGAAAGACAATTGGACTTTCCCTCACTTTGCTGGTTTTGCTTAATAATTTTTTCACAAATGTTCAGTGCCTGGATGTATTCATATCGATTGCTGGTATCTTTTAATGGATCATAACTGGTGGCTTTATTTACATGCCACTGAGCCAGCAACCAGGCAGCCTTTGCTGCTGCGGGCTCAAGGGGATACTTTGAAAAAAGTTGATCTAAAGCGGTAGCATAAAGCGTTTCTTTATTTTCCATAACGGCAAACTGGTGTACGATCTCAATACGAATAATGTCTGCATCGATAAGTGCATCAGGCCTTGCATCTGCTGCATGAAATGTAAGCAGATCCTGGCAGATGAGTAAGGCTTTATGATGAAGCGATAATGAATCACCAGTTACTATATTAAGAGTTGAAAACTCAACTGCCGGGAGGAAAAGTTTTTCGTCTTTTATTTCGAAAGCATAAGCGGGTTTAGCGATTTCACGCTCATCGCTCCTGAAATAATTTAGTGCGCGGTGTGCCAGCAGATCGAACATGGTGGGTCGCAGGTAACGGGCGTTGCCTTTTATAATGATGGCATCATAAGGCTCTAGTTTGGTTTGCTGTAATAATTTCTTATTAGTAATAGAAGCAAGATAAAGACTGCTGATCTTTTTGTGGAAATCAGTTACCGACCAGGTAGCTACATCATCTTTTTTGAAATTCAGCGTTTCTGTTCTACCATATAATTGCCAGCGATGTTGTTGAAAATAGAAAAGATACTTTTCAGCCAGTATACTATTCAGAATTGAACTAACGGGTTCAGTAGATGTGTTAATTTCTTTTTCCAAAGCGGTTATGCCAGAAGCACGCACATCATTTTCTTCCAACGTTTCGCGCAGGGTTAGCTGATATAACAGGGCTTTAATCAGTTGGCCTACCTTCTTTTCTTTTTTTGCCGTCAGGTAGATCTTATCTACTTCTATTAAGGCAGATTGGGTTAATCCTTTTTTATTAGCAAGCGATTCTACTTTCTTCCAAAGCGAGTCATATTTTTTTTCATTATTCTGTGCCATACTGCAAAATGAATAAATGAGGAAAGGGGTTAGTAACAGGAAAGCCTTTTTAATCGAATACATGATCAACAGGTTTAGTCAAAGTTAATTAAGAATTA
>JBDSBP010000344.1:0-5247 GCA_039921525.1 Chitinophagaceae bacterium | reverse complement strand
AGCCGGTTGTTCACGCAATATTGTTATGTTTCTTCACTTTCAATATTACCAGTTTTGAAGTTGGCGTATTACTTTTGTCGGCAACGCTATTAACCGGAACCAGTACATTGGTTTCTGGAAAATAGGTAGCCGTACATCCTGCTGGTATAGGATAAGGTATAACGATAAATTTATGAGCTACCCGTTCAATTCCATCAAAATAATTATACAGGTCTACCACATCGCCGTTTTCCAGGCCTTGTTTATTCATATCCTCCTGGTTCATAAATATAACCCTTCGTTCATTATAAACTCCCCGGTATCGATCATTCAAACCGTATATCGTGGTATTAAACTGGTCGTGACTTCGAATGGTCATCATCATCAGTTCGTCTGCTGCAAGCGTAACTATACTGACAGGAGCAATATTGAAATGAGCTTTTTTTGATTGCGTTTCAAAATAGCCTTCCCGGTTGCAATTGGGCAAATAAAATCCCCCCGGAATTCGTACTCTTTCATTATAATTTTCAAACCCCTGGATGGTTCCTTCAATATCATCCCGGATGCTATCATAATGTAATGCATATTTATCCCAGTTTATTTTACTGCGACTGCCCAATGTTGCTTTTGCCAGCATACATACTATTACAGGTTCACTCAGCAAATATTTAGACACCGGCTTTAATACACCTTGCGAAGACTGCACCACACTCATTGAATTTTCGCAGGATACAAACTGGGGTTCACCATTGATAATATCTTCATCACTTCTTCCCAGGCAGGGTAATATAATGGCCTCCTCGCCATGCACCAGGTGACTGCGATTGAGCTTGGTAGAAACATGCACCGTCAGGCGACAATTTCTCAAGGCCTCCGCGGTATAATTAGTGTCTGGTGTGGCTGAAAGAAAGTTACCACCCATCGCAAAAAAAACGCTGGCCTTTTTAGCATGCATTGCTTTTATTGCATCTACCACATCATATCCATGTTCCTGAGGCGGACTAAAATGAAAATGATCTTCTATTGATTTTAAAAAATCTTTGGCAGGCTTTTCATAGATACCCATTGTACGGTCGCCCTGCACATTGCTATGACCTCTTACAGGACAGGTGCCAGCACCAGGTTTACCAATACTGCCCTTAAGCAGCAATAAATTCACTATCTCTTTGATGGTGTCTACGGCATTTTTATGTTGGGTTAGTCCCATTGCCCAACAGGCTATGATCTTATTTTTATTTGATAATATACGGGCTGTTTCTTCTATCTGCTGAAGACTTATCCCACATGCTGTTGCCAGCTCATCCAGGTTTTGTTGCTGAAGATGTTGTTTGAATTCGGTAAAACCCAACGTGTTTTTTGCTATGAAATCGTTATCAAATACAGAACCCGGATGGCGCTCTTCTTCCTGTAACATCAGCAACTGCACCGCTTTAAGCAATGCCATGTCTCCATTGATCTTAACCTGCAGGAAAATATCGGTAAGCGCAGTATCCATCCCCAATAATCCTTTTAACTGTTGGGGATTGCTAAATCCCATTAAACCGGTTTCCGGCAAAGGATTAATAGAAATGATGATGGAACCATTAGCTTTTGCTTTCTGCAAAGCGCTTAACATACGCGGATGATTGGTGCCTGGGTTCTGACCCAGGATCATAATCACTTCGGCTTCATACAGGTCCTGGAGTTTTACCGAACCCTTTCCTATGCCCAGAGATTCACCCAGCGCCACCCCACTGCTTTCATGACACATATTGCTGCAATCGGGAAGATTATTGGTTCCGAATTCACGCACGAAAAGCTGGTATAAAAATGCCGCTTCATTGCTGGTCCGGCCTGACGTATAAAAGATGGCTTCATCGGGAGAAGCCAAATCATTTAATGCGCTGGCAATTTTTTTGAAAGCTTCATCCCAGGAAAGAGGCTGATAATGAGTTGCTCCTTTTGGAAGATAAACCGGCTGCCCCAACCTTCCCTTTTTGCCAATTTCATAGTCGGTTAAAGCGGCAAGATCTTTCACCGCATTCTTCTTAAAAAAATCCGCCATTAATTTTTTCGAAGTCGCTTCCTCCGCAACGGCCCTCGCACCGTTCTCGCAATACTCTGCGATACCAGATCGTTCGTCGTCCGGGTCGGGCCAGGCGCAACTCGGGCAATCATATCCTCCCTTTTTATTTAAATGCCATAGAGCCTTTGCTCCACGTAACAGCCCAGCTTCATCAAACACCTTCTTGAAACTGGACACTACTGCAGGCACTCCCGCCGCCACTTTCTTGATCTTGCCTCGTTTGAGACCGGTAAAATTTTCCGGATTTTCCGCATCGGGCACTGCTGAAATTTCATCTTTCATATGTAAGCTTTACCTCAAATTTTATAATCTAACCCGTTGCCAGGCAGAATAAATATTAAATCGTTCCTTACGCAAAAATCCAATCAGTGTTATACCTGCTTCTTTTGCCAAATGCACAGCAAGGCTTGATGGAGCCCCAACGGCTGCGATAATTTTTATACCTGCCATAATTGATTTTTGTACCAATTCAAAGCTTGCTCTTCCACTCAATAATAAAATAGATGTGTGTAATGGTAACCGATAACCTAGTAAAGCCTCGCCGATTAATTTATCCAGGGCATTATGCCTGCCGACATCCTCACGAAGACGTACAAAATTGCCATCCAAATCAAACAAGGTAGCAGCATGCAGACCACCGGTGCTTTCAAATAAATGTTGTTGCTTTTTTATCTTATCTGGTAATCCATAAAAAAGCTCAGCTGGCAAACAAATTTCATCTTCTTCATTCCGAAAAACAGATACCGTTCTTATAGCGTCGATACTTGATTTGCCGCAAACGCCACAACTGGAAGTGGTATAAAAATTACGTTCTGTTTTTTGAAGAACGGGTTCTACATCATCGAACAGCGAAACCAGCAAGGTGTTTTCCTGGAACGGATCAGTTTTAATGGCTTCTACCTGGTTACTGTTTTGTATGATGCCTTCCGTAAATAAAAAACCCACTGCAAGTTCTTCATCGTTACCAGGCGTTCGCATCGTTACCGAAATGTTTTTTATAATCCTCTCCCCTTCGGCATGATACGACAATTGAATTTCCAGTGGTTCTTCAATTGCCAGCTGATCTTCCGAATCAACAAACTTGTCACTATCCATTTTTCTTATCTCAACGTGTCCTACAGTGCTTTTTATCATGAGTGACTTTTGATAGTTGATTTGGCTATCGGCTTTCAGCTATCAGCTATCAGCCTAAAGAAACGAAATTCATTGCTAATTTAGTTCTTTTTATATCTTCAAACATATAGACAAAGCTGAGGGCCGATAGCTGATAGCTGATAGCCGATACCCACATTGGCACTATTGTGTCATTTTTTGGGATTATCGTGCAAAACGCCGCTGCACCGTACCCTTATTTTTGAAAAAATAATTTCTAAAACAAATTTTATGAACATTACACTAGAACAGGCGGAAGCCGCTATAAAAGCCGCAAAAGCAAAAGCAATAGAAATCGATACGTTAATGAATATTGCCATTGTGGATGCCGGAACGAACCTCATAGCCTTTGCGCATATGGATGGCGCATGGTTGGGGTCGATTGATATTTCACAGAAAAAAGCAAGAACGGCGCGTTACTTTAACATGGATACGGGCGAAATAGGCAAGCTGTCGCAACCGGGAGGTCCTTTATATAATATTGAGCATTCTAACAACGGTTTGATTACCTTTCCGGGCGGTGTTTGTGTAAAAGATGCCAGTGGAAACGTCATCGGGGCCATTGGTGTTTCTGGGAGTTTGGTTGAAAATGACCATGCAGTTGCCACTGCAGGTGCCAATGCAGTATAAAGTTTTTTCATCATAAAAATCAACGATTATGTGCAAAAATCAAGGTGTAGCATACATCAAACCGGGTGAAGTAGAAATTCACGAAATTGAGTATCCTAAATTGTCTATTGGAAACAGGAAATGCAATCACGGCGTTATCCTTAAAATTGTCTCCACCAATATTTGTGGCAGTGACCAGCACATGGTGCGCGGTAGAACCACGGCGCCTTCGGGACTGATATTAGGACATGAAATAACGGGCGTAGTGATTGAAGCGGGTACGGATGTTGAATTTATAAAAGTAGGCGACCTGGTTTCAGTTCCTTTTAATATAGCCTGCGGCAGGTGTAGAAATTGTAAGGAAGGCAGAACCGGCATTTGCCTGAATGTAAATCCTTCACGCCCGGGTGCAGCGTATGGATATGTGGATATGGGTGGATGGGTAGGCGGACAAGCCGAATATGTAATGGTTCCCTATGCTGATTTCAATTTGCTGAAATTTCCGGATAAGGACCAGGCTATGGCAAAGATCAAGGACCTTACTTTATTATCTGATATTTTTCCAACAGGTTTTCATGGAGCAGTAAGTGCAGGGGTGGGCCCAGGTTCCATTGTATATGTTGCAGGAGCAGGCCCTGTGGGATTGGCCTGTGCCGCATCTTGTCATTTGTTAGGCGCCGCGGTTGTAATCGTTGGGGATATGATAACTGAAAGATTGGAACAGGCGAAAAGCTTTGGTTGCGAAATAATTGACCTCAGAAAGGAAACTCCGCTGGATGAAGCCATAGCAGCCATTATCGGCGTGCCTGAAGTGGATAGTTTTGTAGATTGTGTGGGTTTTGAAGCCAGGGGCCATGGTGCCGATGCGGCAGTGGAGCAACCTGCTACCGTTCTTAATACAGCCATGGCTGTAACACGTGCCGGTGGTGCTATCGGTATTCCGGGCTTATACGTGACAGGAGATCCTGGTGCAGCCGATGCTGCGGCCAAAGAAGGAAGCCTGCGCATTCGCATTGGTCTAGGCTGGGCTAAATCTCATGCTTTTTATACAGGGCAGTGTCCGGTTATGAAATATCACCGACAACTGATGAATGCAATTTTGTATGATAAAATACAAATTGCCAAAGCAGTAAATGTTGAGGTGATCAGCCTGAAAGATGCACCAAGAGGCTATAAAGATTTTGATAAAGGAGCCGCTAAAAAGTTTGTCATCGATCCGCATGGGATGATAGCGAATTAATGGTTAATTATTAATGGTTAATGGTTAATGCTTCAGATCTTCAAGGTTATTAATAACCTTGAAGATCTTTTGTTTTATAGTTTATCTTCATGTAGCCACTATCCACTACAAGTAATGAAGTGTTCTGTTGATTTTGTTGCATCTCTGTGTAACAAATATATTTCACAGAGTTACAGGGAGAAGGCGCGGAGTTTCATGGAGC
>JBDSBP010000343.1:0-4350 GCA_039921525.1 Chitinophagaceae bacterium | reverse complement strand
AAAGGCGATAAAATTCCAGGACTTGTCGGGTGGGAACATCATGGTGACCCTGCAAAAATTCCAGGTTTAGAAGTAATAGCAGAGGGTACAACTATCAACAGTGCGGGAAACGAATCCTATTATACATCCACGGTGTACCCTGGTACGAAAGGAAACTGGGTATTTAATGCCGCAACAATTTATTGGCCGATGGGACTCGCTCAACCACCGGGGCATATCCTTCCCCACTCGCACTTTGGACAGCCACATGGGGCGGACGAGCGGGTTCAAAAAATTACTTCTAATTTTCTTAAACGGTGCGGGATTGAGTAATAACTGAAATCAGCTATCAGCTATCAGCTTTCTGCAGGTCACTGTAGGATTAGCTCCCTCCTGATAGCTGATAGCTGAAGACTGATAGCCAAAGCGTCAAATTAAGGTTAACATAACACTCGTTGATTCCTGAAAACAATAATAATAATGAAAAAATTAAACGTTGGAATTATTGGATATGGATGGGTTGCCACTGCGCATATCAAAACAATAAATGCAGGCAATCTCGCACAGGTGGTTTCTATTTATTCCTCCAGGAAATTAGAAGATGATAAGTTAAGCCTGGAATGGGGTTCCGAAATCATATCTTATACTGATCTGGATGAAATGTTAAGTGATAAGAAAATAGATGCAGTATCTATTTGTAGTTATTCCTATCAACACAAGGATCATGCAATTGCTGCTGCCAAAGCAGGGAAGCATATCATATTGGAAAAACCGATGGCTCTCTCCTGGGATGATTGCCTGGCCGTAAAGGATGCTGTAGAAAAAGCAAACGTAAAATTCTGCGTTGGATTTGAATTAAGATATTCTAACCAGTCTTTGTCTACAAAAGCAATTATTGACCAGGGATTAATCGGCGATCTGCATTATGGGGAAGTAGATTATTTTCATGGAATCGGGCCATGGTACAAGCAATTTTACTGGAATGCGAAGAAAAATGGCGGGGGAAGTTCGCTGTTAACCGCAGGTTGTCATGCTTTAGATGCCCTGCTGCTGTATATGGGAACTGATGTGAAAGAAGTAACGAGTTATGAGTCTGTATCAAAGAGTAAAATCTTTGAACCTTATGAGTATGCCACTACCAGTGTAACGATATTAAAATTTGAAAGTGGCAAAATCGCAAAATGTGCAGTAAGCGTCGATTGCCTGCAGCCATATTATTTTCATACCCATCTAATTGGTAGCGAAGGTAGCCTGTTAGATAACAACCTTCATTCAGAAAAACTTAAATCTGATAAGTCTAAATGGAGCCAGATGTCCATGCAAATGTTAGACTCAGGGGATGTCGAAGATCATCCTTATAAACTTCAGTTTGATACTTTTTTTGAATCTATTCTTAATGATATTGTAATGCCCTTAACGGGGTTGAAAGAAGCATTGAGAACACATGAAATTATTTTTGCCGCTGATTTGTCAGCTGCAACAGGTAAAAGCGTACAATTATAGTTTGTTCTAAATATAAATGCGGCCTGGTATGAACTTGTGTTAAAAAAAACCACCTGGTGGCAGGCAGGAATAGTATGATTGAAATGCAATACATCGTGTCATCAAATTAATTATAAAAAAATTATGGAAAGAAAATTAAGTATGCTGGCTGAAGGCTGGTGGGATTACACCACTTTAGATGAGCAAATATTAAAAGAAGCAGCAGCGTTAACATTGGAAGACATTGGGCAACTTTCACGCCCGGGCTTTAAGATTATATTTCATGATACGTTGGAGTCTTTTTACCTGGCGGAAGCGCTTGAGTATATCGATGCATGGAAGAGAGCGACCCCGTCCAATCCTACAGGAATTTGTGGGCCAATAGGCCCTACTGAGCAGTTACCTTTAGTGGCACAACTTGTTAATAGCCTTGGTGTATCTTTAAAGAACTGTCATTTCTGGGGCATGGATGAGTGGTATATTGATGGAAGAGAGGCCCCTGAAACGCATCCGCTTTCTTTTGCACGGGCAGACAGGGAATTGCTTTTTAATGCCCTTAAACCTGAACTGAGAATGCCCGAGGAGAATATTCACTTTCCCACATCTTCCTCTATGGATGCTTTTTCAAAAAGTTTTGACGAAGTCAAATGCCTCACCATGCAGGGTGGGCAGGGCGATGTAAAACATTGGGCATTCAACGATCCATTTAAAAGGCAGGGAAAATATAAAGATGCACCCCCTTCGCCGGAAGAATTTCGCAAGCTTTCAACCCGTATTGTGGATCTGCATCCTATTACACTTATGCAGAATGCCCGAACTTCCGGCGGCGGCTATATAGTAGGCGTTCCTACCCGGGCAATTACTGTAGGGCCTGTTGAAACATGGAAGGCAGAGAAAGTTTCTATCTGGCAGGCAGGTGCTCATGATAATCCGTTTGGCATGCGCCTGACCCCATACATGATTTCAAAGAAAATCATCGATACGTCTGTTCCTTTATCATTACTTGCTGACCATCCTGATGTTGAATTTCATTATTACAGGGCTGCGATAAAAAGGGTTCAAACTGAAATGCATTAATTGATATTTATTCTAGTCTTGAGCAAATCAATGTGTTGATTTTATCATTTGAGCATATGAAGAATATCAGAGATAAAAGAAGTGGAATTTTAGCCGCTGGAAATTATATTATTGACCATATTAAGGTGGTGGATATTTATCCTGTGTTTAATATAACCCCTAAATCTATTGAAGAAAATTATTAAAAAAATTGTAAGCAATGAATGAAGCTGATAACAAGACCGCTTTGGCGGTAGTGGCTCATCCGGACGACGTTGAATTTGTTTGTGCAGGCACACTGGCCCTTCTCAGAGAAAGAGGCTGGCACATAGAAGTAGCAACCATGACCGCGGGAGATTGTGGTTCGAGAGAGTATAACCGGGAAGGGATTAGTAAAATACGTAAAAAGGAAGCTGCAACCGCAGCTAAACTTATTGATGCACGATATCATTGTTTGGAATGTAATGATATATTTTTAATGTACGATAAGCCAAGCTTGCTTAAGACAATTTCCCTGATCAGGGAAACGAAACCGAGATTGGTACTAACAATGAGTCCATCATGTTATATGGCTGATCATGAAACTACCAGCCGCCTTGTTCAGACTGCCTGTTTCTCTGCTGGTATTGTTAATATTGAAATTGAAAATACTGCCCCGTATTACTTTATTCCCTACCTGTATTATCTCGATCCCATGGAAGGGAAAGATAAATTTGGCGAAGAGGTAGAAGCCAGTACAATTGTTAATATTTCGACTGTGATGAACATCAAGGAGAAAATGCTTAAGTGTCATAAAAGCCAGCGTAATTGGTTAGCTGCCCACCATGGTATGGATAAATATGTTCTTTCAATGAAAGAGCTTTCCGAGAAAAGAGGCAAGGAAATTTCTAAAAAATATGCAGAAGGTTTCCGTCAACACCTGGGGCACGCTTTTCCGCAGGAGAATCTTTTAAAGCAGGAGCTTAATGATCTTGTAGTGGTAAATAATATAATGAAATAACATTTTATATAAAAATATAAAAGAGATGATTAAACATAGGTTAAACAGGTTACTTAATACATCTGGAAACTGTTTGGATGTAGCGATTGACCACGGCTTTTTTAATGAAAGAAGTTTTTTAAATAATATTGAAAATATGGAACTGGCAATTCATACTATCGTAAAAGCGCAACCAGATGCCATTCAATTGACAGTTGGACAAGCAGCGATTCTACAAAGAATTCCAGGAAAACACAAACCTGCATTAATGTTGAGGACAGATGTGGCCAATATTTATGGTAGTGAATTCCCAGGATATTTATTCAGCTAATTAATTGATGATGCCGTGGAACAGGCGATTACCCTGGATGCTGCCGCTGTAGTGGTGAATTTGCTGCGTTTACCCAATCAGCCAGATCTGCATTACCAGGGTATAACAAATATAGCGCATCTGAAGCCTCAGTGTGAGCGTGCGGGGATGCCTTTGATAGTAGAGCCACTGGTAATGAGAGACAATTCAATGAATGGTGGCTATATGGTAGATGGGGATTTTGATAAAATTCTGCCTTTAGTACGACAGGCATGCGAACTCGGGGCCGATATAATCAAAGCTGATCCCTGTGATAATGTAAATGATTATCACCGTATCATCGAAATCGCCGGAAGACCGGTACTACTACGCGGCGGTGGAAAAGCAACCGAAAATGAAGTGTTGCAGCGAACTTTTGAACTGATGCAACAAGGCGCGAAAGGAATTGTTTACGGACGAAACATTATTCAACATGAAAATCCATCAGGTATGGTCCGGGTTTTAATGGCTATCGTTCACTATGGAGCCAATGCCGAAGAGGCGA
>JBDSBP010000342.1:0-5220 GCA_039921525.1 Chitinophagaceae bacterium | reverse complement strand
GGCCCTGCTCACCAAAAAGGTAATAGATAATAGCTTCGAGGTACTGGCGATCCAGATGATGACGGTGCTCCAGGCGATAGACTACCTGGGCTGTGTGCCGCGGTTATCGGGCAGTACGCGGGCGGTATACCAAGCAGTCAGGAAAATATTCCCGAAGTTTATCGGGGATACCCCCAAGTACAAAGACCTGGAGCGGATAAAACGTTACTTAGAAGAATCTGAAGAGGTTTTTTCGTTTAAGAGTATCGGGTACGAGGTGTGAACAATATTGCCAACCAAATAAAGGGCTCGCCAGGTCGAACCGTCTTTTTAGTTTTTAGTCAGCCGTTGGGCAAAAAATAAACCAGCGTATAAATTTATAAGAATAACCCATGAAATGTGCTCTAGTAACCGGCGGATCAAGAGGAATAGGCAGGGCAATCTGTTTGAAAATGGCCACCATGGGTTATTTTGTTTTAGTAAATTTTAAGGGAAATACAATAGAAGCCAATTATACTCTTTTGCAAATAAGAGAACAGGGTGGAGATGGTGAGCTATTGCAGTTTGATGTGTCTTCCAGGGAACAGGTGCAGCAAATTCTGGGTGACTGGCTGGAAAGAAATCCGGAAAATGAGATTGAAGTTTTGATTAATAATGCAGGCATCAAAGATGATAGTCTTATGATGTGGATGAAAGATGAACAATGGGATAACGTAATAAAAACGAGCCTGGATGCGTTTTTTTATGTCACCCGCCTGGTGTTAAAAGGGATGCTGCTTAAAAGGTTTGGACGAATAATAAATATCGTTTCTCTTTCCGGTTTAAAAGGGCTGCCGGGTCAAACCAATTATTCAGCCGCCAAGGCTGGAGTGATCGGCGCCACCAAGGCACTGGCCCAGGAAATAGGTCGGAGAGGAGTTACCGTAAATGCGGTAGCACCAGGTTTTATAAAAACGGATATGACCGAAGGATTGGATGAAAAGGAATTGCAGGCTATCATCCCTGTTAAAAGATTTGGGAAACCGGAAGAGGTGGCTTACGCCGTTGGTTTCCTGGCTTCCAGGGAGGCAGACTATATAACGGCCCAGGTGTTATCGGTGAATGGGGGGTTGTATTCGTGAGGAAGGCTGTCGGCTATCGGCTATCGGCTATCAGCTATCAGCTTGTTTCATTTATGAATAATCTCAAGCATAAAAGATACATCTGGCCGATAGCCGATAGCCGAAGGCCGATAGCCAACAGCCCACGGCTGTTTCATCATTCAAAAATTACATTTCATACAAAAACGAGCTGGAAATTGATTTATAAATCTTTAGTTTACATGCATAAATGAACAGAGTAGTGATTACGGGCATGGGCATCTATTCTTGCATAGGGAAAGAGCTGGATGAGGTCAGGAATTCCCTGTATCAGGGCAGGTCTGGCATAAGACTCGACCAGGTACGCAAAGATTATGGATACCGTTCCGGGTTAACCGGGAATATTGAACGGCCCGCATTGAAGGGCTTGTTAGACAGAAGGGCAAGAGTGATGCTGCCCGAGCAGGGGGAATATGCTTATGTAGCAACTGTGGAAGCCTTAAAAAATGCCGGCATAGACCAGGATTATCTTGATCAGCAAGAATTTGGAATTTTATATGGTAATGATAGTTCAGCAAAACCGGTTATAGAGTCGAACGATATCCTGAGGGAGAAAAAGGACACGATGTTACTGGGTTCGGGATCGGTATTTCAGACCATGAATTCAACCGTAACAATGAACCTGGCCACCATTTTCAAATTGAAAGGGGTGAATTTTACGATCAGTGCTGCATGCGCCAGCGGTTCACATGCTATCGGTATGGGGTACATGCTTATAAAAAGCGGGTTACAAAAGGGAATAATATGCGGTGGGGCCCAGGAGGTTAACCACTTTGCCATGGGAAACTTTGATGCATTATCTGCATTCTCTGTTCATGAATCCGCGCCGGAAAAAGCATCGAGGCCTTTTGACCGGGATCGGGATGGACTAATTCCAAGCGGAGGAGCAGCAACAATAATCCTGGAGAGCCTTGAATCTGCTACAAAAAGAGGCGCGAAAATTTTAGGTGAACTGGTGGGTTATGGATTTTCATCAAATGGGGAGCATATCTCAAATCCCACAGTAGACGGGCCGGTAAGGGCGCTTTCCATGGCACTGAAAGATGCCGGTATGCAGGCAAACGAAGTAGATTATATTAATGCACATGCCACCTCAACACCTGCCGGTGATACCAGCGAAGCAAAAGCCATCGATACAATTTTTGGAGTGTCTAAACCGTTTGTGAGTTCAACTAAATCAATGACGGGACATGAATGCTGGATGGCGGGCGCCAGTGAAATGGTTTATTCTTTATTAATGATGCATAACAACTTTATTGCGCCCAATATTAACTTCGAAAATCCTGATGAAGATTCTGCCCGCTTGAATATTGTGGAAAAATCAATTGAAAAAGATATAGATGTATTTTTGTCCAACTCATTTGGCTTTGGAGGAACTAACTCATCACTTATAGTAAGAAAACTGATAAACTGACCCTCATGGAAAATGTAGAAATAATTGAAAGAATAAATGACTTCCTGGTGGAAGAGTTTGAAGCAGAGGCCGATAGCATAACTCCGGATGCAAATTTAAAAGAAACATTGGGATTAGATAGTCTTGATTATATTGACCTGGTTGTAGTTATTGAAAGTAATTTTTCCTTTAAAGTTAAACCGGAAGACTTTGCCGGGATCGCTACTTTCCAGGATTTTTATGACTATGTTATTTCGAGGGTACATTCAAAAGAATTGGTATAATGCCATTGTGGCAAGGTAAATCAAGGGGAACGCCATTAGGGTACCGGATTTTTGTAATTATATTAAGAAATTTTGGGGTATTGCCGGCTTATCTCCTGTTACGATTCGTGGCTTTTTATTATTTTTTGTTTCTATTTAAATCAACCAAACCCTTATTCTTTTTTTTTCGTCATAAACTCGGATATGGTTTTTTAAAATCACTGGTTTCTATTTACTGCAACTTCTATTTCCTCGGTCAGAGTATTATCGATAAAGTGGTGGTTATGTCAGGAATACCCAATAAGTTTACCTATAATTTTGACGGAGAGGATAATCTCAGGAAAATAGTGGAGATGCAAAAAGGCGGATTATTATTAAGCGCTCATATTGGTAATTGGGAAATTGCCGGACACCTGTTGAAACGGTTAAATACCAGGATTAATATTGTGATGATGGATAACGAGCATCAGCAGATCAAAGGATATCTTTCAACTATTACCGGAAAAAGAAATATGCGGGTAATTGTAATAAGGAATAATGATATCTCACATATTTATGAAATAAACGAGGCTTTCAAAAACAATGAACTGGTTTGTATGCACGCCGACAGGTTCATGGAAGGCAATAAAACACTAACAGCTGATTTTTTGAACGAAGAAGCCAGGTTTCCTATAGGTCCGTTTGTGCTGGCCGCCACTTTTAAAATCCCTGTGTCCTTTGTATTTGCCATGAAAGAAAGCAATTTCCATTATCACTTTTTTTCCAGCGGGATAAAGAACTATGACCATCCTGCAAAAGAAAAAAGGATGCAGCAAATGTTAAACGATTTTGCCGCTGAGATGGAAAATAAAGTAAAACAATATCCGGTTCAATGGTTTAATTATTATAATTTTTGGCAGCAATGAGAGCCGATAGCTGATAGCCTATAGCCATTTCAAATATGATAACCCCAAACATCTTGTCACTTATCCCGCAAAGGCCACCTTTTGTGATGATAGATAGCCTGCTATTTAAAGATGAAAAGCTTACCCGAACGGGTTTTGAAGTGAGGGAAGGTAATATTTTTGTGAAAGAAGGCGTATTGCGCGAGCCGGGTTTGGTGGAAAATATAGCCCAGACGGCGGCGGCCAGTGCCGGGCAAACTTCGAAAGTAGAAAACAAGCCTGTATCCGTTGGGTATATAGGGGCGATTAATAACCTGCAGATATTTTCACTGCCAAAAATAAAGGATATCATAATAACTGAAATATCAATAGTAACCCAGGTATTTAATGTAACATTAATAGCCGGGAAAATATACCACAATGATGAACTGCTGGCTCAATGCGAAATGAAAATTTTTCTAACACAAACAAAATAAATGAAATCATGAAACGTACACGTACATTCAATTGGCTTTTTATTTCCCTATTCTTTTGTATGTTATCACAAACTGGTGCTGCTCAGGCCCTGAAAGATGTTTTTAATTCCAGTGAAACGCCTCTTTTTTACCTGGGCATAGATTTCACCAAAGCAAAACTGATTGATGATGCCGCTGCCAACGAGATTGATATACGCGATCGCCAGTATACAGGCATTAATGATGTTGTGGTAAACGAAGCTAAAAAATATGACCTCAAAGGGGCCTTCCATAAAAGCAATGTTGACCACGACCTTGGAATGGTAGCAAAAAGAAACGAAAAAGTTAACGCGGAACAAATAAAATCGACAAATACTGGTGATTTTCACAGGCTAAAGGATAATGATATCGGTGCACTCGTTAAGGGATTTGATTATGGCGGCATAACAGGCATTGGTTTGTTGTTCGTAGTAGAAGCCATGAGTAAATCGGAAAAAGCTGCGGCAATATGGGTTACTCTCATTGATATGAAAAGCAAAAAGATGCTCATGACAGAAAGAGTTGAAAGCAAAGTAAGCATGGCTTTCGGTTTTCGTAACTATTGGGCCTCTACGATCCGGAACCTGATTGAATCCATCGAAAAAAGAAAATACAGCGAGTGGAAGTCGAAGTATGGCGCCTAGGAATATAGAATCTCGGGCTGACTTCCGAGTCTTTCAGACTTGTAAAAAAGCGAGCTTAATATGTTTATAAAATGACAGTTTTAAATGATCGATTGGTAAACTGTCGCATAAACCTATAAGGTTTGTGTTTTTAGTGCAGGCACTATGGATTCAAACATTATAGGTTTAAGCAGGGGCTGACCGAAAAAATAAAATATTTTAGCTTGACTTCCGAAGTCTTTTAGACTTCGAAAGTTTGGATTTGAGAACCCTCTATGTCAGACTTTCGAAGTTTTACAAACTTCGGAAGTCAGCGTCTATATTTGTCATTGGCACATCGAAAGTCTTTTATAGAAAGTGACTGAACTTATTAATAGTTTTATAAGAATGAGTAAATGTGAAACCTTAAGAATGACACCTTTTTAAAGTTTCACATTTTTCATTT
>JBDSBP010000341.1:0-5014 GCA_039921525.1 Chitinophagaceae bacterium | reverse complement strand
GGAGGTTAAATTCGTTGTACTGAATGTTGGCATTATTAAATTCTGCTTCGGCGGTTTTATAATTATTTTCCGCGGACTGTAATTTTTCGGCTGTTTGTTCAATCAAAACAATCAGCCCGGTTAATTCGGTTCGTGTACCTTGTATGGAAAACTGTGTCTGTTCCAAATTCTGTTGCATCTCTTCCAGCTTGTTGCGCGATGCTCCCTGCTGGGCGTGCAGGTTTTCCATTTTATTCTGGATAGAAAAACTGAGATTAGTTAATGAATTAATGGCTGATTGTGCCTGCCTGATAGCATTTTCCTTTAACTGTTCATTGTAACCAATTACTTCGTTGTGTTTATCCTGTATCTTTTTTTTGATGTCATTTACAATAACGTCTTGCAATAGGATTTCTTCGTGCAGCTTTTGAAGATTTTTTGCGCGGCCAATTTTTTTGCCTTCAAAGATGCCCACGCTGCCACCGTAAAGAGAATATTTCCCCTTTACATATTTACCGGTTTTTTCGAGCACTATGGCGCCATTGCTGTTAACGAGGGCATCTTCATTTTCAGCAATCAATACATTTCCCAGTAGATTTTCAGCCAGCTTGCGGTATTTTTCCTCTACTTCAATTACCTGCATGGCGGGAATAGTATCAGGTATAGTATGAGGTGCTTTTTCATCATGCTCAATATTCAGTTTGTCAAGCAAAAAGAAATTAGCCTTGCCTTTCTTATTATCATCCAGCAAATGCACGGCCTGCAGGCCTTCTTCTAAATTATTAACCACGTAATAATTGAGATAGGGTTCCAGCACATTTTCCACCGCCGCCCTGTATTCTTCCTGCACATAAATAATATTTGTGAGGATAGGGGCAGAATGATTCCAGTTATTGTTTTTATGAAGGAACTTAACACTATCAGGATAGCCTTCCATGGAATCGATCAGGCTTTTTAATAAGGCGTGCTGATTTTTTTCTGAATCCAGTTTCCTGTTTTCTTCGGCTAGCTGTTGCCGTAATTTTTCCAGTTCACCCTGGGTCAGTAATATCTGTTCTTTTGTTTTTTCGTGATGTTGCTGTAGTTGAGAGAGCTCCGATTTTTTCATTTCCAGCTCTCCTTCTTTTTCTGTTTTCTCTTCTTCCAGTTGTTTTAACTGGCTGTCGCGGGTTTCTCTTTCTTCTTCTACCTGCGTAATTGTTCGTTGAAGGTTTTGTATGGAAGTGTCTGCGATGGCAACTCTTTTTTCGGCCTCAAACTGGCTACGTTGTACCTTTAAATTTTCGCTTCTCAGCGTATCTACCGCTTTTCTTTCCTGGTCAAATACGCGCCGCTTATCTTCCGCCAGTTCTTTTTTCTCATCCAATGATCCCTGCATGCTCTCCGCTTTTCCCTTCTCATCATTCATCTGATTTTGCGTAAGGGAAATACTTTCTTCTAATGTTTTAAGCGCGCCCCGGCTCTTCAAGAGGAATTCCTGCAGGCTGCTTTCCTTTTCATGCAAAAAATTTAAACGCTGCGACGCAAGGTTCTTTTCATTTTCTTTCGTACGAAGCTGCTGAACCAGCTCATTGAACGCGTGTTGCAAATGCTGCAGCGCTTTTTCCTTTTCAATGAATCCAAGCCTGTCATGCTCCAGGTTAGCTTCTTCCCGGTCGATATTCGTTTCCAGTTCTATTTTATGATTTGTTTCCGCTTCGGTTTGCGCATTCAGATCACGGTAGGTGATATTAAAACCTTCCAGGGCGGCTTTGGCCAGCTCAATGCTTACTTCGCGGTAGTCCTTCTTTATTTCGAAATATTTCTCTGCTTTTTTTGCCTGGTTTTCCAGGGTTTTCAATTGGTTATTTATTTCAAACAACAGGTCCTCGATGCGGGCGAGATCCTGCTGTGTGGCATCCAATTTTAGTTTGGCTTCCTTTTTACGGGTTTTGTAGATGGATATCCCTGCTGCCTGCTCGAGCATGCGTCGCCGGCTGTTCTCTTTATCTTTTATGATGTCATCCACCATTCCTAATTCAATAATGGCATAGCTATCGGTGGAAATGCCGGTATCCATAAAAAGATTCTGGATATCCTTCAACCGGCAGCTTACGTCATTCAGCCGGTATTCGCTTTCGCCGCTTTTATAAAACTTGCGGGTTACGGTTACCATATTAAATTCGGTAGGAAGAAGATTGCGGGTATTCTCAAATGTGAGACTTACTTCAGCCAGGCCACTGGCGCTACGGGATTTGGAGCCATTGAAGACAAGACTTTCCAGGTTTTCACTGCGTAGATGACTGATCTTTTGCTCCCCGATCACCCAGCGGATGCTATCTACAATATTGCTTTTGCCACATCCGTTCGGGCCGACAATACCGGTAATATTTTCATCAAAATTTACGACCGTTTTATCAGCAAAACTTTTAAATCCTTTAATTTCTAAACTCTTTAGACGCACGGTTCAATTTTTTATAGGGCGACAAACCTACAATAAAAAATCGTTCTTTTATTGCAGGTGAATAACTGGTGGATAGCCTGTTCCTAAATCCCGCCAGCAGGCTCGCACCAACTTTAGAGGTAAATGTTCAACGGGTAAATATATGTTTTTGTGGGAAAAGATCGGTCTTAAATGCCTTTTGAACCGGGCTTAGTTTTAAACCTTTTATGCACAGTGGAAAGAAGTGAACATTGGATGGAGCAAACTGTTTGGTTGTTCTAAATTATTCCCATGCAAGAAAAACGGTGAATAACAAAGAGGTATGCTTTCGGATTAGAACAAATAAGAAATGTCGATCGTATCAAGATAGGGATGAAGCTCTTCGATATCTACGAAACTTCTCAACATAATTTTGGAACTGTTCCTGTTAATGTTATAATAGAATTCTACATAAAAATCACCGATCTGGTAAAGATCGAACATTAACAATCCTTCGTTCCTGTTTGCCAAAAAAACACCTTCATCTTCAATGGATTCTTCCTGCTCTATTTCATTTAAATGATCAAACTGATAGAGTGTCATCCTAGTAAGATAGGCTATATAAAGGGACTATTGTTATTAATTTTCAGTTCTTCCTTACAGGGGGATTATTGTTAATGCTTCATTTTCAATGGTTTATTGATATGAGGTTTGCTAGTACTGCGTTATACATATTGTATTAAAGTAATCTGGCAAAACCACCCGATAAAAACCCCGGTGAAGTTTATAAAACTTCACCGGGGTTTAATACTTTGCTCGTTTCAATGATTACTTCTCTGGCAACCCGTAGAGGCCTTGGTGTAAATTATTTAGACATAAACTGCAAAGCCGGAAGCAAAACCTTACCTGTTTCCGCTGGATCTTCTACCCTGGCAACCAGGTAAATATTGTGTAGTCCTGCATCCGTAACACCTCCTACAGGTATTCTTAAAATCCCGGTTTTCTTAGTCGTCAGTGCGGGAGTGAGTGCTGCCTCCCCTACTTTACGTCCGGTTAAACCGTCCAGGTGCAATTCAAAACTATAGCCGTATTTTAAGGGTTGTGAACTTACAAAAGATAATTCTATAGCTTCTATACCAGTAAGATCTACACTATCTACCAGGAAGCTGCCAGTGCCTTTCGGAGCCACGAGGTAGCGCGTTCCTGCTGAGTCGAGAGTAAGAAAATTCATGATCTGCTCAACTGCCCTTACTGACATTTTACTGTTCCTCAAAATAAGTGTCTTTTTTGAGCTAAGTGCCTTAGAACCTCCGGAACCACCGTTATCGGTGTAGCTGGCCGTCAGGTACAAAAAGCCTTTATCTGCAGTAGTTGGGTTCACACTTCCAGCAGGCGGAAGAGATTTTTTATTTTCGGCTGAACTGCTTAAAGATAAAATCCATTTCACCACCTGCTGCAGGTCGGTAGTAGGGATATCAGGATGTGCAGACATGGCCACTTCTCCCCAAACTCCTGAACCTCCCTTTCTTATTTTATCTATCAGGTAGGCATTTGCTTTCGGGTCTTTATCGTATTTCACAGCAACCTGCATAAACGATGGTCCTATCGATTTCTCGTTCACTTTATGACAGGTTTTGCAATCACCGGCCATCATAATATTTTGACCAGCGGCTGTTTCAACAACACTTAGATGTCCCGGAGGAACCGCGGCTTTATCCCTGCCTTCTACAAAATCCGCTAACACACGAAGGTTCTGTTGGTTAATGGCTGTTTTATCTTCGGTATCCTCTACCATAACGGTGTACTGAACGGGTTTGCCTGGAAAATAAAAACTCTTATTGGATTTCAAATCGATATCTACTATCGGCCCCGAATTGCCGGCATATACTAATTTGGACTCGCTTTTTGAAGTTGCCTTTTTATCATCTGAAACTTCTACCGAGATCATGTATTCGCCGGACTGCGTATAAGCATAATCGATAGAAGGAGTAGTAGTTTCTTTTTTAGTTCCGTTGCCAAGATCCCAGCTGTAGGTGAGTTTATCATTTTCCGGATCTTTGGCCTCTACGGAAGCCGTAACTGCAAAAGGAAGAGAGCCAGACGTTTTGTTAATGGAAACGGAACTTACTTTAGGTGGCCTGTTGCCACTGTTATAATCTATTCTTGACAATGCAGCATCGGGGTTTTTGGTAAACCACCCATTGCCATATTCCAACACATACATTCTGCCATCCGGTCCTAATTCTATGTCTTCAGGTGCTGCCCATCTTGTATGCTCCATGAAGGGTTCCATTTTGTCAAAATCACCATTGGGCAACATGGTCACTGGTTTGATCCATCCACGCATCCACTCATACATAAAGAATTTTCCATCATAATAGGCAGGGTACCTGGTTTCTTTCGGAAACATATCAGAATAATAAACAGGTCCTGCCATGGCTGTTCTTGAACCAGTTCCCATATCCGGAAAATCCGGCGAAATGCCGTAAGGATACCAGATAAATGCCGGCTGTACCGGGGGTAGTTCCTGCAAACCAGTATTGTTGCGGGAATTGTTTATTGGTTTGTTCGGATCGAATGCCGCGCCAGGTATTCCTTTCACATAATCGTACGAATGATAAGGATAATTGTTAC
>JBDSBP010000340.1:0-8719 GCA_039921525.1 Chitinophagaceae bacterium | reverse complement strand
AGAGCCTTGTAGAAACAAGGCTCGTAACCAAAACTAACTGCTTATGAGAAAAAAAAACGTACTTTTTAGAGAGTGTAAATTCGGTTATGAAAATAAAATAATTTGTTAAGCAATGTTATTATTCCGTTAATCAGAATCACAGTTTCAAATCTTTCCCGTAAATATTAACACCAATAAAGGAAATCATTTTTATTATAACGCTGACCCCGAATTTTTATTAGAATAAATTTACTTAAAATAATTCAATTGTGCAATAAATATAAGAAATGTTAATAATAATATTTTCAAATAAATATTTCGCAGCGATCTTTAATAAAAAAGAGCCTTGTAGAAACAAGGCTCGTAACCAAAACTAACTGCTTATGAGAAAAAAATCTTCGTTTGAATGTTTGAAAACACAAATTTCTATTATAAATTCAAAAAATGGTGTTAAGGTTCGTTATAAAAAAGTTAATGAGTGAAATCTAACTGGAATTAGAGATCTGTAGATTTTTAACGGGATCATCTGCTGCAAATTAATGCGAGGTTTTATAACTGGTATCTGATAACTGCCAAATCCATAATTTCTCTTACCTTCGCCCGCTATGACACAAGAACAAATTAAGAATATGAGGGAGCGTGTTTCCGTCCTGAGGAGGTTTCTTTGACGTCGAGAACCGACAAGAAAAACTTACGCAGGATAAACAGCTGACGCTGGCTCCCGGCTTTTGGAATGATAATGTACGTGCCACCGTTATTCTCAAAGAGATTAAGGTAGATGAATACTGGGTAAAGCTTTATGACAATGTAGTAATGGCAGTGGAAGATTTTGCCATCCTCTTCGACTTCTGGAAAGAAGGGGAAGCTACCGAACTGGAAGTGAAGGAAGCCTATGAAAAGGCCTTGCACAATATTGAAGAGGCCGAGTTTAAAAGTACGCTCAACCAACCAGAGGATGAAATGCCCGCTGTACTCGAGATCAATAGTGGCGCAGGTGGCACGGAAAGCCAGGACTGGGCAGAAATGCTTCTTCGTATGTATCGCATGTATGGCGAAAAACAGGGCTGGACCGTTACTGAACTTGATTTCCAGGAAGGTGAGGGTGCAGGAATTAAATCGGCAACCCTTCAGTTTGATGGGGCGTTCGCTTACGGTTTTCTTAAATCGGAAAGTGGTGTTCATCGCCTTGTAAGGATTTCTCCTTTTGATAGTAATGCCCGCAGGCACACTTCGTTCGCCTCCGTGTTTGTATACCCGTTAGTAGATGATACCATCGACATCGAGGTGAATCCATCTGATCTGGAATGGGCTTTTTTCCGAAGTGGTGGATCGGGAGGTCAAAACGTAAATAAAGTAGAAACAGCCGTCCGGCTGAAGCATATTCCCAGTGGCATCATCATCGAATGTCAACAGGCACGCACCCAGGGCGAGAACCGGGAAAAAGCATTAAAGATGCTAAAAAGTAAATTATACGAAGAGGAGATCCGCAGAAGAGAAGAACTTAAAAACACAGCTAATAGCAGCAAGCAAAAAATAGAATGGGGAAGCCAGATACGCAGTTATGTATTTCATCCCTATAAAATGATCAAGGATCATCGTACAGATTATGAGGTGGGTAACGTGCAACCGGTAATGGACGGGGATCTGGACGGGTTTATTAAAGCATACCTTATGATGGAAGTTTGAATAAGTGATCTGCCAAAGCTATCGAACTCCCGAACAAATTTAACTTCCTCCCATGTCCTGGATCATTTTAATTCTCGCCGGTTTATTTGAAGTAGGATTTACTACCTGCCTGAAACTCTCTGAAAACTTTACTAATATAAAATGGAGCATTGGCTTTTTCCTTTGCATCACCGCAAGTTTCGTTTTATTAAATAAAGCCACCCAGGTTATTCCTATCGGCACCGGGTATGCCGTATGGACCGGTATTGGCGCGGCAGGCACGGTTATTATTGGCATTATATTTTTTAAAGAACCAGCTTTTTTCTGGCGACTATTTTTCATTGTCCTGCTGATCGGTTCTATCATTGGATTAAAACTCGTTTCCAAACATTAAAAGTGTACGTATGAATTTTGGTTATTTCAATTATCCAATGCCGGTTAATGAACCGGTTTTATCATATGCTCCCGGAACAGTAGAAAGAGACATGTTGCAAAAAACACTTGTCGATTTAAAAAAAGACACCCTCGATATTCCCATGTATATTGGCGGGCGTGAGGTTAGAACCGGGAACAAAGTTGCCCTTCATCCGCCGCATGAAATAGCTCATACCTTAGGGCATTTTCATGAAGGTGATGAAACGCATGTTACCCAGGCTATAAACGCTGCCCTAAAAGCAAAGCAGGCATGGGCCCAACTTAGTTGGGAAAACCGGGCGGCTATTTTCCTGAAAGCAGCTGATCTTCTGGCTACAAAATACCGGTTCCTGATTAATGGAACCACTATGCTCGGGCAGAGTAAAAACCCTTTCCAGGCAGAAATTGATTCGGCCTGTGAGTTGATAGATTTTTTACGTTTCAACGTTCATTTTCTAAGCGAGATTTATCGGCAGCAACCCATCAGCAGTGAAGGCATACATAATAAACTCGAATACCGGCCCCTTGAAGGTTTCGTGCTGGCTATCACTCCATTTAATTTTACGGCAATAGCTGGTAACCTGCCCACTTCTGCCGCCATGTGTGGGAACGTGGTGGTATGGAAACCCGCTAACACGCAGGTTTATAGTGCGCAGATGATCATGAAGGTATTAAAGGACGCCGGTTTACCCGACGGAGTTATCAACCTCATTTATGTTGATGGACCCGTGCTTGGAAAAATTTGTTTTAGTCACCCTGATTTCGCCGGCATACATTTTACAGGCTCCACTGCGGTGTTTAATTCCATCTGGAAAGCCATTGGTGAAAATATTAGTACCTATAGATCGTATCCCCGGGTAGTTGGTGAAACGGGCGGAAAGGATTTTGTGCTTGCACATAAATCGGCAGACGTAGATACATTGGTAACGGCTCTTGTGAGAGGCGCTTTTGAATTCCAGGGACAAAAATGTTCTGCAGCCTCGAGAGCTTACCTGCCCGATAATATAGCAGACGAGGTAAAAGAAAAACTGAAAGGTATCCTTAAAACCATCAAAATGGGTAGCGTGGAAGATTTTTCCAATTTTATAAATGCGGTAATTGACGAAAAAAGCTTCGACAAATTGAAAACTTACATCGATAAGGCAAAAAAAGGAGAGGAGGCTTTTATAATTGCAGGAGGCACTTGCGATAAAACAACCGGTTATTTCATTGAACCAACCATAATCGAAGCCAGGGATCCTGATTATGTTACCATGTGCGAAGAGCTATTTGGTCCGGTCTTGACAATTTATATCTATCCCTCTGAAAATTTTGAGGAGGTATTAGCCTTAGTGGACGCTACTTCCCCTTACGCATTAACAGGGGCTCTTATAGCCCAGGACCGGGACGCCGTTGAGCTGGCCACTGCCAGGCTTCGGAATGCAGCCGGAAATTTTTATATAAACGATAAACCTACAGGAGCTGTTGTAGGACAACAGCCTTTTGGTGGCGCGCGGTCCTCGGGAACCAACGATAAAGCGGGTTCTATCCTGAATTTATACCGCTGGTTAAGTGCCCGAACTATTAAAGAAACGTTTAATCCACCCATCGATTACCGCTATCCATTCATGGGCTGATGTGCTAAAACCTCGCTACATTATCAGCGATTGCGCTATTTTTATAAAAACATTGCTTTGAAGACGATTCTAAACCGGGAGCAACTATCCATTACTATACAAAGGTTATGTCACCAGATTCTCGAAAATCATCTTGAGCTGGAAAATACCGTATTAATAGGTATTCAGCCAAGAGGCATTTACATTTCGAAAAGAATAGTGGAGCAACTGAAAAAGCAAACTAGTCCCGGTAACGTTTTATATGGAAAGCTGGATATTACCTTCTATCGGGATGATATTAGAAAGGAACTTCATGTAGCTAACCAAACCGACATTCCTTTCATAATCGAAAACAAAAATGTGATTTTGATAGATGATGTTCTTTATACCGGCCGTACCATCCGCGCCGCCCTGGATGCTTTGCTTGATTACGGCCGCCCTGCAAAAGTAGAATTATGTATCCTGGTAGACAGGCGGTTCAGCCGGCAATTACCCATTCAACCCGACTACGTAGGAAAGGCCATTGATTCTATTGTCTCACAAAAAGTAAAGGTATTTTGGGGAGAGAAGGATGGAAATGAGGAAGTGCTGCTGATTTGATTTTGACCATACGTATAATTTGAAACACGGAGGCACTTGCGACATACGTAGTGCCGAAACAAATTAACTGGGATATGAAAAATTACACAGTGTTTTTCCCTGTCTCCTGCATCTGTGGTTATTTCTTATTTCAGGTATATCTTTTTACCCTAATTTCGCCCTTTAATGCAACTAAGTACAAAACATCTTCTTGGCATTAGAGACCTTGCCTCCCGGGATATCAAGCTTATTTTAGACACCGCTATTCAATTTAAAGAAGTATTACAGCGCCCAATTAAAAAGGTTCCTTCGCTCAGGGAAGTAACCATTGTTAATCTTTTTTATGAAAACTCCACCCGTACCCGCATCTCTTTTGAATTGGCTGAAAAGCGATTAAGTGCAGACACAATTAATTTTTCGGCAAGCAGTTCATCTGTTTCTAAAGGCGAATCGCTGCTGGACACTGTGAAAAACATCCTTTCCATGAAAGTGGATATGGTAGTAATGCGCCATAGCGCCAGTGGTGCGCCTCATTTTTTGGCGAAGCATATTCCTGCTTCTATCATAAATGCCGGCGACGGCATAAACGAACACCCTACACAGGCACTGCTGGATGCGTTTTCTATTAGGGAAAAGTTAGGAAGCCTGGAAGGAAAACGGGTGGCAATTATTGGCGATATCATGCATTCAAGGGTTGCATTGAGTAATATTTATTTATTAAAGAAGATGGGGGTAGAGGTGATGCTTGCTGGTCCGCCCACGTTGATTCCGAAATATATAGAGGAAGCATTTGATGTTACCGTGGAATACAATCTCAAAAAAGCGCTTCAGTGGTGCGATGTAGCCAACGTGTTACGCATACAACTGGAGAGGCAGAACCAGGTTCTTTTTTCTTCTTTGCGGGAATATAACCTGGCATACGGCATAAAAAAAAATATGCTGGATTCCCTAAATAAAGAAATCGTTATCATGCACCCGGGACCCATTAACCGCGGGGTAGAAATTGATAGCGATGTAGTGGATAGCAACCAGTCAATTATTCTTCAGCAGGTTGAAAATGGTGTGGCCGTAAGAATGGCTGTATTATATTTGCTCGCCGGCAGTGGGGGAGAATAAATGGCCTTCTTAACCGTTTAGAAGCAATTTTGAACCGCAACCTTCAACCTTTAAACTATTCAGTATGGATAGAATTTGCCTTTTTCCCGGAACCTTTGATCCCATCACCATAGGGCATCTTGATATCATTAACCGGTCTCTCTATATTTTTGATAAGCTTATTATAGGGATCGGACGAAATGCGAACAAAGCACCTATGTATTCCGAAGAACAAAGACAGTTGTGGATACAGGAAATTTACAAGGACAATCCGAAAGTTGAAGTGGTGGTATACGAAGGTCTAACAGTAGAGTGCTGCAAAAGCGTACAGGCAAATTTTATTTTGAGAGGTATCCGGTATGTAAACGACTTCGAATATGAAAAGGCCATCGCTGATATGAACCGGAGCCTTGACAGTAAGATAGAAACAATCTTTCTTACCTGTTTACCCCAGTACACTTCTGTCGCTTCTACCCTCGTAAGAGATGTTATCCGGAATGGGGGAGATGCTTCGCAATTTTTGCCGGAACCGGTGGTACAATCTCTTGCAAAAGTTAAATAAAATTTACATTTCAATTTATCAATATGTCTATTTGGTTCAAAAAAGACCTGGAAATGGATGACCTGGTTCCATTAGGAAAATCAACCATGGCGGAGCATCTTGGAATGGAGTGGGTGGAAGTAGGGGACAATTTCCTGAAAGCAAGGATGCCTGTTGATCATCGCACAAGGCAACCTTATGGTTTATTACACGGCGGTGCTTCTGTAGCGCTTGCTGAAACCATAGGAAGCGTAGCGGCAGCTATGGTTTCAGATTTTAACAAGTATTACTGTGTCGGTTTGGAGATCAATGCCAATCATATAAGGGGCGTTAAAGATGGTTTCGTAACCGGGGTAGGCACCCCCATTCATTTAGGCAGCTCTACACAGGTTTGGGAGATCAAAATATATAGTGACGCCGGAAAACTGGTTTGTGTCAGCAGGTTGACTGTCGCGGTTTTGAAAAGAAAGGACGAGTAGTGTTAAGGAATAGCAGGGTAGTGTCATGTCAATCATAAAATGTCGGTTATATTAGGTATCAGCTATTAGCGGTAAGCTATCAGGGTAACAATCCGGGTAATGATTTCCTCCTGATAGCTGAAGGCTTATAGCCAAAGCGTTATTTTAAAGTTGACATCACAGTAGTATATGGAGAAAAATAAACCCGTTTAACATCAGGATCCTTCCTTCGCGACAGGCTTATAAATCGCTAGTACATCTTTTACAGAAGGATAAGTGTTGCTCAGCACATCCTGTAAATCTGTTTCTTTTACCCATTTCACCTCATGAATATCCTCTTCTAATTGGGGCACGAATTTCTGTTTGCTATCAGACAATATAATATACCAATGACTTTCTTTTAAAATATGTTTGCCATTTTCTACATAAGTATGATAAGTCGTTGCCAGGAATTGCTTTAATAACACCTTCCTTAACCCGGTTTCCTCTTCCACTTCCCGCACGGCGCATTCCTCGATAGACTCGCCTGCGTCCAGTTTACCTTTTGGCAGGTCCCATTTACCTCTTCTGATCATAAACAGGATCTCATCCTTTTCATTTTTTACCAATCCGCCGGCGGCCTGAATAATGAGAAATTTTTTCCAGAAAGCCTGCTTTAATTTTTTTAGATCTTCGTATAAAAATATACCGGCATGCACCTTTTCCTGTTGCATTTCATGAATCATTGATTTCAGAGCGGGGGTTGAAAACTCATCAATAAAAACCGCATCATCATGATGTACATACGGCTCTAGATCTTTACTTATTTCATCACATAGAAACAAAGGCTTATCGTTGAAGTAGATTTTTATATACATAGAAATGCTGCTGTTATTTACTACCAATTTACTCTTTTTTTGAGTTCAGTCAAAGGCGATTGTAGGGGTGGTGCTTGCCCCGGCCCTGACTGAATACGAAACTGCTGGAATATTACCCGACCGTCAACAGAATATCGCGTGTATCCGGTATAACAGGGTAGGTGGCAGGCCCCGCTTTTCTAGCACCCGGTGGTTTACATAACGAAGGATAACAAACTTCGCAAGCCAGCACAACATATCCTGATAATCCTTTACATTTATAAATCCTGAATCATTCATCAATCGATAAATTCTAATGACGAATCAAAAAGCGGTGGCTGAAAAACTACTACAGATCAATGCCATTCAACTAAAAATACAGCCACCTTTTACCTGGGCAAGCGGCTGGAAAAGTCCAATATACTGCGATAACCGAAGGGTTTTGTCATTCCCTTATATCCGGGAGTTTATAAAATCGGAGATGTGTAACCTGCTATTTGAAGAATTTCCTGATGCGGCTATGCTGGCAGGGGTTGCAACAGCTGGTATCGCCTGGGGCGTCATGGCAGCTGACCAATTAAAATTACCCTTTATTTATGTTCGGCCAAAGCCGAAAGAGCACGGATTAGGAAACCAGATTGAAGGATTTTATGAAAAGGGGCAAAAAACGATTGTTATAGAAGACCTGGTCTCCACAGGTACAAGTAGCTTACAGGTGGTGGAAGTATTACGAAATGCGGGCTTAGATGTTATAGGGATGGTTTCTATTTTTACGTACGGTTTCGAGGAGGCTGTTATCAATTTCAAAAAGGCTGGACTACCTCTTAAATCACTAACCAACTACCCTGCCCTTATCAAATTAGCCATTGAAAAAAGTATTGTATCACAGGAGCAGGAGAGTATTTTGTTAAAGTGGCGGCAAAACCCTTCAGAATGGAATGGACTTTAATTAAATTTGAGAATAAAATTACGTACATGAAAAAAGTAAAACTCGTTGTGTTGCTGTTGTTGGGAGTTGTAAGTTTTTCCTTTGCCCAAGGGAAAAAGAAGTCATTGCTAACAGTTACGATAAGTACTCCCGGAATTCAATGCGAGGCGTGTAAGAACATCCTGGAACAATATATGACCCATGAGGAAGGTGTTACCAAAGCGGTGGCCGATTTTAAAAGAAAGATTACAAAAGTTACTTATTGGACCGACAGGACCAATCCCGAAAACATCAAAACGGCTATTGCCAATGTTGGTTTTGATGCAGACGATGTGACCGCTAACCTGGAATTTGCAAAGAAATTGCCGCCTTGTTGCAAGAAAACCTAAATATTATTAGAACGGAATTCAGCGCTTTTATGCTACTTCATTTAGAGTCGACCAATCATAAAAGAGGGTTCGATCTGGCGAGCTTTATTAAAGCTCACTGGTCTCCAGAAACCGCTCACTGAAATACGGGGAGAATCCTTAATCAAGATCTCTTTTTAGTTATCACATTAATAATTGTGGAGACGATACGGAATGGAGGGCAAGTAACTTCAGGAAGGCCAGACGCTTTACGGCCATTCA
>JBDSBP010000339.1:0-5556 GCA_039921525.1 Chitinophagaceae bacterium | reverse complement strand
TTATTAGGTGCAATTTTATGGGTAGGCATAGATGCTTCAGCACAAGAAAGCAAGCCTTCCAATTTTACTATAAGTGGTTATATGGAAGCATATTACTCTTATGAATTCAATAAGCCGTTAAATAATATGAAGCCAGGCTTTCTTTATAGCCATAACAGGGGAAACGAAATCAACCTAAATCTTGGTTTTGTCAAGGCAACTTATACTACAGATCGGGTAAGAGGCAACCTGGCTCTGGCAACGGGTACATATATGAATGCAAACTATGCCGCTGAACCAGGTGTATTGAAAAATATTTACGAAGGAAACGTTGGCGTGAAGCTATCTGCTAAAAGAAATATCTGGCTGGATGCCGGTATTTTACCATCCCATATAGGATGGGAAAGCGCAGTAGGCAAAGATTGCCCTACACTTACAAGAAGTCTTGCTGCTGAAAACTCGCCCTACTTTGAAACAGGAGTTAAATTAGGATATACATCATCTAACGAAAAATGGTACCTGAGTGCACTTGTTTTAAACGGCTGGCAAAGAATACAACGGGTTGATGGTAATACAACGCCTGCTTTTGGCACGCAGGTAACCTACAAACCTTCTGCTAAAGTAACGTTGAACAGTAGTAGCTTCATTGGAAACGACAAAGCTGACAGCGTAAAGCAGATGCGTTACTTCCATGATTTTTATGGTATATTTCAACTTGGTTCAAAATTCTCGGCAGTAGCGGGTTTTGATATTGGTGCTGAACAGAAGAGCAAAGGATCATCAACAATGCATACCTGGTACACTCCGGTGGTTATCATAAAGTATACGGCGTTCCCTAAAACTATAATTGCGTTGAGAGGCGAGTATTACAGCGATAAGAACGGGGTTATTATAGCAACAGGTTCAACGAACGGTTTTAAAACCTGGGGGTTTTCTGGTAATATAGATTACAGTATCACCAGTAATGCAATGTGGCGGGTTGAAATCAGGAATTTAAATAGCAGGGACGGAATATTTATAGATGCTGAAAGCAAGGCTGTCCAAAACAACGTATCGCTGTCAACTTCTATAGCAATAAGTTTTTAAGATGTTAAACAGGTAAATAATTTTGTCATCAAAACGGGTCCGATAAATATAAAAAAGCTTTCTCTGGCCGGGTTCCTTATTTCCGTTGGCATAGTCTACGGAGATATAGGAACTTCGCCATTGTATACATTTAAAGCTATTTTTAAAGATGCCCCCGTAAATAAAACCCTGGTTTTCGGTAGTGTGAGTGCTATTTTCTGGTCCCTGTTCTTTCAGACAACCCTTAAATATGTATTGATCACCCTTCGGGCTGATAACAAGGGCGAGGGCGGAATATTTTCATTATATACACTCATACGCAGGTATAAAAAATGGCTTCTTGTTCCAGCATTGCTGGGAGGGTGTTTTTTAATTGCTGATAGTATTATTACTCCGCCCATTTCCGTAGCATCCGCTGTGGAAACCTTGAAAATGTATTACCCTTCAATACCTGTTATTCCAATCGTGCTTGGGATTATTATTGTATTATTTTTCGTTCAGGCTTTTGGCAGTGATTAGCCCAGCTACGGCAGGATAAACAATTGTCGGAAAGAATTTGTTACCGTTTTACTTAATTCAATTTAAACTCCTTTAAATAAGGAATTTGACAGGTACGAAAAAAATAACCAGTGGTATAAATGTTAATGCTACCCGCTAGTTTATTTTAGTAGTTAGCTGGAGTTTTATTTAGACTATCATGTCAATAAGTTCAATCAAAGATCCGGGATTTCCTGAATAATATATTCTTTAAACTATTTGCGGGGAATATATTTAAGGTTTGCAAGTAAATAACATTTACGTGTGAAGTCTTACACTATAACTGCATTCGCCATAGCGTGTATTAGATTTTATGTCTAGAATCTTTAGCCCTTCAACTGTAACAACTCTTTCTTTTTCATATTCGTTTTCATCAATCTTAGATTTTGCATATAATTTGTTTTAACGACGACAATTAACGGTACTATTGTTTCCATGGCAACTACGGAAACTCCTTGGCACTTAATCGTTATATAAGAAAATAATCTGTTTTAAAAAATATAATTATTGAGTTTTCTAAACGTAGAAGTGAACAAAGTCTCTCTAAAAAAGAGCAATTACTTAAGTTATACCCTTATTTTAAAATATATTCCAAAGATTTATCAATACAAGGATAAAATAAATTATAACTTTAAATATAGTTCGTTCTAGCGGGTGCCGGAAGTAAATTCTGCAAGTGAACAACTATATAATATTGTCATCATGTTCCCTATAAATACTTGAGTAATAAAAATGATCAGGCTCAATTTGTTATCTTAATATCCAGGCAACATCAAAAATCACAACAAAAAAGAACCATCGAGAGGTAATTTGTTGCCAGCCATATTGCATAGAAAGAAAGCTTAATGAATAAAATACTTAATCTCTGAAATTAAATTGTATTCCAGGACTTTTGCAGGGAACTCATTCGGTTAGTGAACTATCAAATTCTTCCGGCAAAACTATAATATTATCAGGCATTATAGTGTATGCTTTTTAAAAGTACTCAGTTGAATACAAGTACTCTGGCAAACTAATTGATTACAGTTGACAGGTAAAAATAATTAACTCAATATCAACTTAACAACGATGCAACATCCAAAATCAAACAATACAAAATCACCATCCAGAGCAAATGGAAATAATGAATCAGAGAAGTCAAAACAACCTGCAAAAGGTGTAAAAGCGACTGGTCCTGAAGGTACATTTTGGGATGATACCACCATTAGTGCTCCATTGGGTATACTTATACAAAAAAAGGAGGAAAACCAAAGAAATCCTCCGGATAATATTTCTAATGACAATGTATTTAAATCAGATTATTCTGACAGTAATCGGGCTTTTAAATCTCCGGAGAAGGATGACTTTTATAATGTGAGCAATGATTTTAAATCTCCACTTTATAATTCCCCATCTACACTATCCCCATTCAATAAACCAATTCAAAAGCAGCAGCAGAAACAAGGCAATCTTCCGGATGATATACAAACTAAAATGGAAACTGCGTTTGATACAGACTTTTCTGAGGTAAATGTTCATCAAAACTCGGGAACTGCAAAAACGTTAAACGCCGTGGCTTTTACCCAAGGTAACGAAATACATTTCAAATCAGGATATGATCCTTTTTCTGAAAATGGGCAAGAAGTGCTGGGGCATGAATTATCTCATGTTGTTCAACAAAGAGCAGGCGAGGTTCCTGTAACGCATTTTGAGAGCGGATTTGCTGTTAATACTCAAACAGGTTTAGAACAACGAGCAGAAACAGAAGGGAAGAAAGCAGCAAATGGTCAATTAGTAAATAATAATACTTCGACCAGTATATCTCCAAAGCCTACCGTTCAAAAAAAATCTGAGGTTATTCAAATGTGGAGAGATGTACCAGGAGGACAATCATTTAATGTTGAAAGTACGGCAGGTAATACAGAGGATGCCTGGAGTGTTTTTATGAGCGCTGCCCGTGGAACTGAAGGACGCATAGCCAACAGCGCTGAAAGCGAGTTAACGGCAATCTATAAACCTCTGATCCAGTCAAGGTTACGAGGTAATTTTAACTCAATTTCTATCAATACGCATACGACTAACGGTTTTAATACCCATTGGACGGGAAGCGTACGTTTTCTATTTGGTGACGAGCCCACTCCTGTAGGAGGAGGAGGTGTTGGTGCTAGTACATTGTCAAACTCTGGCGCTAGTTCCAATCAAGTTCAGGGAACGGACACGAATACAACAGGTACATCCGGGGGAGCTACCGCTACCTCAACGCCAGGAGAAGGTGGTGGAGCCGGAGGTTCCCTTACTGCCGGAGGTTCCGGGAGCACCGGTAGCTCAGTGCAGATTACACAAGGAGATACAACCACAACTGGCTCTCAAAGTGTTGTTAGGCAACAGTTGAATAGATTTACCACCAGGATAGGAATAGAAGTTAATATCACGGGTGAATATGATATGGGTTCATCCTGGACTGACTGGATTAATCCTGCTACATATGGAGCATGGGCAGGGGATGCACTCACGAGCCGATCAGGGGAGGCTACAGGCGATTGTGGGTCAGTAATCTTTTTCCTGGGTGCAGGAATAGTTCCTTAAAAAATTTACAAATGAAAATTTTTCTTTTATATCTTTTTATTTACCTTTTATTCCTTGGATGTAACAATACAAGTAACGAGAATGCAAATGAGACAACCAAATCAAATAAAGAAATCATGCAAAACAAAACAGTAAATTTTAATACTACAGATGATATCATTAATGTCTTAAAAACTACCTATTCAGAGGATGGCATGTCAGGTGTCATAACCTGGACTGAAAAAACGCTGGCACCTCAAACAACTATTAATGTAGCAAGAGATTTGCTGAAACCTGAAGTAAAGGAAAAAAAAACTATTTATGACAGAGCAATAATGAAATTGGACAAACAGGGTAATGAGTTAAATGACTATTATCTACAGCCACTACAAAAGGAAGATACAGAACAATCAGAAGTGTTTTTATCCATAAGATTGAATTTTATTGAAGAGCCGTTCGAATTGTTAATATTTACTTACGTTACCCCCAAGGAAAAATAGAATTTTCAATACTACTCCAATAAATACAGGCATCGAATAAATTAATGCCCTTTTAATTAATAATTCACCAGCGGTCAACGGCAGACGGACTAGATTGATGATCAGGAATTGGTATTAAATGCTGATTATGAGTGCGCCTAAAAACAGGTTAACAACGTCTGACGAATCAGTTTCAAAAAGCACAAAAGCAACTCCGCGTGCCCTGGTCCGGAAACAGATTGAAAATAAAGATTTTCATGTGTAGGACGAGAATATAGCAAATTTGGATAGTTCCAGTGAATCCTTAGAATATGAGATGAAAAAATTTGCAAAACAAATGGATAATGACGGTAAAGCCAACAAGGAAATCTCCCGCGAAATATCAGGCGAATGACTTGTTCAGGAGAATATTGAGCTATACCTATTGTTGCTGAATAATTCCAATCCATCGCCAGACTTTTTCTGTGAATGGAATTTTTTATTAACTGATGAAATATTCTTTTTATTGATTTGAACCTGAAACCATTTTATCCTTCAATACATAAAATGAATATTTTTTCCACGTTCTGCAGGTGGCTCTTATAACGGCGGAAGTGACCTCCTGGATAGTAATGCTACCTTCACGAAAAAAAACGCCTTGTCCGCTAATGAACGATTTCGTTTTTACAGGATTCGCTTTACAAAAAAATGATTCCTTTCCAAGCTTTTTTTGTAACCTGTCATAATCCAGTTGATTTCCATCCTGCAAATTAATATTTGTTATAAATTTTGCCATAAATTAACGTTGATATTTTTTTAATATCGTTAACCGATAACCAGGTTTAGTTAACCCACATTGCAGCTAACCAGAGGAAAATAGAGCAATGACGGGACTTTCAATTTTTTTAATTTCCGGCGGGGGGACTACAGATTTTTTACGGGTGAAGGGTTGAAGTTTATAATTTAAGGCCTC
>JBDSBP010000338.1:0-10184 GCA_039921525.1 Chitinophagaceae bacterium | reverse complement strand
GCAAGCCCTGCCCCTACAAACGCCGCGCATCAAAAATGTTATTTACACGGGTGATATCGGCGCCGCTGATCGAAGACTCATACCTCATACCTCACACCTCACTTGTGTCAAACTGTTCAGGTCGCATTTGGGGGAACAGCAACACATCCTGTATGGATGGTTGACCCGTTAGCAACATGCATAACCTGTCTATACCAAAGCCAATGCCCGATGTAGGTGGCATCCCATACTCAAGCGCCCTGAGGAAATCGTAATCAATGTACATGGCTTCGTCGTCTCCTCTCTCCATAAGCTTTGCCTGTTCTTCGAACCGTTCCCTTTGTTCGAGCGGGTCATTTAACTCTGTATAGGCATTCGCCATTTCTTTACCATTGATCATTAACTCAAAACGTTCAACAAGTCCTGCCTTACTGCGATGTTTTTTAGTTAGCGGACTCATCTCAAGCGGGTAATCAATAATAAAAGTCGGCTGTATAAAATGATGTTCACATTTTTCACTGAAGATCTCATCGATTATTTTCCCTTTACCCATGCTTTTGTCTATGTGCAGACCAAGTGTCTTACACACATCGGTAAGCGCAGTTTCATCCATACCTGAAATATCAATTGCCGTAAATTCCTTGATAGCATCATACATGGTGATGCGTGGATAAGGAGCTTTAAAATCAATCTCGGTATTGCCGGCTATTACTTTTGTAGAACCGTTCGTAGCAATGGCTACCTGCTCTAATAGTTGCTCGGTGGTTTCCATCATCCAGAAATAATCTTTATAGGCTACATAGAATTCAAGAACGGTGAATTCAGGGTTGTGTGTTCTGTCCATGCCTTCATTGCGAAAGTTGCGGCTGAATTCATATACCCAGTCAAAGCCGCCAACGATCAGGCGTTTCAGGTAAAGCTCGTTAGCGATACGTAAATAAAACGTGGTATCAAGCGCGTTATGATGCGTTATAAAAGGCCTGGCCGCTGCGCCTCCTGGAATAGATTGCAACACCGGGGTATCAACTTCCAGTGCACCTTTTTCATTTAGAAATTCGCGGATGGACTTCATCATTTTAGTGCGCTTGATAAATGTTTTTTTAACTGCCGGATTTACTACCAGGTCTGCATAACGCTGGCGGTAGCGAAATTCAGGATCTGTTACTTCATCGAAAATTTCACCGTCTTTTTGACGTACAACCGGCAGCGGTTTCAATGATTTAGCCAGAACACTAAGTTCTAATACATGAAGAGACGTTTCACCCGTTTTCGTTGTAAATACATATCCTTTTACCCCTATTATATCACCAAGATCCAGCATGTGTTTCCAAACCTTATCATACAGAGACTTGTCCTCCGTTGAACAGATCTCATCTCTTTTAACATATAGCTGAATCTTACCAGTTGCATCCTGCAAAACCGCAAAACTTGCTTTCCCCATATCACGGATGCTCATGATTCTTCCTGCAAGACATACATTGGTAAAGTCGGCTTTATTTTCTTCTCCTTTGTACCGGTGTTTAATATCAGCAGAATTACTATTTACAGGATACATCGGCGCTGGATATGCATTGATGCCCATTTTATTTAATTCTTCCAGTTTTTCCCGTCGAATGAGTTCCTGTTCAGATAAATTGGCGTTGATCATTGATGAATTCGTTAAGTCTTTTTTTGAAAATAGTACGCAAAGGTAATTGATAGTTTAACGTTCAAAGCTCAAAGTTTAGAAGTTTGGGTGTACTTAAATTTGAAGTAATAAGTTTGGCTTCCCACATTTTTTCTGATGAATCATGAAAGACATTCATTATTACTAAGCAAAACCTGTTTGTTTTCGTAATTTTCGTTTTAAACATTGCTATCGTATGAAAAGATCACAAATAAAGGGTATTGGAATGTACGTACCCAAAAATGTGTTTACCAATAACGACCTGACGAAGTACATGGATACCAGCGATGAGTGGATCCAGGAAAGAACAGGCATTAAAGAAAGGCGTTTTGCTGAACGCAAGGATGAAACAACCACTACTATGGGTGTGGAAGCCGCTAAAATCGCCATGGAACGGGCTGGCACTACAGCACAGGATATTGACTTTATTGTTTTTGCCACACTAAGTCCTGACTATTATTTTCCCGGATGCGGCGTTCTCGTACAGCGTGCCCTGCAAATGAAAGAAGTGGGAGCACTGGATATCCGTAATCAATGCAGCGGATTTATTTATGCCTTAAGTGTCGCCGATCAATTCATAAAATCAGGAATGTATAAGAATATCCTCGTGATAGGAAGTGAAAAACATTCCTTCGGATTGGATTTCACTACAAGAAGCCGGAACGTAAGCGTGATTTTTGGGGATGGCGCCGGGGCGGTAGTATTACAACCGGCAGCAGGTGAAGACCAGGGTATATTAAGTACACATCTGCATAGCGACGGAGCCAGCGCCGAGTTGCTGGCAATGTTTAACCCCGGTACACATGCCAATCACTGGGTAACAGAACCAGTAGCGGATTTCCAGGATGCCGAGATTAGTAATATGTTTATGAGCCATGAAATGATTGATAGAGCGCAGAACTTCCCGGTCATGGATGGGCCTTCTGTCTTTAAAAAAGCAGTTGTTAAATTTCCAGAGGTGATCATGGAAGCTTTAGAGGCCAACGACCTTAAGCCGGGTGATATTACCATGCTGGTACCCCACCAGGCAAACCTTCGCATCAGCCAGTATATTCAACAAAAATTAAAGTTGCGGGATGACCAGGTTTACAATAACATTCAACGGTATGGAAATACTACAGCGGCTTCCATACCAATTGCTTTATGTGAAGCGTGGCAGGAAGGAAAAATTAAGGAAGGAGACCTGGTTTGTCTTGCCGCTTTTGGCAGTGGTTTTACCTGGGCGAGCGCGTTGATAAGATGGTAGAGAAATCAATTACGAATTACAAATTCAGAATTACCGGTTGATCAAAAATTCGTGTGAGCCGTAATTCGTAATTCGTAATTCATAATTTTTAATTGATTCATGTATGAGCCGTAAAATAATTTTTCTTATCAATCCCAAATCAGGCACTGGTGGTAAATCATCCTTTATGGATGTGATCGCTAAAGAGACCACTAATAAAGGAATTAAATTTGAGATTCTTCATACAAGGGCAGATGGGAACTATTATTTTCTCATTCAAAAGATCAGGAAAGAAAATATTACGGATGTAGTGGTTTGCGGGGGAGATGGTTCTATAAACGCAGTCGCTTCTGAACTAATGGGTACAGCAGTGAATATAGGCATCATACCCATGGGATCGGGAAACGGACTTGCCTTTACTGCGCAGATACCAAAAAATATAAACCGGGCACTGGAAATAATTTTTTCAGGAACAGCTTCGTTTATTGATGGGTTTTATATTAATGACCAGTTTTCGTGTATGCTCTGCGGTATCGGCTTCGATGCCAAAGTAGCCCATGATTTTGCGAAACAGAAAAGAAGAGGTTTGCAGACTTACATTAAAGTGACGGCTATTAATTTTTTTTCTGCCAAACCATATACTTTTGAAATTATATCGGGTGAAAAATCATTTTCAACAGAAGCCTTTTTTATCAGCATCGCTAACAGCAACCAGTTTGGAAATAATTTTACCATTGCCCCCAAAGCAAGCCTGAATGATGGCTTGCTGGATATAGTAATAGTAAAAAAGATGAATAAGCTGGTATTTCCATTTTCCATTATAAGCCAGGTAACGGGCATTAATGCCAAACGGGATCTTACAGATTTCCCTGACAAGAAAAACATTATGTACTTCCAAACTCCTTCCCTAACCATACTTAACAAGAACAATGCTCCTTTGCATATAGATGGCGATCCGAAAGAAACCGCGCAAAAATTTAAAATAAAAATAATACGAAACGCTGTCAGGCTTATTCAACCCGCCTCAATCAAATAATGAGGAAGAGCTGCCAAAAGGCAGGTCTGTTCTTAAGCTATTTTATCAACGCTTTAAATTTTTCAAAGGTTTTTACATTATTTTCATTTCCCGTCGCATCTTCAATATTTTGCTTTTCTCTCCTGGTAAGATGAAAATTCAGCGCAGCTGTCATGTCCTCTTTACGGGGAGCATACTGGAATGAAAGTTTATTAAATTTCAGGTTAAGAAAACTCTCTAAACTAATTATCTCATTCTGATTATATTCCTGCATTTTGTAATAATTATTCTGTAGCAGCAACATCGGTTTGGTTATAATCTCAGATATATTATCCGATTCAAAAGGATTTTCCCAGCCACCACTCTTCCTGTCGCGAATTTGTATCAACACAACTTTAGATGTGTTTGCCTGTAACCATTTCCTGAAAACAAATAGAAAACGAAGGGCTGATTCCTGTCCGAAATTATCGCGCAGGCCGGCATCCATTACATCAATAACCGGCTTGGAAGGTAACCACACATTGGGTAATATATAGGGGAACGTTGCGTTCATCCGCAAGGCAGATAGCAATCGAAGGTTCATTGGTTGTTGTTTTGAAAAAAGGGCGCCAAAATCAACAGCGTCCGGATCCATTTCTGATATCCTGGAGGTATCGTAAGAGGGTTTCATTAAAAAGCTTACGGGCTGTGTGCTGATAATCATTCTACGGCTATCCCTTGTAATCACGGAATTAAATAACATGAGGGGAATTTTAGCCGTAAACTCATCATCCGCTATATCTTTCAGTTGTTTGTTTAACAGCCACCGGGTATTTTCTGCAAGCTTTTGCTCAAACGCATATCCCCTGTCTTTGATATAGTAAAATTCCCCAATTTTAAACTTTTGAGCAGGAGAGGTCAGGTCTCTTGCGATAAGCGAGGATAACATTGGGTTAAGAAGGTCGCGGGAAATATCATGCAGGTATTGTTTGTCCTGCAGCTTTATAGGTTGACCATTAGCCTTTTCCCGGGCTAGTTCACGGAAGTAGGAAGCGCCAAGCATACCTCCTGATGCACCGGTTATCATGAAAGTTTTATCCATCAACTTTCCGCCACTTAAACTATCCAGATATTGTAAAATATTCAATGTAAAAGTGGCGCTTCTTGTGCCGCCACCACTGGTTGCGATGACAAATAATACCGGTTTTTTCTCCAATTGCTTTTTCTTCCAGTTTTGCAGCACTTCAATCATATGATCCATGTCATTTTTCACATGCTCCGGCGTACATAAATTCAGTAAAGATTGCTGGTCGTAAATGGGCCTGTCCTTCCTGTTGCTATAATCTAGACCATACGCTTTATTAGTGGGATCTATCACTTCATATTTATATAAAAAATTGAAGAGTATGAATAATAAAACCAAAAACGGAACGCTCCAGCTCTGCAGGAAATAAGAGAACGCCCCCGCAACGGCTACCAGAATAGCAAAGAATATGGTAATACTGGCTGCGGCAGGCAACTGGAAAATATGCCTGTCTAAAAAAAAGCCAACAATAATTAGAAAAACAAAAGAAGCAAATATGGAAAGTACCGCAGCAAAATGATGACGGCTAAAAATTTTCTCGATAAAAGCACTGCTATAATGCGATACATCCCTTACCGGTTTTATAGTTAATGGCCGGTGAAAATAAGATTGAACTTTCATTAGCCGGCTGCCACCACTTGTTTGTAAAATGTGTGACTGATCCTTTTGATTAAAATTCTCCGTATGCTCGCCACCCATAAACATGTGCCTGTTAATAGTTTTATCGGCGCGAAAAAAATAGTAGAAAGATCCGGAAATGCTAAAAAACAATCCTGCTAAAAAGCCGGAGATTAATAAAAAAATTTCCCATAGGGATAATAGCTCTTTGTAAACCCCGAAACTAAGTCCGTTAATAAAATAAAATAATAAAAACACCAGGGGGATACCAGCATTATTAATGCAATATTTTAGAAAAGGATTTGTTGTGGTTGCTAAAAACTTAAAGTGCCTGCTGAAAAGAATGAAGGTCGTAATATTCCAGCTCATAATGAAAATACCCAAGGCAATACCGACAATTGCTGTACTAAGAAAATTTACATTTCCCAGGTATTCCGGCGCCAGGTATAAAGAATCCACCCCATACATTTTCATGAACGAACCATTTACAGCGCTGAATAGAATGAACCAGAAAATGATAAGTACCTGGAATTTTTTGAAGTGAAGCAACACCAGTTGAACGGGGAAGGAATAAAATATTGATCTCAGGGATTGCTTCATTGTTTTGAATAGAGGTATAAAGAAGCTGTCAGCTGTCAGCTATCAGCTGTTTTTGATTATCAATAAACCGTAATCTAACGGAATTTCTCAATACGAAATAGCAAAATATCCATTATTTGTTGCTGATAGCCGATTGCTGATAGCTGACAGCTAATACTGCTTTTTCGCCCTCAACAGGTACAACATCCAAATCATAACCAGCACACTTGCCATGCCAATGATTTGGTGTAATTGTGCAATCCATTCGAACCGCCCCCAGCTATTCGGAACAATATACCTGCTGCTTAGCACCGTAAACATTCCCAATATCACTTGTAGTAATAGCAAAGCAGCCGGAAGCCACCGGGTTTTATTAAAATAACTGCATAGTGTAGTAATACGAAAGGCATTAAACGTCCAGGCAAGAATTAAGAGTAAAAGCAGGTAAGCGAGGCCACGGTGTATGAAATGAATAGTGATTTTATTCTCAATAAAATTAATACTTGCAGGACTGTATTTAAACATATTGCGTGGAATCCAGCTGCCATTAATGGTCGGCCAGGTTGGAGCTGCATTCGCAGCCTTATGTCCCGCCATTAATGCTCCAAATAATAACTGCAGGAAAATCAATCCTATAATTATCCTCGTCCAGGTATATAAAAGTTTGTTGAAAAATTTTTGCCTGAATGGTACGGATAATTTAAGGGCAAACCAAAAAGCATAAGCAATCAAGACAAGTGCAAATACAAAGTGTAAGGCAAGGCGGGTTGGTTTTACATAAACAGCATCACCTGTTAAACCGCTGGCGACCATAATCCATCCAATGGCGCCCTGTAATGCTCCTAATAAAAAAAGAATCAGTAAGGGCCTGATCATGTCTTGCCTGAACCTTCTTTGAATTAGAAAAATTACAAAAGGAATTAAAAAAACAAAAGCAATAAGCCTGGCCCAAAACCGGTGAAGCCACTCCCAGAAGAAAATGAATTTAAAATCTTTTAGTGTAAAATCAGTATTTAATAAAGCGTATTGCGGAGTTTGCTGGTACTTTTTAAATTCGGTTAGCCATTGGGCTTCATGTAAAGGCGGGAGCGTACCTGTAATTACATTCCATTCTGTAATGGACAAACCTGATCCTGTCAGGCGTGTAATACCACCCAGTATCACCTGGATAATAAGCATAGCCATGCCGATGTAGATCCAAATTACCACCGGCTTATTAGAACGGGTTGATTTACGCATAGCGGATGCAAGTTATTCAGGAATAGTTAGAATTTCATTAATGGATAACAGCTTTCAGCCTACTTTTGTTTTTTCCTTCGAACTATCGAACTCTAAACTATCGAACTTTTCAATCTAATAACTCATTTCATCCAGCTTTACCTTTCCTTTAAATGTCCAGAAAACAAAAGTAGTGTACATACCTACTAACGGGGTGCCAATGAGCGCGATGGTTAAAAGTATTTTCATTGTTTTGCCGGAAGAAGCCCCATTGTTAATAGTGATACTATTTTGTGGCGCATCGCGGGAAAACAATAAATAAGGAAACACTTCTATCGCCACCATCATCAACAGTGCCGCAATAGTAATGGACGAGCTTAAAAAGGCAAAACGATAATTTCCTTTTTTAAGATTTCGCGGGATATTGGCTATAGCGAGGGTCATTACCAGGGGAAGTAGAAAGAATAAAGGGTTGCTGCGAAGTTTATCACTTAAATGGGGGATGTATAAAAGCGTATACAGGGTAGAGATCGCAAAACTCAGCACGAAAAAAATGGTGAAATTTTTAGCGAGGATGGTGAGTTTTCTATATAACCGGTGTTCCGTTTTCATGCCAAGATAAATAGCTCCGTGCATCATAAACAACGATAAAGTGGTTATTGCAATCAATAACGAAAAGGGATTAAAAAAGGTTAGCCAGTTGCCGTTGAATTCATGCTCACTGTTTAAAGGAATTCCCAGGGCCACATTTCCCAACATTAATCCCAGCGAAAGAGCGATCACGATATTAGATACACAGTAAGAAATATCCCAGCTTTTTCTCCACCAAAACATTGGCTCCTTGCTTCTGAATTCAATAGATATCGCTCTGAATATAATACCGGTCATAAAGATCATAAAAGGAATATAGAAAGCAGAAAAGATGGCTGCATATGCTACCGGGAAGCCCGCAAATAAAGCTCCCCCGCCAATGACCAGCCATACTTCATTTCCGTCCCAAATTGGTCCAATGGCATTTAAGGCTATACGGCGGCTTTCTTCTTTTTTCAGGAACAGGTGCAATGCGCCAGCTCCCAGGTCAAAACCATCGAGGATAGCATATCCACTGATGACGCCGCCAAAAACCAGGAACCACCATATATTATATTCAAGACCTAAAAAAGTATCCATAGGTTTTTTTTAAAGGTACATATCCGCTACACTAAATCTTCCCATTGATCATCGGCAGCTTTTAACTTGGGTGAACCCTTCAGCATCGGTATGATTCGCCTGGTGTACATATCGTTGCTGTTTTTATCCTCAGTTACATGATTTTCTTCAGGGCCATGTTGAATTTTGCGATTGAGCAGAAAAAGAAATAATACTAATAGAAAAGCATATACAAAAACAAACAGTATCAAAGAAAATAATACCTGTCCTGCAGAAACAGACTTTGATAAGGCATCGCTGGTACGTAGTAATCCGTACACTACCCATGGCTGTCTCCCCATCTCCGCGGTGTACCAGCCTACCTGGTTTGCCACCTGTGGTAATAATACGGATAAAATAAAAAAGTACAAGAGCCATTTTTTATCAAACAATTTTCCCCTTCGCCAATACCAGCAGGATAATAATGTAAAAAATATCATTATCACCCCGATACCCACCATAATATGATAAAATTGAAATATTGCATTTATCTGTGAGGGTCGATCTTCCGGTTTAAAAGCATCCAACCCTTTGATGGGATAGTTGAAATCCATGTGTGTGATAAAACTAAGTCCGCCAGGAATACCTAAACCCATGGTTTTCTTTTTTTTCTGATTAACCCATCCAAATAAATACATATCGGCTTTTGAAAGACTATCATAATGTCCCTCCATAGCAGCCAGCTTTGCGGGCTGATTGCGTGCCACTCCATCAGCGCTTCGATGACCCACAAATAATTGAGCCATTGAAAAAAACGTTGCCACCACTAATGCGATCTTGAATGCAGGTCTAGCAATATGAAGATGTTTTTTATGTAAGATATACCAGGCGTTTACGCTCAGAACCAGGAAGGCTCCGGCAAGGAAGGCGCCAATCCATACATGCATGATCCTGTCTACGCTTGAAGGATTAAACACCATGGCCCAAAAGTCAGTGATTTCGGCCCGGGCATTCATACCCTCTCCTTCAATATGAAAACCGGCGGGAGTTTGTTGCCAGGAGTTGGCCACAACAATCCAGATAGCTGAAAACATAGACCCGAGGAATACCATAATGGTGGAGAAGAAATGTACTTTTGGACCTACCCTGTTCCAGCCAAATAATAATATACCAAGGAATCCCGATTCAAGGGCAAAAGCAAAAATTCCTTCTGCAGCAAGAGCACTTCCAAAAATATCTCCCACATATTTGGAATAGGTGGCCCAGTTAGTGCCAAATTCAAATTCCATGATAATACCTGTGGCTACACCGATACCAAAAATAAGTGCAAATATCCGCAGCCAGAAACGGGTCATTTGCTCATAGTGCTTTTCACCGGTTTTAAGATACATGCCTTCCATAATGACCAATATCAAACCTAATCCGATACTCAGGGGAGGATAGATGTAATGAAAAGCGATGGTAAATGCGAATTGAATTCTTGCCAGGATTTCAACATCCATAGTGCAGATGTTTTTACAAATGTACGCGGGAGGCAGCTAAGTAGGGCAGATAAGCATTATTTTTTGGCTATCAGCTGTCGGTTATCGGCTGTCGGTTATCAGCTTTGGGGCTTATTAAATAAAACCGGGGCGCTTGTAGGGGCAGGGCTTGCCCCCTCCCTGTTGCACCTGATAGGGTAGTTTTTTTGTTG
>JBDSBP010000337.1:0-5561 GCA_039921525.1 Chitinophagaceae bacterium | reverse complement strand
AATTCTTTACACAAGAGTCCAGCATAATTGGCTGCGTTTTCTGCGGTTGGAGAAAAGTCGGTTGGCACCAGGATGGTGTTCATGGTTAATTATTTCCGATAAAGCTACCCAAATACCCTGAAAAATTTACGATTTATATGAGAGCTGTCAGCTATTATCCTGCAACTAACGGCTTAGAGATAAAAGTTTGAGGAATAAAAAAGGGTGATAATCAATTTTGATTGTCACCCTTTGTGCGGGTGGAGGGACTCGAACCCCCATGCCTCGCGGCGTCAGATCCTAAGTCTGATACGTCTACCAATTTCGCCACACCCGCTCAACTCGTCCAATGAAATTTGCTTAATAAGATACTCAAATTCCCATACATCAAAGGTTTGCGAAAATAAGGTATTTGGCAGAAAATAAAAACCCTTTCTTTTCTGTAAATTCGTATAGTATGGAAACTATTGCAGCGATACCGAAATATAATTTAACGGAAGAACAGGAAAAAAAACTTATTTTACGGGAATACAGGGGTTTATTGCGATCCTTAAAAACCAAGTTAAAAAAGGGCGATAAAGAACTGGTTCGCCAGGCTTTTGAAATAGCCGCGGAGGCTCATAAAACAATGCGCCGGAAAAGTGGCGAGCCATATATCCTTCACCCGCTGGCAGTAGCTAAGATTTGTACGGAAGAGATAGGATTGGGTGTTAGGTCAACCATTTGCTCCTTATTGCACGATACCGTGGAAGATACTGATGTTACCCTGGATGATGTGGAAAAAGCCTTTGGGAGCGAAATAGCCAGGATTGTTGACGGACTTACCAAAATATCCAATGTAATAGATGTAAATGCTTCACAGCAGGCTGAAAATTTTAAGAAAATACTGCTCACTCTTACCGATGATCCGCGCGTAATTCTCATAAAACTTGCCGACCGTTTGCACAATATGCGCACTATGGAGAGCATGAAACGGGAAAAACAATTAAAAATTTCTTCTGAAACGGTGTATGTATACGCCCCTCTCGCACACCGCATGGGTTTGTATAATATCAAAACGGAGATGGAAGATCTTTCCATGAAATACATGGAGCAGGATACCTATAAGGAGATCGCCCGTAAACTGTCGGAAACAAAAAGAGAAAGGAGTCGGTACATCAACGAATTCATACGGCCTGTTAAAGAGAAACTGGAAAAAGGCGATTTTGATTTTGAAATTTATGGAAGACCCAAAAGCATTCATTCTATTTCGAATAAAATGAAAAAGAAGGGAGTGGCCTTTGAGGAAGTATACGATCTCTTTGCGATCAGGGTGATCCTGAATTCACCCCCTGAAAAGGAAAAAGAAGACTGCTGGAAAGTATATTCCATCATCACCGATGAATATACACCCTCGCCTGAACGACTGCGCGACTGGTTGAGTAATCCTAAATCAAACGGGTACGAAGCCTTACATACCACTGTAATGGGGCCGCAGGGCAAATGGGTAGAAGTTCAGATCCGTACTAAAAGAATGAATGAAATAGCTGAAAAAGGACTGGCGGCTCATTATAAATATAAGGAGGGAGCAAGCGATGAAAGCAGGTTCGACAAATGGTTTCAGCAGATAAGGGAAGTGCTGAGCAACCAGGAAACGGATAGTGTTGATTTTCTGCAGGATTTTAAAACAAGCTTTCTTGCCGAAGAGATCTATGTGTACACGCCAAAAGGTGACGTAAAAATGCTGCCGATAGGGTCTTCTGCGCTGGACTTTGCATTTTCAATCCATAGCGCCATTGGCTCTACGTGTATCGGGGCGAAGTTGAATCACAAATTGGTACCTATCAGCCATAAATTGCGAAGCGGGGACCAGATTGAGATCATCACTTCTAACAAGCAAAAGCCCACCGAAGACTGGCTTAAAATTGTGGTTACCGCAAAGGCCAAAAGTAAAATCAAGGATGCATTAAAAGAAGACAAACGCAAAATTGCCGAAGAAGGAAAATACGCATTGCAGCGCAAAATCGAAGGCATGGGTGCCGCCTTCAACCAGCATAATATTGATGAACTAACGGCCTACTATAAGTTAAGTTCACCTCTTGATCTTTTTTACAGGATAGCAACAAAAGCTCTGGACCTTAAAGAACTAAAAGATTTTCATGTTTTAGGCGATAAACTGGAGCCCCCGAAGCCAATAAAAATCATTGAGCACAAACCGGAAAGTGCCATTAACCAGGCTTCCAAAAAAGATGCGGAATTGATCATCTTTGGAGAAAGCAGTGACAGGATAAAATATACGCTCGCTAATTGTTGTAAACCAATTCCCGGAGACGACGTCTTTGGTTTTGTTACTACCGGGGAAGGATTGAAAATTCACCGGACCACCTGCCCGAATGCAACCCGTTTAATGGCCAATTATGGGCACCGCGTGGTAAAAACTAAATGGGCTAAAAACAAGGAGATTTCTTTCCTTACAGGCATCAAAATCGTAGGAATCGATGATGTGGGGGTAATTAACAAAATCACCAACCTTATTTCAGGCGAGTTAAAAATAAATATTAATGCCTTAACCGTTGAAGCAAAAGAAGGCTTGTTTCATGGTAATATAAAAGTATATGTTCATGATAAGGAAGAGCTGGAAGAGCTTGTTACCCGCCTTAAACAGCTAAGCGGAATTCATTCCGTTGACAGGTACGATATGGAGGATATCGCCTGATCCAAATATATTAGTTTTTGTCGTAAACAAAGGTATTGGAGGAGGTTCCACGAGCAGAGGTGGAAGTATAATCAACAGAAAGTGATTTTCCGTCGGTTATCAATTTCCAGACTTCTACAATTTTAATTTCAGTGGAGTTGCCATCTCTTTCAAAAACGATGGTTGAATTGATGGTCATTTGTTGGCCGTCCGCAGACCATGATGCTGTTGATTTTTTCTTTGAACTTCCAAATGCGGTGCTTTCTGAAGTTTTTCCGTCAAACGTTAGTTTTTCTGTGGAAACAAGGTTATCACCATTTTGAGATGTTGATGTTCTTTCGATTGACAATGCATCGCCGTCCTGGGTAACTTTTATTTTTTGAGCATTCATACGAAACCGGCCTTCGGCAAGTTTACTTTTCTGTTCGTTAAACGTCCACTCACCTTTGAAATCGGCAGTCGCAATAATAATGGCAGCTGCACTGCAAATGGATGTAAGGCTAAATGCAAGTATCCACATAAATTTTTTTCGGAATATCCTGTTATAGGAAATACCGGATTTTAATAATGGCATAATCGTACGTTTTTATTTAGAATGTTTAGAAAGGTAATATTTTTTTTAATTTGCGAAAAGACAAAATTATTCAAAAACGGATACTGTTATTTATTTCCCGCTTTGATTTGCTTCCTATATTTTTGCGCTATCTCCGGAAAACTTATAAATATTTAATAGGGATGGTAGACGTATTACTTGGTCTTCAATGGGGCGACGAAGGAAAAGGGAAAATAGTTGATTATTTTGCTCCTCATTATGACATTATAGCCAGGTTTCAAGGCGGACCTAATGCCGGCCATACTTTATATGTAGACGGAAAGAAAATTGTATTACACCAGATACCCTCCGGGGTATTTCATGCCAACGCTATTAATTTAATAGGGAATGGTGTGGTGCTTGATCCGGTAACTTTACAAAATGAGTGTAAAACGGTAGCGTCTTTTGGAGTAGACGTGAAAAAAAATTTATACATTTCACGCAGGGCTCATATAATACTGCCCACCCACCGGGCACTCGACAAGGCTTCCGAGGTTTCAAAGGGGCATGATAAAATTGGATCGACCTTAAAAGGGATCAGCCCTGCTTATATGGATAAAACCGGCAGAAATGGATTGCGGGTAGGCGACCTGCTTGATAAGAGTTTTACAACTTCTTACATCAGGCTTCGGTTGAAGCACCAGCGATTATTAGATAATTTTAATTTCCAGGAAGACATTTCTCCCTGGGAAGAAGAATTTTTTGAAGCCATTGAATTTTTAAAGCAGTTGAATATTGTAGATGGGGAATATTTTATCAATGATGCGATAGCTGCAGGAAAAAAGGTATTGGCAGAAGGTGCGCAAGGAAGCATGCTCGATATTGATTTTGGTACCTTTCCCTTTGTAACTTCATCAAATACCACCACTTCCGGAGTCTGTTCTGGCCTGGGAGTTGCACCGCAAAAGATCCGGGATGTAATTGGCGTTACAAAGGCTTATTGCACCCGTGTTGGCAGTGGCCCCTTTCCTACAGAATTAAATGATAGTACTGGCGAAGAGTTACGTAAATTAGGTAATGAATTTGGTGCCACCACCGGGCGTCCCCGCCGGTGCGGATGGATAGACCTGGTTGCCCTTAAATTTGCCTGTATGATCAACGGTGTAACAAAGATAATAATGACAAAAGCCGATGTGTTAGATTCGTTTACTGAATTAAACGTATGCACCGGGTATGATATAGGTGGGGAAATTACTCAAATTGTTCCTTTTCAAATGACCAGGCATCAAATAAAACCGGTATTGAAGGCGTTAGAAGGATGGAATCAAAATACAAGTTCTATTAAGTCCGCAGCAGAACTGCCGGAGACGATGAATGAATATGTGGATTTTATTAATAAATATGTTGGCATAAATGTTTCACATATTTCTAATGGTCCCGGAAGGGATCAGCTGGTGGTAATATAAAAACATAAAAAATTAATAAAAAATTTGGCGAATTAAAAACTTCGCTGAAATTTACACTAAATCCTATTGGAACATGGCATCATCTAAATCTAATAAGGAAAAGAAACCAACCAAAAAAGCTTCTCCTGCAGAAAATGAAGATTCTCCTAAGAAATCTACTTCTAAATCCAAGAAGCAAACCGAGGAAGAAGAAGATGAGGAGGAGGATATTGATACACCCAAAGCAAAAAAATCCGCAAAAGGATCGTCTAAAAAATCTGCCGATAGTGACGAGGATGATGATGACGCAGAAGAAGTGGAAGACGACTGGGAAAAGGTGGAAGATGACGAAGACTGGGATCCGGACTTCGATGAATTCGATCTTCCTAAATCCAAAACAAAAAAAAGCAGTCCGGGAACAGGCATCCCAAAGAAAAAGGGCAAAGGTGTTGCAGATGATGATGATCTGGGGCTTGATGAGGATTTTAAGGAAATGGATCTATTCAACGACAGCGGCTTTGACGACGATGAAGATGATTTTTAATTTTCCTCAGTACCTTTAATGTGAATAGAACATTCGTTCCTTTCTTCATAACCGATATCAACGATTCTGAAAAGAATCTCTTGAATTGCGCAAACCAGTTTGAAGTTTGCGGCTTCTTAGATAACATGTTATAAAAGCGTTCTATATAACCAGGAAGAAAGTTATCTCTCTTTCCAGGTTGGATTAGCTATACTCTTTTTAAGCGATCCGGAAAAAGTAGTACGAAGGATGCTTGCTGAAAGGTGCGGTGATGAAGAAAGTACTATCTGGTTGTTAACGGAAATGCTATGGCTCTACAAGGTATTGATGCCTCCCTAATTTTGCGAATTAACAATTAACCATTAACAATTAATTTAACGCTGTATTATTAAGAAATAACTGGATTGA
>JBDSBP010000336.1:0-4567 GCA_039921525.1 Chitinophagaceae bacterium | reverse complement strand
CACGTATCGGTTTAACAGGGCGGGGGCAAGCCCTGCCCCTACAAACGCCGCGCATCAGAAATGTTATTTACACGGGTGATATCGGCGCCGCTGATCGAAGACTCATACCTCACACCTCATACCTCATACCTCATACCTCAAACCTCACACCTCACACCTCATTACTGCTTCACAAACTTCTTATTAATCACATGCCCATCGTATTGGCTTTTGTTTGTTACTGGCAGTTAGTTATTCTAACCACATAATCATTTACTGGTTATTTTTCCGGCTTAACCATTAGTATTTTGATAGATTTTATGAGGAATTTATAGATATGAAGTATGAGATTAACCTTGAGCTATAAGTATGGATGTTGTGATTAGTAAGCCGATTAAAACGAGCGAGGCTAATCGTACTATTTTAACCTCCTTACTCAAAGGGAGGAGATGTTGCATCCCGCTGCGCAGCACGGAATTCAACGGGGTCAGTTGCTGCGAGGTGTTATATTTTTATCAAATTGCAGCCGGTTATCTTACTATTTGTCGGTGGCACCACGCTGCAACCACCCCCGTTCAGAAACGTGCTTCGCATCGTTTCCGAACGTCCCCTCCTTAAATAAGGAAGGGAAGATAGAACAGTCAGTCCTAACGGTTACTAACAGCTTTTTTAATCGGACTTTGCCACACTTAGCCGCATACCTCATACCTTTTATATAACTTCGAAATTTTTACATTATGACATCGGACCAACCTGGTAACCAAAGCTGATAGCCGAAAGCTGACGGCTGATAGCTAAACTCATACCTCATACCTCACACCTTCTTCATCTCAGGGCTGTTTAACAAACTTCCGTGTAATAACACGACCGTCATAAACAATGTTTAACAGATATACTCCATTATTCAATCCCGAAACATCTATGGGAACAATATTGGTTGATGATGAGATGGGAACAGTTTTTAATTTAATACCAGACAATGAATAGATAGCTATTGATGCATTCCTTGTATCTATCGGCAATGAATAATCGACGAATAACTTTCCATGTACAGGGTTCGGACTTAATTTAACACTCATCACCGTTGCCTGCATTTCGTCTATTTGAGAGGCGGTTATTTGATTGGAAACAGCTTGATTGGCAACCTGTAAGGACTGCTTCATCAGAATTACAGAAGAGAAGGGATTGATGGTAATCTCTCCGGAATACACTTTATTTCTAACATCCACATACGTATCATTTAAAAAAACCGTTTTTGCTTTGTTGGTCAGATTATACTCAAAGCGCATATAATCATCCGGATTAGTGAACGTGATATTTGCTTCGTTCATCTGGAAATTGTCGATCCAGTAAGGGCAATCATTGCCGCTTGCTTCGAAACCAATCATTACATCTGTTTCAGTAGTAAGAGACGTGAACACAAATTCGTTCTCAGTACGTGTGGAGGAAAATTCAAAAAACCTGATTTCTGACAACCTGCTCCAGGGAAAACCATTCTGCATAATAAAAGCCTTTACCGTTTTACCAGCAGCAGCACTCAACAGGCTAAACCTTACCAGATAGTTTCTGCCTGCCGATACCCCGCCAAGAGTAAGGTAGATAGCCACATTATTAGTCGCACCGCTGGATTCGTCGAAGGACACCTGTAACGCTCCTCCATCCAGTTTACCATTATTGCTTAACGTTGCGGTTGCAGTGCCCGGAGACGACTGACAAATAACTCCATCAACATTATTGTTGAAGTTTCCATTAGCGTATTTGTTTGACCCTGTTATATTGTTAACGATAAAAGATGGAATTGATACCGAGCTTTTGCCTGAATGTAAATCGTACCCAAATTTAGCTTTCCATTGGGCAAGGTTATAACTGGTGTTTTTGTAATCGCCGGCTATCCTGGCGTTCGTATATATCACTCCATTCTCATCCATTGGCCTTGCATAATAATTATAATCATAAACACCAAAATTGTTGATATCATCAAGCGAGCTTACATTCTCTATCAAAAGCTGGCTGGTATTACTGGCAGACAAAATATTATTTAGCGTAATCAAATTTTTTATTGGGTCTTTTATTTCAAGGTCATCATGAACGATGCTTAACTGGATGCGGTTGTTATAAAAAGTATTTCCCGTTGTTTTTATCTCATGTGAATTGTGAATAATTAAACCGGCACGGCTGCAATTCGCTACCGTATTATCTGAAATATCGATGTTAGTACTTCGGTCATCAAGATAAATTCCTACAGCGCCACCGGCAATCGTGCTGCTGGTACCCTCCGGAGCACCTATCCCATTTAATATTACATTACCGGATATCTCTCTTCCAGATACATTCCAGCCACCCCAGGTATAAATACCGCCGCCATCAGATAAGGTTAAACAAAAGTGATTTACCACATTATTTTTTACCGTGGTATAATCGCCCGTAAACGTTATCCCACAATAACCACTACTGTCAACAGTATTTAATTCAATAATATTAGTGGGTGTGGATTCACTAAATATGCCATTGTACTGCTGGTTATTAGTGCCGCCCATGCCTGGTATCAATCCAGTATTCTTTATGGAATTGTTTTTTACCAAAGCAAAGAAGGAAGCTGAGTCTAACCTAATAGCTGAGTTATTAGAGTGATTAATCGTATTATTCTCGATACTAAGATAGGGAGACACATAAGAGTTTATAGCGTTAAATCCGCTGCAATCAAAGTCACTGTTTTGAATATGGATATTATAAGCGTTCCTTAGCCTGAAAGCATCTACATCGGCACCCAACAAAAACAGGTTATCAAAAATTATATAATTCATATGGTTTACAACCACCAGGGTATCTACCACACTGGCTTTAACCGTATAATTGTTGGGATCGTTTGTACCAAAATAAACCCTCACCTTTTTTGTTACCGGGTTATAATACCATTCACCAAGCTGGTCAAGCGTCAGCGGGCTGTTTTGTATAAAGTACCCGAAACCATCATTTGGGTTATGTGCAGTGGGTGATTTAAAACTAAGCGTATTACCCGACTGGATAGTGATAACTCCTCTATCCAGCACCCATTCGTTTTTACGCACCACCAATTCCGCACCTGTCCAGTTAACCGAGCGATCGAATTGATCATCTGTAATCTGTGATGAATCTATATGCGATTCATAATTCAGATATCCTCTGTTAGGATCAGTAAGATTTGGGAAACGGCCCATGCCTTTTACGATCCCGTTTACCGTTAACATATTGAGATATATTCCGGAAGAGCAAGCCGCCTCCCAGGTACCGTTACCCGATGATGTCCAATTGGCAAGTGTGCTCAAACCATTTATTACCGGTTTGCTGCCGGAGCCATAAGCAGAAAAAATTATAGGCATCTCTAAAGTACCTGATTGTGCCATAATTATCCCGCCATCAAACACCTCATCTCTTTTGAAAAGAACGGCATCACCAGGTTTTAAGTTTGTCATGAATGAATTTAATTTGCCAATCGTTTTCCAGGGCGTTTCAGCGTAGAGTGCCTGCGCAGGACTGCGCGAATCATCGCCGCTGCTGGTGGAGAAATGGTAGTTGTTGATACTACTCGTTAAACCACCGGTGGGTGGCGGGACATCTACCGTTCTCGTACCACCAAAAGCATTATCAGGTATGCGCTGTCGCGTTATACCGGTATTTGATGACCAGTATACTTCCATGGTCTGATCACCCCCATTCTGAAAAAAAGTAATGGCTACGGGATAAACACCTGCGTTAAGGAACATAGTGCCAGTGGCCAGTTGAAGGGGATGGAGGCCTTCGTTATCTACCAGTGCTTTGGTATCAACATCGTAGGGGCCAATATAAAATTTACTGCCATCATCAGAAATGGTTTCGAAAGTATAATTTCCGGCAGCGGGTATTGTGATATTACCCTGCCAGAGAAAAGCATATAGATTATCCCTGTTACGAATTGCAAGACTAACATTGGCTGCAGGTTCTTTCTTTATATATGGAATAATTCTAAAGTTGGGTAAACTGTCCCATACTCCTTCAAAATAACTGCAGGTAAGCCCCGCAACGATACCCGGATTGTCTACCGTTAAAAAATTGTTCGCTAATACTGTACGTAATAAACCGCTATTAGATGACCAGTAAACTTCCATTGTCTGATTTCCTCCATTTTGAAAGAAAGAGATAGAAATGGGATACACACCTGCATGTAAGGAGATGGTGCCGGTCACTAACCTGTTCGGATGTAAGCCATCATTATCCACCAATGGAACGGTGTTAAAGCCGTAAGCTCCTATATACAATTTGCTACCGTCATCAGAGTTGGTTTCAAATGTATAATTACCTGTTGCGGGGATAGTGATAAAACCCTGCCAGAGAAAAGCATACTCCCCTTCCCTCCGGCGAGGATCAAGTGTCATATTTTCGGTTACACCTTTCTTGATGGGAGTTAAAGTAGTAAAATCGGGTAACGAACTCCAGGTTCCTTCATAGTAATTATAGGCTAGTCCTGGTGTGCCGGCTGCACTGACAATCATGAAAAGGCATACGGATAAAGCAAGAAGCATTGAGAATTTCATAGTATTGAATCGTTAAGAAAAAAGGATAATGGAGTACT
>JBDSBP010000335.1:0-3098 GCA_039921525.1 Chitinophagaceae bacterium | reverse complement strand
TACAAACAAAACGCCAAGAAGAGTTATTAATGCAAAAACTAAAATAGTTATGCGCTGAAAAATGCTGAATCTTTTTTCTTTCATTCTGTAAATCTATAGCCTGTTCCCCAAGAAGTTAAAACGTACTCGGGGTGATTTAAATTTGTTTCTATTTTTATTCTTAGCCGGTTTATGTGTGCTGTTACTGTATGCTCATAACCTGCAAAAGCCAATCCCCATACCGTTTTAAGCAACTCTTCCCTGGTAAAGGATTTTCCCGGGTTGTCAGCCAACAACACTAAAAGATCAAATTCTTTTGCTGTTAATTCAAGCCGCTTTCCCTTTATTGATGCTTTCTTTTTATTTTTATCAATGTACAAATCCTTATAAATAATTTCATTGGTTTGTTGTTCATTATTAATCAAATGCATTTCTCCTCTGCGAAGCAACGCTTTGATGCGTGCCAGTAATTCCAATATTCCAAACGGCTTAGTTATGTAATCATCCGCACCTAATTCCAGGGCCAATACTTTATCGCTTTCGTAAGATCTGGATGTTAGCATCATAACAGGCGTTTGGGTGTCGTTTTCCCTGAGTTTTTTGCAAATCTCTAATCCATTGCTCTCAGGCAACTGAATGTCAAGAATGATAAGATCGTAATTCCCGGTTGATATTTTTTCTAAGGCATCCTTACCCTTCACCGATGAAGTAAGATTGTATAAGCTACTGTTGAAATGAAGATTAAGCAGTTCAGCAATTTCAGGATCGTCTTCAACTAAAAGAATTTTTTTCATTTATAGGCGATGCAAATAATAATTAAATAATAATGAAATTAAATTACTTCCATCTGGAAGTCAAAAAATTAAATTGCCCATTACCTTTGAGGTGACAAATCTATTTGCGTGCAATAAAAGTAACAAGAAGCCAATAATAAAACAAATCTTAGCATTCATAACTGGTTTTATTTTGCATAGTAGTATTGCCAAACATCATATTGATAAATTCTGTCGCAAGTATAAGACTTATGACCATTTCGTTTCTCAAATGTTCGGACAACTAAATATAATGTCAAGTTTACCCTGATTTAAGTACCGCAACTGTTGTAAATACGACATCTGAAAGTCCCGAAGAATTAAATTGATGTGGAATAGATTTTAAATGATTGATGAACGTTGATGAATTAAGAAAACCTTATGCCAGCTGATTTTAGTTGTTAAATATAATAAATTATTTATCAGTTATTAGATCATGTGTTAAGAGAAGCGTCAGATTCTAAATCTCAATTCATTGTTCTTGGTACCCGAAGTTATTTAAAAGACTTGATATTCGCACAAATAGAATTGCAATATAGTCAGTGTTGTAAAATGCAGTCAATTACGGTAAATTATTCTCAAAGTCCGCTATTAACAGAATAACATTATAATAAAGGGATGAAACCTGCTATCAAGGCAGGGTTCAACAAACTATAGCAGACCAGACTGGAAAGCTGAGGCCGCTTTAACTTATAGAATTACAATGACTTATATTTTTCGATCAAATCGATATTACTGAAAAAATATTCCACACCTTTACCAAGGTTGACTTGCCTTTACAAAAATAGGTTTTTGAAATAAATAATTATCTTACTATTCTAAAATTGATGATTGAATTTGGACATGAGTTAGATTATGAAATCAATAATACAATGAATAATCTTTTATGCAATGGAGCAATCAAAGATTTCGATACTAATTTATCTCGCCTTTATAAAGCAGATGTTCTAAGGCTGTTCAGCATTGAAGATTCATCTGGAATGCGACGTGCTTTAATCTGCTCAAAGTATATAACATGGATTATTCAATATACAAAGTCGCGGGTTTTTACGCCTTCTGATTTTTTCCTTTCCTAGTAAGGGAATCAAAGCCGAGGTAATACCTAACACCCAAACCGCACTGATTGGGACGTCGACGTAGTTTTAATGAAGGAACTCCCCGGTTTCTGCACAGTTTAAAAAACTTAAAGACAGGAGAATAGCAATTTATAGAATAATAACTAAGACTAAGAGATAGCCATAGGTTTTGTCTATTCCATTGGGAAGGAGAGGTACAACGAGCAACCAATGTGTAGATGCTCTTTTCAGGGGGCTGGGCTATGTGTGAAGGTGATAATAATAATTTTTTAATGGCACCGCTGCAAGGAAGACGGATAAAGGCAGAAAAATAACTTGGCAACCTGGTAACGGCGTGGTGATTTATTCAGCTTCCTTTTAATGAAAAGAAAATAATAACTTGCTACAATAACTTTCAAATAAATACAAAGCAACCATATGAACAATTTCAATAAACATCGTCGAAGATTTATTAAAGGTGCCGTGGCAACACTTGCTTTATCTGCTTTAGGTACCAGCGGAATGAGTTTCGTCTCTCCCGACAAAACTTATCGCGTTGCATTAATAGGAACAGGGTGGTATGGAAAGGGTGATCTGTTTAAATTAATCCAGGTTGCCCCGGTAGAGGTTATAGCACTTTGTGATGTAGATAAAAACCAGCTTTCCGAAGCCGCTAAAATGGTAAGTGAGCGGCAGAAGTCGGGTAAGGCGCCAAAACTTTACGGTGACTACCGGAAGATGCTTTCAGAAAACCAACTCGATATTGTACTAATCGGAACTCCGGATCATTGGCATGCATTAACAGCGATTGAAGCCATGAAAGCCGGAGCCCATGTATATGTTCAAAAACCGATAAGTGTAGACGTAATTGAAGGAGAAGCTATGGTAGCTGCTTCACGTAAGTACAACAGGGTGGTGCAGGTAGGCACACAACGCCGAAGTACCCCTCACCTTGTTGATGCCAAAAAAAATATTGTTGATGCTGGCCTGTTAGGCAAGGTGCATCATGTTGATATGTGCTGCTACTACCACATGCGTAACAACTCAAACCCTGCAGTACAACCGGTTCCTGACTTCCTGGATTATGAGATGTATTGCGGACCCGCACCAATGCTCCCTTATGTGGGGTTACCTCATATCGGAGGCTGGCGATCACGTATGGAATTTGGGAATGGAATAATGGGTGACATGTGCATTCACATGTTTGATGCAACAAGATGGATGCTTGGATTGGGATGGCCTAAACGTATCA
>JBDSBP010000334.1:0-4713 GCA_039921525.1 Chitinophagaceae bacterium | reverse complement strand
GTTGGTAAATGGATTTTCTCCAGGCTCTCCCACGTGGGGTTTTGGTGCCGCGGTTATCCACACTGATAACAATATTTCCCTGTTGAGCCATATATTGATGCCAAAGATCACCTCCCCCCCAATTGTCCTGAACAGTAGAACCTGCGGGTTCACCGTACACGTAGAAGAGCAATGGATATTTTTTTGCCGGATCAAAACTTACGGGCTTGATCATCCACGCATCCAGTTTCACGTCCCCGATATCTATCTTAAAAAATTGTTTGGGATTTAAGTGTAGATTTTCAAATGTAGTTTTTAATGCCGTGTTTTCTTCGAGCACTTTCACGGTTTTATGACCGGGTAATTGAACAAGTGACACCAGGGGAGGGGTCGTAACATTTTGGAAAGTTTGAATGGCCCATTTCGCATCAGAGGATACCTGGTAATTACTCTGTCCTTTCATAGTGGCAGGTGTAACCCGTTCGGCTATTCCGCTTCCATCCATACGGCTTCGGTACAGGTAACGTTGTGTATAATTATCCGGAGAGGCGATATAGTACACATATCCTCCTGTTGTATCGATGCAGGAAATCTGAACCACATCAAAATCTCCCTTTGTAATTAAATTCATCGATTTTCCATCTCTCGCCACTTTATATAAATGCAACCACCCGTCTTTTTCACTTGACCAGGTGAAATATTTACCATTGTCAAGCCAAAGTATATTATCATGTATATCCAGGAATGCTTTGTCTGATTCAATGAGGATATTTTTAAGTTTCATGGTATTGATATCTCCCATCCATACAAAGTTACTGTCTTGTGTACGGTTTAGCTGCTGGATCATTACTTCGTGAGAATTGGGCACAAAATCCATACGGGCCAGGTATTGGTTACCCGCGTCTCCGGGCATATCGAACCACTTCGTTTTGCCTCCATTGATAGCAACGACTCCGACTTTAACGGTGGATAAGGTAGTGCCTACTTTTGGATAGGGTAAGGGGATAGGCACAGAATATATAGAATCAATATTATTAATAAGATAAAACGTTCCGATTCCTTTGGTATCAGACTGCCAGTAAGCAATATTTTTACCATCCAGGCTCCACCTGAAACCATCCCGGCAATCCAGTTCTTCTTCATACACCCAGTCAAAAGTTCCATTAATTATATTTCCTCCGCCGTCATGCGTAACCTGGGTGATACTACCCGAAGCAAGGTCTTCAACGTATATATTATACTTGCTTTCATAGGCAACTTTTGTTGCGTCCGGTGAGAACTTGGCAAACATCATTGTTGTACTTTCTATAGATTTCCCGAGTTGTTGCAGCTTGCCGTTTTTGAGGTTCAGTATCCAATAATCTCCCCGGGTATTATATCGCCATACTCTCCTGGTGTTTGTAAAAATTAATAACTTGCTGCCATCATCAGACCAGTTGTAGTTTGCTATAGCCAACGGTTCTGTGCTTCCTTCCGGAATTAGATTTTTTGCATAAACCAAAACAATTCTTTCGCCGGTGCCAACGTCATAACGCACAATGTCATTTCCGTGAAATTCTTTATTTGCCTCCAATGTCGAGTATCCTTTACTATCCTTCATCCACCTAACGGGACCAAAGCCCTTTTGAGAGTAGGTCCCATTACTGTAAATGTCTTCCAGGTTCAACGCCCCTTTGTATTGCGCCTTGGAGACAAAAGCCGGGAACAGCATTATTAGTACAACCAATAATTTGCCGTTTAAATTTGTTTCACTGTGCATTCGATCTATCTGGATTATAACGGTGACGTATACTTGATTACTGATATCATAATTACCCGCGTAACTTGCAGCTTAACTCCCGCCGGCAAATACTCGAAAAATTGCTTTCCTCCATAAAATCACCGCAGGTAATTTATGTTATTTCGCTTTGACATCGTAGCTATCCCCTTTTTTTGTTGCAAACTCAATGATTCCATCTGCCAAATTTTTTACACTAACTTTTTTACCGTTACAAAATATGCTTACGGGCAGTTTGGTATTGATGCGGCATAAGCCACCTTCTTTTGATAAAATAAGCGCCTGCGTAATTTTATTTTTTTTCCACTGAAAATTTACTTCAAACGCACCCCGCGCACATACACCGTTAAAATTTCCTTCGCTCCAATCGTCTGGTAGCGCCGGCAGCAAATCAATTACGCCTTCGTATGACTGTATCAGCATTTCCGTTATTCCTGCTGTAACACCCAAAGATCCATCTACCTGTAACGGCTTAAAACATTTTGCGAATAGCTGTGGAAAGCTTTGGTCATTAATATACCCTTTCAATATTTTCAGTGCCCTGTTGCCATCATACAGGCGGGCCCACAAATTCATTTTCCACGCCCTGGAGAAACCCGCGCCTTCGTCACCACGTTCTTCGAGCACTTTTTTTATGGGGTCGATAAAAGACGGCGTTTTTTTCGGGGAAAGAACATTCCCGGGGTACAGGCCATAGAGATGGGAATTATGCCGGTGTTTGGCTTCCAGTTGTTCAAAGTCTTCCGCCCATTCCTGCAGCATGCCATCGCGACCGACCTGTGGAGGAACAATTCTTGACCTGGCGTTAGCAACACGTATCGCAAAATCTTTATCGATACCCAATGCTTTTGATGCTTCGCCATAATAGGCAAAGAGATCAGTTAATATTTGCATATCTATACTTGAGCCGGCACAAATAGTAGTAAAATAATACATGGAGGTCACTTCATCGAAGAAGTATTTGTATCCCGCTCCTTTGGGTGGATTTTCAGGCGAATTGGAAGGACATGTAATCAACCAGTGCTTGTTATTATTGGGATACTCCACCAGGAAATCCATGAAGAATTCCACGGAGCCTTTAATAACAGGATAAATATTTTTAAGATATTCTTTATCCAGCGTAAAAAGGTAATGCTCCCACAATTGCGTGGTTAGCCAGGCCCCTCCCACCGTGAATGTACCCCAGGTTGGTCCGTCCATGGGAGCCGCCACCCGCCAGATATCTGTGTTCTGATGGCATACCCAGCCCCCCGCACCATAATGTTCTTTCGCTACCTGGCTACCCTGGTCGGTAAGGTCCTTTACCATCTCTATCAAAGGCCCGGATAGTTCTGAAAGATTTCCTGACTCTACAGGCCAGTAATTCATTTCCGTATTAATATTTGTTGTGTACTTTGAATCCCAGGAAGGATTCATATTGTTATTCCAGATTCCTTGCAGGTTAGCGGGTTGCGTGCCGGGACGGGAAGATGATATAAGTAGATACCTGCCGAACTGGTAACAGAGAGAGGCCAACTGGGGATCCGATTCAGTGGCAAAGGATTTTACTCTTTCGTCGGTTGGAAGAAATGAGTTTTTTGTGGAAGAAAGCGTTAAGCTTACCCTGTCAAAAAGTGACTTATAATCTTTTACGGCAGCGTCCCTGATGTTATCGTATGATTTCCGTTCAATATCGTTAAGATATTTTTCCACTTTTTTATGGTAGTCGCCGCTAACATCTTTATAGTTGATAAAGTTTGTTGCCGCAACAAAATATAACGTTACCGTGTCGGCATTTTCAACAACGAGCTCATCCTCCTCCACTTTTATCGTGCCTCCCCTGTTTACAGCTTTTAGTCTCGCCACGTAACGAATCTTTCCTTCCACACCCATATAATCTGCTGATTTGCCATGTAGCATTAAGCCATCATTTCCGGCAGCATCCATCCTGAAATAGTCAGTTGCGTAATTTGAATGTGCACTGTTTCTTTCGCCTCTCAACGCTGCATTAAATGAAATGCTATTAGGTTTATCTGCGGTCATCCGGATGGCAATGGTTTGATCGGGTACCGAAGAAAACACTTCTCTTGAATAGGTAACTCCATGCGCTTTGTATTCAACAGTTGTAATACCTGTTGTCAGGTCAAGCCATCGTTTATATCCCGTTATTTCCTTTTCGTTGTTGAACTTTAAAATAATATTCGCCAGTGCCTGGTATTTTTGTTGTTCTACCGGGTAGCCCATCAGGTATCTTCCGAATAGTTTATGGGCCTCGATTGGATGCCCCTCAAAAATTTTCTTTTGAATTTCGGGCAGTTCTTTATATCCGCCTTTAACAACTGTTGAATAAGGGCCGCCAGACCAGTATGTGTCCTCATTAAGCTGAATTCGTTCTTCCGCATTTTTTCCAAACACCATGGCGCCGAGCCTTCCGTTTCCTACGGGGAGGGCTTCTTCCCAGGCCGATGCCGGGGATCGATACCATAACAACGTGGTGGGGTCAAAATTCTTGCTATCGATTAACGTAGAGATATTGGTCTGACTATCAGCCGGATTCTGCGAAAATAACAACGATAAAATAGCAGCATTTAAAGCTTTTCTCATTCAGGAAATTAATTGAATCAACCAAGTACTATTAAAAACACACCCGGCAGCATGAATGCTGGCTAAAATTCCACAGAAGCGCACCCTCAGGAAGCTGAATTCTTAAAACTTGAACTTAATGAACTCCCTTCCTTGTATCCCACCATACCTGCGTGCCCCAGAAAATATCTTTTTCCACTACACTGGTGGGAAAATTTGTATTCAGGGTTTTTTCTTCATCGGCATAAGCCAGCCTGAATGGAGGTCTGTTATGATTAGTGGAATAATCTTTTGCAATATTGGTCATAAGCGGTACGTCTGTTCTCCTTGCTTCCGACCAGGCTTCTTCTGATTGCTTAAAAAGACTGATCCATTTTTGAAGGTAAATCTTTTGA
>JBDSBP010000333.1:0-7606 GCA_039921525.1 Chitinophagaceae bacterium | reverse complement strand
TCTTTTTTTCTTTTACTTTTTTGATATTTTTTGTAGCATATTTATTTTGAAAATTTGTTTGTTATTAGCGTGTATTGATTGCCTATTGTATTACTTTTGAGCCACCAGGAAGAAGCGGAAGCGGGCTCTGCTGAGGTTCTTCGTCATTTTTGGTGAATCACCCGGATTTGAATATCACCATTCTCCATAGCAATTTAAATTCAGCTCTCCTATCAACCTGTCCCTTGAGCTTTCTACTAGTTATTTATACTGAGTTCAACTGAAAATCATATTGGATACGCTTGGCAAAGCGTTGAGGATACTTTCACCAAAAGTGACGAAGAACCAACATGCTCCGGTATATACGATTCTTCGTTGTGCATTGTGCAGGTATACATTTCATCTTTTGCATACTGCTCTGCATTTGTCTTTTTGTTATTGTCTGAACAAGCTGTAAATAGCTAAGCAGAATATTGCTATGGCTAGTAATAATATCTTTTTCTAATTTAAAATTTATAAAAATGTGTATTTACTTTTTCAAAACTATTGCTTTTTACTTTTAGCCTCCATAGCCATGCCACATTCAGGGCACTTGCCTGGCTTATCGCTAACTTCATCGGCGTGCATGGAACAAGTGTAAACTGTGGATGCCTGCTTAGAGCCTCTTCTATCTACAACTAATTTAGAGCTGCATTTGGCACAAGTCCCGGGACGACGGCTTACCACTTCAGAATGCATAGGGCAAGTATATAGTTTCATTACCTCCTTCTTCATTTGCTCCTTTTTAGACAGGGTTAAATCCATGTTGCATTTTGGGCATTTACCCTCCTTATCGCTTAAAACGGCAGGGTGCATCGTACAGGAATAATTTGCAATAGTTGCAGTTCTTGTTTTAGAGGCTGGAGGATTTGCTTTACTTTTTTGTGCGAAGGTTGCAAACGTCGCAAACGTTGCAATGCATAACATTATTATCGTTTTCATTTTTCATAATTTTATTTAATAGAAGAATAGATGAATGCCAGGTAGTGATACTGGCTGAATGATACTTAATAAAATAAGTATAACAGGCAGCAAACGAATGGGCCGGTGTTAATCCGGGGGAATAAAATCAAATTCTGAAAACGCAGTTGAAAATATAAATAGGAACGCTCGTATATATAGGCGGTGCATGGTTTCCCTTAATTACATCGATTTCCTGTGTAAAAAATGAAATAGATTGAATTTCCGAAGTAAATAAGTCTAAATCAGTAAAATCTTTCAGAGGAAGGTCTAAAGCCTTTCCTGAAAGATGGTTGTCTTTAACCTTATAAAATTGGTATTTGTTATCACAGCACCCACTTCCATCGCCTTTATTGCATGTTTGCTTTTTATTGGGAGTAATTTCTACTGTAACTGATTTTAGCTTGCCACAACAATAGAACTCTTGTAAGCTGAAGCCCATTGTAGCCACGGTGTAACTGCAAATGAGTAATATGAGGGCAACTTTCTTCATGTTCTATAGCAAAAGTAATGCAGTTTCTATAAGTTTAGTTTTATAATTATAGTTAAGTATTACAGAATTTTGAGGTTCTTGAAATCTTAGAAAGCTATGCACAACATATTTTATTCATTTGTATTGGCGGGCAGGCTACAGTGCCGTAGCTGCAAAATACACAACAATCACCTCGCTTTGGCTTTAATAGTGTTTCGCAATTTGTACACTTATAAAAGTATTGGCAAGCATCTGTAGGCATTGTTTCCTCTTTCTCAAAACCACAATTGGGACAAGCGATTGTTGATAGTAACGTTGATGTTTTTTCCATACTTATTTTATCTCAATAATAGTTTTATAATCTTTCACTGTATAGCCAGTTTTATTAATTACTGCTTCAATTGTATTTACATCAACTTTTAATTTATCAAAAGTGACTAAGCTTTTTTTGTCTGCATTAGAAGTTTTATAAGTCAATACACCAGCCAATTTTGAAAGTTCATTGTTTACGTTCTCTTCGCAACCTTCACATGTCATGCCCTGGATGGAAAACTTTACCTGTTGCTTATTATCAACTATTGCAATCATTGCAGCCTTAACTTTTGGTTTTGGATAAAACATTCTTGCATACAGTGGTAAGGTCATCAGAACAGCAAATACTGTCACAATGCTTAGAAATGTTTTTGACTGAAGGAATGAAGCCTTCTTTGTTGTTTCGTAATTGCAGTCTATATAGTTTGATTTAACTGGTTTTAATTTTTGATACCATGCAAAAGCCAATACAGCAATAGATAATCCTATAAAGTACGGTCTGGCGGGTTCTATCCACGAAAAATTTGCGGCTATGCTGCTACTACCGGCAAGCAAAGCTATAACAGGGGTTATACAACAAAGGGAAGCGGCAAAAGCTGAAAAAACTCCGGCACTTGTAAATGTACCAGGAGATTTTATACCTATCATCCTGTCTCCAGTTTTTGAGTTTGTACATTAATGTGTTTGAAGAAAGACTTTAAAATCTTTAAATTTTCCTGTGTTAAAAAATGATAAATTGTTTGCCCTTCTTTTTTTGTCTCTACAATATTTCCATCTTTCAAATTCCTTAGATGCTGCGACACTGCCGGAATACTCATACCTAAAATATCGGCAAGATCACAAGGACACAATTCTTTTTCTTTTTCCAATAAATAAACAATCTTCAGTCTCACTTCATTTCCTGTTAAAGCCGATTTGTGAGATAATTGATAGAATGAATTTTGAGCAGTCTTCAATTTGCTTTTGCATTATTTATTTGTGTGTGGTCTGCTAATAGTCTTGTACAGGTGCTATTATCCATATGACAAAGATAATAGAAATAAGAATCTAAGCAACTGCTTAAATAGATTTAACATTATTTGTACGTTCATTTTAAGAAAAATAAACAAACGGTGATGCCCCCCTGTCAAGCTACTTTCGCATATTCCATAAATCTAAGAATATGTTACCAGGTGAACTAACAGGTGATTTGAAGAAAAAGCTTTCTACAATAAAGCGGCAAATTGAAGCAATTGTGAAGATGCTGTACGAAGAAACAGAACCTGATAAAATACTAATCCAGGTTAAAGCTTCTTACCAGGGATGGCAAAAAGCCCATTATTTATTGATGGATGAAGTATCTACAAAAAGTCTTGCTTTAAAATTTGTGCAAGTTATGAATGCTTGTCCCGGTAATTATCAGGATGCCGAAAAAATAGAGTACTTGAAAAAATATTTTCCGGTGGCTGAATTTGATCAGCTTACCACTAATATGAATAAGATAAAAGCCTGATAAGAGGCTGGAAAAGCTTAATAAAAATAATTTAAAAAAAGATTTGTATGACACCTCACCTGCGGGTTGATCTTTGGCACTCATCAATTAAAAGTGCTTTTGCCGGTGCTGTTACAAAGTTTACTCAACTTACCTGGCTTAGAAGAAGTATTCAAATTGTAAGTGGACTTGCTTTATTGTTTGTATGATATTATTTTGTAAAGGTATTTATTGATTTGGAGTAAAATCTTAACTTATTAAAGTTTGGTAAGCATCTGATGCTAATAGTGAATTGATTTCTTCTTTATCTGCTAGTTTAATTTTTATCATTCACCCATCTGCAAAAGAAGCTGAATTAACTAAAGGTGCATTGTCTTTTAGAGCAGTATTAATTTCAGCCACTTCGCCAATGACTGGCATAAATAAATCTGATGTTGTTTTTACTGCTTCTCAAGAACCAAATACTTCATCCTTTTTAAACTGATTACCAACATTTGGCAGGTTAACATAAACAATCTATCCTAACTTACTTTGAACAGATTCTGTTACGCCTATTATTCCTGTTTCACTATCTACTTTAAGCCAGGTGCGAGCACCATAATGTTTCTTCAAACTAAGTTATTAGCTAATCAATTCCTTGCTAAACGTCCAAAGCAAATTATTAAGTTCTCAATTCCCTGAGACCAGTTGCCATTCCTTCTAAAAAATGAAGATGTATTATGGAGTAGAAACCAAATAGGAAAAACAGCCAGAGAATGAGTATCAGAATTATTGGATATTAATAAAATTACCATTACCTTAACTCCAGGTTCTAAAATAAGTTTAATCGTTGTATGTCTATGTTAGTAATTATAATAAATGTGGTGATCAAGAAGGTATTATCCTAATAATTGTGCTTTTGAGTGTACGTTTTTGATACGGGTGATGTTCCGTTACGGGTAAATTTTATTGGCAAGGAATTGTGCTTAAATATCAAATTAACCCCTTCGGTATTTCAAAATAAACTTCAGTCGGATCGGATCCAGAAGATCAAAAGGCCAATTGCAACCCAATAAGAGATTGCGAAAATGATTTTACAAATAACTTTAGTTTAGACCGAATCGTACTCGCCAAAATAATTATTTGAAAGGAATTACTTATTATTTTGAAAGGATCTTCACTTCACTGTTCCGTGATTTTGCAAAACTACCCTAGTAATTATTCAGGTTTCTCAAAAACTCAAAACCGTCATATTTCAATGTACCTATACTACCTCTGTCATTCTTTATAAGCTCTACTGCCTTTCCTTTACCTGGAATCAACGAATTAACTCTACCATTATAGACTCAGTGCGTGTAAAAAATGTTTTGGCTGACTGCATATTTCCTCGTGCGATATTTAAAACCGAGTCTTTCAAATAGATTTTAATCTCTCCCATCAACTCATTATTTAAACACCCGGCATTGAGTCGTAGCGATAATTTTGGAATGTCGTTTTCCATTTTCTTCAATATTTTTTGATGATTTCTTCAAATGAGCTGTCAAACATTTACGTCCTGATTAAAAGTTGGTTTTTATTGATTTTACTTTTCGGTATAATTAGGGTAATATCTTTCTGCAATTTGTCAGAAGACATGGGGAGAATGTTAACAGTTAATCTTAATATTCCTCAGAGATTCCTTGAGGATGGACTTTTTTCCAAGATTAATCTTTTCATGTTTCCATCTCCTTGCTTTCAGAAATTCTTCATTGAGTTCTCAAACTTTGTATGGGATTAGAAAGAGCGGCTTTAATGGCCTGATAGCTAACTGTTATCAATGCTATCAATAAAGCAGTAATTGCTGCAACTCCAAATACCCACCAATGTATAGGTGTGCGATACTGGTAATTCTGAAGCCAGGTACTCATGGCCCACCATGCTATGGGGCAGGCAATCACACATGAGAGGATCACAAGTTTCAGGAAATCCTTCGATAACAATCCTACCATTTCGAGTGCAGATGCCCCTAATACTTTTCGGATCCCAATCTCCTTAGTCCTTCGTTCCGCCGTATATGCCGCCAATGCCAGTAGTCCCAGACAGGATATAAATACGGCGAGTAGAGCAAAAATACCAGCAAGCTTTTCGATGAGAGTTTCGGTGGTGAAAATCTTATTGAATTGCTCATCAACAAAGAAGTACTCAAAAGGAACATTTGGATTATAAGATTTGAAAATATTTTCAGCTTTTTTCAGGGCTGTGGCAAGATCGGCTCCAGACTTAAAGGTAATGACCATTACCTCTGTAAGCCGGGGATTGCAGCGAAGAAGCATTGGCATGCCCGAACTATACATATCGTTAAATACAAAATCTTGTATTATTCCTACTATGGTCCACTTGGCTGAATCCCTGATAAGAACACTACCAGGCTTTCCTGTTTTTCCCATCAATTTTGCCATGCTTTCATTAATAATGAGATTGTTTGTGTCTATTTCAGCAGTGCTATAAAAATCCCTGCCGCTTATTAATTTCATCTTCATAGTAGAGATATATTCGGGGCTAACAGAGTTTGAGCGAATTAGTACTTTGTTTCCGGGCGCTTTGCCCTGCCAATCATAATTATCATTAGCTCTGTAGATGTGCAAAGGTTCTGATTGGGTAAGAGCAGCATTTTCGATGACCCCGGATTTTATTAATTCATCCCTCATGACAGGAAAATGATCCTTTAGATTACCTTGTAGCGGCATATAAATCATGTTATCCTTTTTAAAACCTAGATCTCGATGTTTTATGTATCGCACCTGTTGATAAATGACTGCCGTGCAAATAATAAGAATAATGGAAACGGTGAATTGAGCAATTACCAACCCCTTTCGCATAAGGATGGGAGCTGAATCAGTTCTTATTTTTAATCCCTTTAACACCATAACTGGATTGAAGGCTGATAAATAAAAAGCCGGATAGCTCCCAGCTATTAATCCACACATAAATCCAATCCCCATCAATCCGCCTAGATATAATGGTCTAAATATATAAGGCGACAACTCTTTTTGTATCAACAAATTATATGAGGGAAGTATTAAATAAAGTAATCCGATTGCCATGAAGACGGAAAGGAAGGACATTAGCATAGATTCACCAATAAACTGTTTGATAAGTTTACTCTTACCTGCACCGAGAACTTTACGAACACCAACTTCTTTAGCTCTTTGTTCAGATCTGGCGGTAGCCAGATTCATGAAATTGATACAAGCGATTAATAAGATCATTACTGCAAGTAGAGAAAACAATTTTACATACTTTATATTTCCACCATCTTGCTTCCCGTCAGTAAACTGATTAAACAAATGCCATTTGTTCATTGGAAAAAGAAAGCATTTGATTGTTGATCCCTTTACTTTCGTTCCAAGATAATCCTTCAGTCTTTCATTTACTGAAACAGGATTTACCGACGGGCCCAATTCCACCAAGGTTTCAGAAATATTAGGTGTCCATAATTTGAAACTAGGAATTTTATTTTCATGTATTTCATAAGGTGAGATCCATTGAAACTCATAGCTGCAATTTTTAGGTAGATCTTTAAAAACCCCAGTTATTAAAAATACGCCGTCCACACTATTAGGCTGTTTACTATCCGCATTTAATGTTTTACCAATTGGATTTTCCTCGCCAAAAAATCTTGTTGACATTGATTCACTAATCACCACCGACTCGGGTCGTTGAAGCGCTCCAGCAGTATCACCGTAGATAAATGGCAGATCAAGCATTGACAGAATAATGGGATCGGCGTATATTCCTGCCTCATTGATGCGTTTATCATCTAACCTAAACAATTGATTCATTACCCAACTCAACCTTCCGGCATTTTTTATCCCCGGAACCTCAGTTTTTAATGCCGAAGCCATTGGTCCTGGTGTTGATGCTATAGTAGTGAATTTTCCACCGTCGACTCGATTTGCCATAATTCGGTACAGGTAATCTCTTCTCTGAAAATTATGGTTAAACGTTACTTCGTCTTCTACCCATAAAAATATAAGGGCCGCGCAAGAGATGCCGATGGCTAATCCGAATATATTCAAAAAATTGTAAGTTCTGTTTCTCCGTAGATTGCGGAATGCGGTTTTAAAATAGAGAGTGAGCATAAAGTTAATTTTTTGGTGGGAGACGATATTCTAAATAGCAGCGAGGAGAGTGCCAATATTTAAAAGACTATCAATTAAATCGTTGGAAGATTTCAATATTTGCCAACTGTACGGTTTTGTTACAGTACCTGTCTGTTTATGAAGATCTGTGACTTGTCCTGAAATAGCTAGACATCGTTTTGAATAAATCCTGGAATTCCTATACAAGTCAGCGTAGACTTTACTGTGTGGTATATTGGGTGCCAAGATTGTTATTTTTTTCATGTTCGTGTT
>JBDSBP010000332.1:0-2280 GCA_039921525.1 Chitinophagaceae bacterium | reverse complement strand
GCCGGGACTTGGGAAAACGACTCTTTCCCGTATTGTTGCTAATGAATTAGGCGTGAATATCCGTGAAACTTCGGGTCCTGTAATTGAAAAACCCGGAGATCTTGCCGGCCTTCTCACCAACCTGGAACCTCATGACGTGTTGTTTATTGATGAAATTCACCGGCTAAGTAACGTGGTGGAAGAATATCTGTATGCTGCCATGGAAGATTACCGAATCGATATAATGATCGATACTGGTCCTAATGCCAGAAGCATCCAGATAAATATTAATCCGTTTACCCTCGTAGGCGCAACTACTCGAAGCGGTTTATTAACGGCGCCATTGCTTTCACGTTTTGGCATTAAATCAAGGTTGGAGTATTATGATGCAGTAACCCTGGAAAAAATAATCGTCAGGGCGGCAGCTATTCTTAATACAAAGATCACCTCTGATGCATCACATGAAATTTCAAGGCGAAGCCGGGGTACTCCCCGTATTGCCAATGGGTTGCTCCGTAGGGTTAGGGATTTTGCGCAGGTATTGGGGAATGGTGTTGTTGATTTAGGCATCACCCAGTACGCTTTAAAAGCCCTGAATGTAGATGCGCATGGTTTGGATGAAATGGATAACCGGATTCTTTTAACGATTATTGAAAAGTTTAAAGGCGGTCCGGTCGGTATCACAACTATTGCTACGGCTGTAGGTGAAGAAACCGGCACGCTGGAAGAAGTATATGAGCCGTTTTTAATACAGGAAGGTTTTATGATGCGCACTCCCAGGGGAAGAGAGGTAACTGCAAAAGCGTATGAGCATCTGGGTAAGAAACCTTTTACTAAAGACGGAGAAACATTATTATTCTAATAAAAAAAGTCCTTACGATTTTACGTGTAAGGACTTTTCAAGAATTTTATTTTTAAATTAAACTGCTGCCGGAACCACCAACCTGAAACCATTCCCATGAATATTCACGATTTCAATATGGGGATCATCCTTCAGATATTTACGTAATTTAGCGATGTAAACATCCATACTACGTCCATTAAAATAGGTATCACTGCCCCAGATTTTTTTCAACGCCTGTTCGCGTGGTAACAGATCATTCTTATGTTCAGCCAGCATTTTTAATAATTCATTCTCTTTTGGCGAAAGTGTTTGTGTTTGTCCGCCATGGCTCAACTCTCTCAATTTTGGATTGAAATGATACGTACTCAGGTCGTACTCGGTATTGGTGCTTTCGCGATTTTGTTCCTCATTCCGTTTTAATATCGCTTTTATTTTGAGCAACAAAACTTCGCTGTCAAAGGGCTTTGTAATATAATCATCCGCCCCAAGTTTATACCCCTGGATGATATCTTCTTTCATGGTTTTTGCACTCAAAAAGAATAAGGGTATATCCGGGTCAACATCACGGATTTCTTCGGCAACCGTAAAGCCGTCCATATTTGGCATCATTACATCTAACAAGCATAAATCGAACTTTTCCCGCTGAAATGCCGCCAGCCCCAATCGGCCATCTCTCTCAAGCACCACATCGTAATCATTCAATTCGAGATAATTTTTTAATACTGAACCTAAATTGGCATCATCCTCACATAGTAAAATTTTGCCTTTTGTTCCTTCCATATTTTATTATTTATTTCAAAATAAAGTTAAATCATTCAGCCGGGATATCAATAAGTAATAAGATTTTGTTAAAGTGGAGTTGCTGTTAATATTATGGCAATCTTTGTACGTCAGTGTTGTAAGTGTTATTTGGTGGTTGGTCAGCCCTGACTATTTTTTACAACTGTCAGTCATGCATTTCTTAATTTTGATATATAACAGATCAAAAAATGGCATTGAAAGTAACAATTGAGAATAAATTGAAGAATCTGATAATAATTGGTGATCGTGTATTGATCCGGCCGGTAAAGCCGAATGAGCGTACAGGAAGTGGACTGTATCTTCCGCCTGGCGTTCAGGAAAAAGAAAAGGTGCACCAGGGTTATGTGATGAAGGCAGGACCTGGCTATGCCATCCCCATGCCCGGTGAAGATGAGCCCTGGAAAAATGAAGAAGATAAAGTAAAATATATTCCGCTCCAGGCCCGTGTAGGTGATCTGGCTATCTTTTTATCTAGTGGAGCCACAGAGGTGATGCATTCGGGAGAAAAATATTTAATAGTACCGCAGAGTTCTATTTTGATGTTGGAGAGGGAGGAGGATTGAGGAGGGGCGGTGGCGGTTATGATTTGATGAGAGTTTACCGAAAGCCAATAATGAGGGTTCGACCTGTGAGGTCTCGAAGACCTCCCAGGTCTG
>JBDSBP010000331.1:0-10622 GCA_039921525.1 Chitinophagaceae bacterium | reverse complement strand
TACACAAGACGCTTATGAAGAAAGTTGGGAAATTCTGAAAAACGGAAGCTGGCAGCCATTGTGCAAAAGGTTTGGAAAAAGGAAAGTTTAGTATTCAGAAAGTAAACTCAAGTACAAATAAGGTTGATTGATTTTTATTTAACCAATACCAAATAACACCATGGAGCGAGTGTAACCTCCTCATCGTCCTTTAACGTATAAACCGTCTCCGTAAATAAATTTTTATAAACCCCGCCCTGGTGTTTTGAATGTAATGTTACGGTTACATTTTTATCACTGAAATTAATAATGGAAATTACTTTGTTGTTATTTTTTTCTCTCGAAAAGGAAATAACCTGTGTGGGTTTGTCATTAAAAATTTGAACCATTTCACCACCCCAGGCACCGTTCCATAATGCCTGGTTTTTATGTTTCATTTCAAAAAGCGTTTTGTAAATTTTAAAAAAATCATGCTGTTTCCATTCAATAAGATCTTTGTCGAAAAATTTCAGCGAATGATTTAAACCGGCTTCCTGCCCGTTATATACCAACGGCATTCCATTCACTGTTCCGGCCATTATCATACATGCTTTTAAGCCCTCGCCAAAATAGGAAAACTGGTTTCCTTCCCAGGCATTTTTATCGTGGTTATCGGTGAAAGTCATTCGATAGGCATCGTTGGGAAATGTTTTTACATCATGCGCCAGATATTTCAACAACCCGTTTATATCTTTTTTACCTGTAGTAACATCTTTCATTTCATCCCAAAGGCTCCAGGAGTAAGTCATGTCAAACGCTTTCCTATGGAGGTCTCTTGATTCCCATTCGGCCAGCATAAATACAGGTTTTAAAAGATCCAGTTCCTGCCTGGCATTCTCCCAAAAGTCGATAGGAACAAACCCGGCCACATCACATCGATAGCCATCTATATCTATTGCCCTTACCCAATATTTTAATGCATCAGTCATGTACCTGCGCATGGCAGGGTGGTTATAATCAAAATCAATAACGTCATCCCAATCGCATCAGGGTGTGGGCTTAAAATTACCTTCCGGAGTTTTAATGTACCAATCGGGGTGATCTTCGGTAAGCTTGTTATCCCAAGCCGAATGATTTGCAACCCGTCAATAATTACATACATGCCCATACTGTGAATTTTTTTCACCAATAATATAAGATCATCCTTCGTTCCAAATTCAGGATTTACGGAATAATAATCGCTCACTGAATAGCTACTTCCTAATATGCCTTTCCTCTTTTTTTTACCAATGGTATTAACAGGCATTAGCCAAATTATATCAATTCCCATATCTTTTAAACGCGGCAAATGTGCTTCAAACGCGGTGAAAGTTCCTTCTATGGTATACTGCCTGGTATTCACTTCATAAATGGTGGCATTTTTACTCCATTCAGGGTGTTTAAGCTCTACATATTTTTTCGGCTTGTAAGACATGATGTTACTTTTTTATGTGCTGTTATCTTTCGTTCCGTTAGTTTGGGAAGTTAAGATACCATGGAAAAATCAGTTCGGTTATGAAATAATATTTTTAGCGCTTTGGCTGAAATGATAGGAACCAGAGATGCTAAATTTGAAACAACGTTTAAATTTTAGTAACCGATGGTATTTCAATCTTTTATACCTTTGCCTCACATGCGACTTTTTGTTTTTTTTATGGCTTTTCTCATTTTATTTCTCAGCATGGCACCCTGCGCTGACGAGGGGCCCATGTGCATTCAGTCGAAGTCGGAAATTTCTCGCCAGGGAAATGAAAACGAAAACCCGTTTAATGATTCGTGTTCCCCGTTCTGCCAGTGTAGCTGTTGTGCAGGATTTTCCATAAACCACCAGGTAACCGACCTTCCTGAAATCGTTTACATTAAAGATAAATCCCGATTCAGTTTTATAACGCCTTCCATCCTGGAAGTTTACAAAGCCATCTGGCAACCACCCAGGCTCTTCAGTTGATAATATATATAAATCACTCAAATCCCATTGCCAGTCATATCGCATATGCATCCCCGTGGATTGATGTGTAATTAGTGTTAAGGTAACGCATTTAATGGCTATCAGCTGTCAACTATCTGGAGGAAGCTTGTGATGCTTTGATCTGCTGATCGCTGATAGCTGAAGTCTGATAGCAAAACCGTCACTTTATAGTTGACTTAACACTATTGTCCATTGGCACAATATCTATTAATCGTTTTTAAACCATCTCATGTTCGATAAGATCATTCAGTTCTCCATAAGAAATAAACTTATTGTAGGCATCTTAACGCTTGCACTTATAGCCTGGGGTAGTTATTCTTTATACAGGTTACCTATCGATGCCGTACCCGATATCACCAATAACCAGGTTCAGATAATCACCCAGGCTCCTACTCTTGGCGCCCAGGAAGTAGAACAATACGTTACAGCTCCTATTGAACTTTCCACAGCCAATATTCCGAACGTGATTGAAAAACGTTCCATTTCTCGTTCAGGCATTTCCGTGATAACGCTTGTTTTTAAAGACAATACGGACGTGTACTGGGCGAGACAGCAGGTAACCGCACAACTTAAAGAAGCCGAAGAAAGAATTCCAAAGGGCCTGGGCCAACCTTCGCTGGCACCAATATCTACAGGCCTGGGCGAGATATATCAATATGTGATCCATACCAAACCCGGTTACGCAAAAAAATACACGCCAACTGACCTGCGAACTATTCAAGACTGGATCGTGCGTACCCAGCTTTCAGGAACAGAAGGCGTGGCCGAGGTGAGTGGTTGGGGTGGATATGTAAAGCAATATGAAGTAGCCCTGGATAATGAGCGGCTTAATGCCCAGAATATCACCATCCCCGAGATTTTCAAAGCGCTCGAAAATAATAATGAAAACACGGGTGGCTCCTATATTGAACAGCGCAACAACGCCTATTTTATTCGTGGTATCGGCCAGGTAAAAACGCTGGCGGATATCGAAAAGATTGTTGTTAGAAATGTTCAGGGCATCCCGGTGCTGATAAGGGATATAGCTACGGTTCAGTTTGGCAGTGCCAATCGCTACGGCGCTGTAACCAGGAACGGGGAGGGCGAAGCAGTTGCTGGTGTAGTGCTGATGCTCAAAGGAGAAAACTTTAACAAAGTAATCGCCAATGTGAAGCAGCGAATGGCACAGATACAAAAAAGCCTTCCTGAGGGTGTAATAATAGAACCATTTATTGACAGAACGGAACTGGTTGGCAGGGCTATCGGTACCGTGAAAAGAAACCTGGTAGAAGGTGCGCTCATAGTCATCTTTGTACTGGTGCTTTTGTTGGGCAACCTGAGAGCGGGTTTGCTGGTTGCTTCCGTAATACCGCTTTCCATGTTATTTGCTTTCGGTATGATGAATAGTTTTGGTGTTTCAGGCAATCTCATGAGCCTGGGTGCCATTGATTTCGGATTGATAGTAGATGGCGCCGTGATTATCGTGGAAAGCATTATTCATCGACTTGCCACGTACGAAGCAAGAAAAGGCATGATGCGATTATCACAAGCCGATATGGACGAGGAAGTAAGTACCAGTGCTGGAAAGATGATGAATTCGGCATCCTTTGGCCAGCTTATTATATTCATTGTTTACCTGCCCTTGCTAACGCTGGTGGGTATTGAAGGCAAGATGTTTGGCCCAATGGCCAAAACAGTGGCATTCGCTATTTTGGGTGCTCTCCTGCTGTCCCTGACTTATGTGCCCGTAGCCAGCGCGTTGTTCCTTAGCAAAAAAACAACGCATAAAATAAATGTCTCCGACCGTATCATGGGTTTTCTCCAACGCATATACCGATTAATGCTTGTGTTTGTATTAAATTGGAAAAAGACTACGGTGGCGTTTGCATTAATGCTCTTCCTCGTGAGTTTGCTTTTGTTCAACAGGATGGGCGGCGAATTTCTTCCAACGCTGGAAGAGGGAGATCTTACTGTTGAAGTAGCCATGATGCAGGGAACCTCACTAACACAGGTAGTTGAAGTTTTCGGCAAGGCGGAGAAAATATTAAAAGATCAGTTCCCTGAAATCAGGCAGGTTGTTACAAGAATAGGAAGTGCCGAAATACCTACTGACCCCATGCCGCTGGAAAGAGGCGACATGATGCTTTCTATGAAGGAAAAAGGAAAATGGACCTCCGCTAAAACCAGGGAAGAGATAATGGAAAAAATGGAAGAAGCTTTATCCCTGATCCCAGGTATCAACGTTGAAATTACGCAGCCTATGCAGATGCGTTTCAATGAGCTGATGACAGGCATCAGGCAAGACGTAGCCATTAAGATTTATGGTGATAACCTGGATACACTTACCCAACAGGCCAACAGGCTGGCCAGGTTAATTGTCGATGTCGATGGCGTTAGTGAACTTTTTGTTGAAAAAGTTACTGGTTTACCGCAGATAACGGTTGAATATAACCGAAATAAAATGGCGCAGTATGGCCTGTCCATTAGCGACGTGAATATGATCCTCAAAACAGCCTTTGCAGGTAATGTAGCGGGAGTGGTATTCGAGGGTGAAAAACGTTTTGATTTGGTTATCCGCCTGCAGCGCGAGCTAAGGGAAAACATTATTAATATCGAAAACCTGTTTATACCGCTCGCTTCCGGCCACAGGGTGCCGCTCAACCAGGTGGCGGATATCGCCTTCAGAGACGCTCCCGCGCAGATAAGCCGTGAGAATGGCGGGCGCCGGATCTTTGTTGGATTCAATGTTCGCGGCCGTGATGTTGAAAGCACGGTGACAGAGATACAGCAACTACTCAATAGCAAATTAAAACTTCCTGTTGGTTATTACACCACCTATGGCGGACAATTTCAAAATCTGCAGGAGGCCAAACAACGTTTATCGATAGCCGTACCGGTTGCCTTAATACTCATCTTATTTCTCTTATACCTGGCCTTTCGATCGGTAGGTTACATGGTACTGATATTTACTGCTGTTCCCTTATCAGCGATAGGCGGTGTGTTCGCCTTACTGCTCAGGGATATGCCTTTCAGCATCTCTGCCGGTGTAGGATTCATTGCCTTGTTTGGCGTTGCCGTTCTTAATGGTATCGTACTGATCGGTTATTTCAATGAACTGAAGAATATGGGCATGACCAACATTTATGAAAGAGTAATGGAAGGCACCAGGGTGAGGCTGAGGCCGGTTATAATGACGGCCGCCGTTGCATCGCTGGGTTTCCTGCCAATGGCTTTATCGGCAAGTGCCGGTGCGGAAGTGCAAAAGCCGCTGGCAACCGTTGTAATAGGCGGACTGATTTCGGCAACTATGCTCACCCTTTTTGTACTTCCGTGTTTATACATCTTATACTCTGGCAAGGAAAAAATTAAAAACAATGAACAAAACAGTATATAATAATTTGCACCGGATTCTAATGATCAGAGCGGTTATGTTCCTGGCAACAATAAGCATATGCCTGTCAGGCACTGTAAATGCAATTGCACAACAAAAGCCGCTAAGCCTCGATGAATGCATACGAATAGCCCTTGCCAATAACCTGCAGATAAAAACCGCATCGCTGGAAGTTCAACGCAACCGCGTGCTTCAGCGAACATCGCTTGACCTTCCTAAAACAAGCCTTACACTTTCACAAGATCCTACAAGTGGCGGTAATATGGATAATTCGGCCGGCATCTCGCAGAACTTTTCCCTGCCCCGTGTTTATATCAATCAGAAAAAAGCGTTGGAAAAGCAAACCCTGTTAACGGAGAGAAGCAAAACAATAACGCAGGCTGAGATAAGCCTTCATGTTAAGCAGGGTTATTACGGTCTCCTGTATTCGAACGAGAAAAAAAAGACCCTGGATTACCTGGATAGCATATACAGCGATTTCATGCATAAGGTGGAGGCCAGGTTTAAGACTGGTGAAACATCCAACCTGGAAAGGCTAACAGCGCAAAGCAAATTCCAGGAACTGCAATTGTCAAAAAAAGAAAACCAGGCCGATATAGAAATAAACCAGTATCGGCTGCAGCAGTTAATGAACTACAACAAACCGGTGTTGATAGCGGGAGACAGTCTCAAACCAATAGTTCTGCAAAAACACGCAGACAGTTCGTTTAACAACAGTCCGTTGATTCGGTATTATGACCAGAGTAAGGACCTTTCCGCCGCAAGGGCCAACGTAGAAAAATCAAAATTGTTGCCTGAGTTTACCCTGGGCTATAACCACCAGGTGGTAATCAGGGATTTTAACCCCGCCAAAATAAACCGTGACTATTATGATGGTACCCGCATAGCAGGTTTGCAATTTGGGGTAACAGTTCCCTTGTTTACCAGTTCATATAATGCCAGGATCAGGGCGGAAAAGATCAATGAATCGATCGCTCAATCCAAACGGGACGAAACAGAGCGTAACCTGCAGACCGAGTGGCAGCAGGGATTTCAGCGTTACCTGAAATATAAACAATCGCTCGATTATTATTTGTCAGCCGGCTTGCAGCTTTCAGATGAACAGATCCGCATTGCCCGGTTTGCTTTTGATAAAGGGGAGATAGGATATGTTGAATTTATCCAGAATATATCTGCCGCAATTCAATCAAAACTTAATTATTTAACAACCGTTTATTCTTTGAACGAAGCAGTCATTACCCTCCAATACCTGCAGGGTGAAGAATACCAGCCTTAAAAAGTAAATCATGATATTTAAAAAATATATAACGGCCACCAACATGCTATTATCGATGACCCTGCTCCTGGGCCTATCTGCTTGTAAAGACGGAGACTTGAAAGACCAGTCCCCTCCCCTGCCTGCGGAAATAATACAGGCTGAAAAGAAAAATAGTATTGAATTAACCGCCCGCCAAATCAAGGCTGTCGGAATAGAGATCGGTACCATCGAGCAAAAAAATCTGGTCGCTGTCATTAAGGCAAGTGGCGAACTTGCAGTACCGCCACAGAACAGGGCGGAGGTGAATGTATTGATGGGTGGCATCATCACGAGTATTAAGGTGCTGGAAGGACAAGCCGTCACAAAAGGCCAGGTAGTGGCTACCCTTGAGAATCCTGAGCTTATAAAAGTACAGCAGGAATACCTTAGTTCAAAAGCCAGCTTCACCTACACCCGGTCAGAATTTCAACGACAAAAAGACCTGGGTGAAGCAAATGCCGGAACAGGCAAGAACCTGCAACAGGTGGAAGCTAATTATTATTCAGAAAAGGCAAAGATTGCAGGGCTGGAAAAGCAGTTACAACAGTTGGGTATAACCGCTATTTCAGTCGCCAATGGAAACATCGTCTCATCAGTTTCTATCAGGGCGCCCATTAGCGGTACTGTTGGTCATATACTTATAAACACCGGTACGTACGCAGAAACAACCAGGCCATTAATGGAAATAATAGATAATTCGCAAATCCATTGTGATCTTACCGTTTATGAAAAGGACCTGTTCAAGGTAAAGATCGGGCAGAAGGTAAATTGTATACTCACCAACCAAAATAACCAGCAGGTAGAAGGAAGGATTTACGGTATCAATAAATCTTTTGAGAATGAGAGTAAGGGTATTATTGTGCACGCTATTATAAATGATCCTCTTAAATACAGGCTCATTCCAGGCATGTATGTAACAGCCCTGATCAATGTCGGAAACCAACAGGCAGACGCGGTGCCGGTGGAGGCAATAGTGCGGCATGAGGGTAAAGACTATATCTTCGTTGTTGAGGAGATGACAGGAACGTCAGCATCGGGTTATCAAAAAAAATCTATTGATACAGCAATGCATTTTAAAAAAATAGAAGTAATAACAGGTGTGGCTGATCTTGGTTATGTACAGGTATCGTTTCCGGAGAATCTCGCTGGCAAAACAAGAATAGTGACAAAAGGCGCATTTTATATTTTATCGAAAGCAGAAGCAGGAACAGAAGAAGAATAATTTATTAATCAACTGGCAGCAATGTATTCAATCATTATAGGCAGTATCATTTTAAGTCTTTTACATGCTGTGATACCTAATCACTGGCTGCCGGTCATTGCCATAGGCAGGAAGGAGAACTGGTCGTTGTCAGAGGTAACCAAAGTAACGTTCATCTCGGCCCTGGCACATGCTGTAAGCACAATACTGATCGGCTTTATTCTCGGCTTGCTGGGCCTGAAAATGGCAGCCACGGTGAATCATTTTACACATATCATTGCACCTTCGATCCTGGTGCTGCTTGGAATTTATTTTATTTACCGCCACCACAAGCACAAACACTTTCATATAAATGGGGGCATTGAAAGAAAAAAATCAAAAGCCAGGATTATTACGGCACTGGTGGTTGCCATGTTCCTGTCTCCCTGCATGGAGATCGAAGCTTACTTCCTGCTGGCAGGCGCAAAGTCGCAATGGCTGGTAGGCCTCATTGCAGTCATGTATTTTGTCATAACCACCTCCGGCATGGTAATGCTCGTTCGATATGCATATAAAGGTGTACTGAAACTCAACTGGCACTCCCTGGAACATAATGCAGGCATCATCACCGGGCTTACGCTGGTACTCACCGGATTAATAACATTTTTTATTCAATAGGAATTATATGGAACATATTCATCCACCAAAAAAGGAAACTATTCAGCCTGATGGCATTAATAAGGCCAGGGATCATGCTACGGATCATGTGCACGCAGAAGGTGATGATCACGACCATAATCATGACCACGAACATGGCGTTGACGGCGAATCTGCGGGATGGAAAAGTCATTGGGATCTTATACTAGCCTTCGTGATACTGGTCACGATGATCGTGTTAAAGTTTGGTTTTGACTATGTGCCGAATAAATGGGTTGATCTGGGCATCCACACCGCAGCTTTTATACTGGCCGGCTGGCGGGTGCTTGACCTTGCTTTACGCAATGCAAAACGGGGTGATTTTTTCAATGAATTCGTTTTGATGAGTGTAGCCACCCTGGGCGCTTTTTATATTGGCTCCTACAGCGAAGGGGTAGCGGTAATGGTGTTTTACTGTATCGGCGAGTGGTTCCAGGATGCTGCAGTAAGCAGCGCAAAGCGTAATATCAAGGCATTGCTCGACATCCGTCCTGATAAAGCAACGGTTTTAAGAAATGGCCGCATCGAGGTCACTGGGCCGGCGCAGATTCAGTTGGGAGAGAGCATCCAGGTGAAACCCGGTGAAAAGGTTGCCCTTGATGGCGAATTGATTACCGCAAACGCTTCCTTCAATACTGCTGCGCTTACTGGTGAGAGTAAGCCCGACACAAAATATAAAGGGGAGCAAATCCTGGCAGGCATGATCAATCTCAATACGGTGATAGAAGTTAAGGTAACGGCACTTTTCAAAGACAGTAAACTGAGCAAGATCCTTGAAATGGTGCAGGATGCCACAGGTCGCAAATCGCAGACGCAACTTTTCATTTCAAGATTTGCAAAGGTGTACACACCGATCGTGTTCTTCCTTGCCCTGGCTGTTTGCATGGTGCCCTACTTTTTCGTGGAGAATTATGTTTTCAATACCTGGTTTTATCGTGCCCTTGTCTTCCTCGTTATAAGCTGCCCCTGTGCATTGGTGGTGTCGATACCCCTCGGTTATTTTGGCGGTATAAGCCTTGCCTCCAGGAATGGCATATTATTCAAGGGTGGCAATTTCCTGGATGTAATGACTACCATCGACACGATTGTAATGGACAAGACCGGAACACTTACCAAAGGTGTTTTTAAAGTGCAGAAGGTATCACCGGCAGGTATAGACGAAAATGAACTCGTACGCCTCACTGCCGCTTTGGAAAAAGGCTCAACGCACCCTATTGCAAAAGCAATCACTGAATATGCGGGTGATGCGATCAAAGAAGTTTCAGCCGAAGCAGTGGAAGAGATACATGGTTTTGGCCTGAAAGGAATGGTGGAAGGCCGGGAGATACTGGCAGGCAACCTGAAATTATTAAAGAAGTTTAACATTTTATACCCGGAAGAAGTAGAGAAAATTGTTCATACGGTAGTAGTAACTGCCGTAAGTAACACCTTTGCCGGTTATATCACCATCGCTGATGAGATTAAAGAAGATGCGCAGCAGGCAATCAAAGATATGCATCAATTCCATATAAAAACGGTAATGCTTTCCGGAGATAAACAATCGGTTGTTGACGAGGTGGCAAAAAACCTTGGCATCGATGAGGCATTCGGTGACCTGTTGCCTGAAGGAAAAGTGGAGAAGGTGCAGCAGTTTAAAAACGAAGGCAAAAAGATCGCCTTCATCGGTGATGGGGTAAATGATGCTCCTGTAATTGCCCTGGCAGATGCAGGAATAGCTATGGGTGGCCTCGGTAGCGACGCTACCATAGAAACAGCAGATGTTGTTATACAGAATGACCAGCCTTCCAAAATAGTGGCGGCAATCAAAATAGGAAAGATCACGAGGCGGATAGTCTGGCAGAATATTAGCCTGGCAATGGGAATAAAAGTGGTGGTGCTTGTGCTGGGCGCAGGTGGAATAGCGACGCTATGGGAAGCCGTTATCGCAGACGTGGGTGTGGCGTTGCTGGCTATACTGAATGCCGTCAGGATTCAGAAGATTAAACTTTAATCAATTACAAATTAATGTCGTTAAGTTCAATGAACCAGTCGGAGTGACGGTGCTATCTTTCCCCTCCTTATTCAAGAAGGGGATGTTGGATTCCGTTGCGCAGCACGGAATCCAACGGGGGTG
>JBDSBP010000330.1:0-5024 GCA_039921525.1 Chitinophagaceae bacterium | reverse complement strand
CAGTAGTTTGTAAAAATAAAAAAAGGGACTATCAATCTGATAATCCCTTTTTGAGGTCCCGAGCGGATTCGAACCGCTGTAGAAGCTTTTGCAGAGCTTTGCCTAGCCACTCGGCCACAGGACCTTTTTTTAGGTTGGCAAAACTAAGTAATTCCCCATTGATTATGAAATGTATGGAATTCAAACCAATTTTCGCTTTTAGCAAAAAAATCTTATTTTCGCACCCTGTTTAAAAAAGGTCCTGTGGCCGAGCGGCTAGGCAAAGCTCTGCAAAAGCTTCTACAGCGGTTCGAATCCGCTCGGGACCTCATAAAAATGCCCTCAATAAATTGATATTAAATTAGTTGGGGGTGTTTTACTTTTTATGGTTGTCTAACTAATTGTCTATTTTAAGAATGAAATAATATTTAATTGGGCGATGAAAGAAAGTCTAATGCTGACGTATCCCACAACATTCCATACAATTCAGGGGATACAAAAGCCTGGCATTCTGGACAGATTCCACCGGCCAGGAAAAATGGAAAGATCAACTTTCAGGACAACAGGTTGAACCTTTGCTAACGGGTCCGTTCACCACGGATATCACTGACCCTTACAAACTAAACACGTTGAAAGGATTTAAATTACAAGCCAGTTCCCCTTTAGAAGGAAAGGGTTTAGATCTGTCATCTTTTTATAATATCCCCATACCTTCGCATGATTTTTTTGGTAACCCCTTTAAGCACAATATTTCCGAGCCGGGAATTCATACATTGAATAAATAAAATCGCATCCCCTGGCTTTTAGTAGCCTAAAAATTTCGTGTAACACGAAGGAGACAAAACAATCGATTATAAAAGCTGGTAATCTTCAATTTTACGGTAAAGTGTGGCAAGGCCAATATTGAGCAGGCGGGCGGCTTCGGCTTTATTATTATTGGTATGAATCAACACTCGCTGGATATGCAGTTTTTCAATACTGCTTAGTGCAAACGCTGAAAGAGAATGTGATTTTGAATGCTGTTCACGTATTTCAACCGGTAGATGAATTATTTCGAGTTCGGCACCATTTGCTACTATGATTGCACGTTCTATACAGTTCTTTAATTCCCTTATATTACCTTTCCAATCATGCTGCTGTAGTTTTTCTAAAAAGGCGGCGCTCATAGTTGTTTCCCTTCCATTGATCCTTTCTGAAAAAAGGTCTACAAAGTATTTTGTCAATAAGGGAATGTCTTTTTTACGATCGCGTAAAGCCGGCAGTGTGATAGAATAAACATTTAAGCGATAGAATAGATCTTCCCTAAATTTACCTTCAGCTACATCTTTTCGCAAATCCCGGTTTGTTGCAGCGATAATACGCACATTTACTTTCATTGTTTTTGTATCGCCCAATTTAATGTACTCGCTGGTTTCCAGAACACGCAACAATTTGCTTTGCAGCTCAACGGGCATCTCGCCGATTTCATCCATGAAAAACGTGCCCTTATCTGCCTCTTCAATCAAACCTTTTTTATCGCGAATAGCGCTGGTAAAAGCTCCGGCCTTATAGCCGAAGATCTCACTCTCTAATAATTCTTTACTGAACGAGCTGCAGTTGATGGCCACGAAAGGCAGGTTGGCTCTTTTACTCGCATGATGGATGGCCTGCGCAAAAACTTCTTTGCCTGTGCCGGTTTCGCCCAGTAACAATACGGTGGTGGAATTAGGAGCTACTATTTTAGCCAGCTCAATGGCTTCCCGAATAAGTGGTGATATTCCAATTATAGTGTCAAAAGTGTACAATTGTCCTTGCTTTTGATTACCTTTTTCGATGCGTTCCTTTATTTGTTTCTTTTCAATGGCCTCATTCAATAAAGGAATAATACGATTGTTGTCATCACCTTTAATAATATAATTAAACGCGCCATTTTTCATGGCTTCCACGCCATCCGGTATCTTGCCATATGCCGTGAGAAGGATCACCTCCACAGCGGCGAATCTGTCTTTTATTACCCTCGTAAAGTCAACACCATTGCCATCAGGTAGTTTCACATCACATAATACTACATCGATCGATTCTTTTTCCAATTGTTTGAGGGCAGATTTAAGACTATCCGCTTCCACCACCCGAAAGCCTTCGAGGGATATGATTCGTTTAAGAAGGGAACGAAGTTTTTCTTCGTCGTCAATAATAAGTATGGCGCCTTTTGTCATGTAGGAATATTAGGTAAAATTAATGGAAAAGAAAAGGTAAAAAACACTAAAATTAACACGCGGGTTTACGAAGTCATTATAAAATTATTCACGTAATTTAATAATTTGATATCAGGACCCGTCACAAAAATGTATTGTCACGGCATAGGATATTCGAAATTTTGCTAAGTGTTTACCTATGCCAGCATATAAATAGTTTAAACTATATCAAATATTTAAAGGATAATAACCGTTTCAGGTGAGAATAAATTAAATGATAGTTCAGTGTCGAATTTGAGAGGAACTGTTATTTATCTTATCATCCTTTACCATGAAAATCACAAGCCGGCATCTGAAAATTTTCCTCGCAATCACTGTTTTCCTCAACTTTATATTGGGTTACAAGGTAGTTAAGGCTAAATACTTCAGGTATGTTCCAGACATAACATATGATAGAAAAAACCTGTTCGAACATTTAAAGATGGACAGTAGTTGTATTGTTTTTATTGGCAATAGTTTAACCAACCAGTTTGAGTTGACAGAATTATTCAGAAATGTTAAAATCAGGAACCGGGGTATAAACGGCGATAATTCAGTAGGGATATTTGACAGGTTACAAGACTTGATACAATCTCAACCAAAGAAAATATTCATTGAAAGCGGGATAAATGATGTTCTCCAGGGTGCTGGAAAAGAAAAAATTTTAGATGAATGCAAAAAGATCCTGGATAAATTGCAGCTTAGTTGTAAAACATCAAAAATTTATGTGCAAAGTATATTGCCGGTTTATAAGAAAGGATTAGCCATTAAAAATTTACCAGTAAAAAATGAAACCATTAAGGAAATCAATAAAAACCTGCAAATGTATTGCAACGACCATGGCATTACCTTCATCAATCTATATGATAAGTTTGAATTAAATGGTCAGATGAACCCAAAGTATTGTATTGCCGACGGGTTGCATATTTCAGCCGAAGGATATATATATTTGACAAAATTATTAGAGCCCTATGTTAACGAGTAATGGTGTAGTTATATTTTCAGTAGATTATATCCGTTGTGGTATTCTTTCATCAAATATTCTTTATTGATTTCATTATCTTTAAACGAATGTGTAGCATCATTCCATTCGAGTTTCTTACCGCTACGGAAAGCAATATTGCCCATCTGTGCAACCGTAGCTACATGCGCACCAGCCTGTATGGAACAATGAAGGTCTTCCATCTTTCTTGACTTGATGACGCTAACAAAATTTTCCATGTGTTTGTCCAGGCCATTATCGGAAGGCTTAACAAGTGGTTTGCTCACTTTATGGGTACTTTGCCTTTCTTCAATTACTTCCCAGCCTCCGCGATTTACAATCAACGTGCCGTTGTTGCCAATATAGGCAATGCCATGATCACGACCATAGGAACCATTGTCTATCCCCATAGCAGAATCCCAAACCATATTGAAGCCATCAAATTCATAGAGGGTAGTTAGGGTGTCAGGAGTTTCTTCATATAAATCGGGATAAGCAAACCGACCACCTAAAGCCGAGATAGATTTTGGGACAGGTGATTTCATTCCTAACAATCCATAATCGAGAAGGTGTACGCCCCAGTCTGTCATTAATCCGCCTGCATAATCCCAGAACCAGCGAAAATTAAAATGGAAGCGGCTTGAGTTGAACGGCCTCTTCTCGGCGGGGCCTAGCCATTGCGCATAATCAACACCGGCAGGCGGCGCCGAATCGGGGACAATGGGGCCGGGTTTCATCCAACCCTGGTAACACCACACTTTAACCGTTCTGATATTTCCCAGTTGCCCGCTTTGCACAAAGTCCACGGCATCTTTAAAATGTTGCTGGCTTCTTTGCCATTGTCCTGCCTGCACCACCTTACTATAACGTTGCTGCGCGTTAACCATTGCACGACATTCTCCAATGGAGTTACCAACGGGTTTTTCTACATAAACATCCTTACCAGCTGCGCATGCGTTCATCATTATCATTGCATGCCAGTGATCGGGAGTACCGATGATAACAGCATCTATATCTTTCTGTTCCAGCAGCTTGCGGTAATCGCTGTATATTTTGACCCTGGACACATCAGCTTTTGTTTTTCCAAGGTCGTTCATACGTTTATCTAACACATTTTTATCCACGTCGCACAAAGCTACAAGATTAACGCCGGGCAGTTTTAAGGCCGCGGTAACGTCTGCCCATCCCATGCCGTTAATTCCAATAGCGCCAATATTCAATTGATCGCTTGGCGCAATACGGCTTTTGAAAATGGCAAATGCCCGGTTGCTGAAGGTAGACGCTACCATTCCGCCACCTATCAGGGCAGCAGAATTTTGTACGAAGTTTTTGCGGGATGTCATATAATTATGTGTTTACCATTGTAATGGTGGTTAATTCGATTCCGAAGGTAACATTTGTATTGATTTTGTGCCAGCAAATTATTTAACAGTTTGGATCTGCCTTTCGAAGCGGAAGGAGTTGACTTCAAAGCCCGGGATTTGATTTCCAAAGCGAATGGATATGACTTACTTCCGAAGTCGGAGTCTTGACTTCCGAAGTCTTTCAGACTTCGAAAGTCTCGAGTTTGGTTATAGTTAAATAGCTAGATATGGGGTATATGACAAAAGTTCAGATGATAAAAAGACAAAAAAGTGACCAATACTATGTCAACTTTCCTGCTGCTGTCGCTCAGGCAATCGAGTTCACAGCAGGTGAGGTGGTAGAGTGGTTAATTGATGACCACCAAAATTTGGTTTTACGAAGAACGGATGAGGCTGTAGCGACGCTAAAAAAAAAACTAAAGAAGAAGTCAATTTAAAATCAATTTTTAACAACATTTTTGATTTGTGTAAAGAAGCATTTAAGCA
>JBDSBP010000329.1:0-3476 GCA_039921525.1 Chitinophagaceae bacterium | reverse complement strand
ATCCAGCAAAATATTCAGCGAAATTGCCTTGTAACGGAAAGTATTGGTTAAGCCCATGGTGTAAGGCGGATTCGCGATACCTAAATAATCCTGGTACCTGTCTTCATAACCACTGGTTTTATTATATACCTGCACGCCGTCGGCTGTTTTTTTCATCTTCCAGCCTAAAACTGATCCATAGGGTAACCCTACCGCATTCACAATACTAACACCAGAAGAGATTCCCGTACCAATAGTCAAGTTGGTAATTCCTGGTGCCAGTTCCACTATTTCACTCTTGTTATAAGCAAAATTATAACTCGCATTCCAGGAGAAGTTGGTTCTTTTCATGATCGTTCCTGACAACAATAATTCAACGCCTTTATTAGTGATTTTACCAACATTCTGGTTACCCGCATTGAAACCCGTAGTTTGTGAAATGGCTGGTTGAAGGATATCATTAGTGGTGACCCTGCTATAATATGTGGCGTCTAAACTAAGTTTGTTCTTAAAGAACTGAATTTCAAAACCGCCTTCTGACGTGGTAACTGTCAATGGCCGGATATTTGGATTCTGTAAATTATTGGGTGCACTCTGAACAGGTGTTCCATTGAAACCACCCGCTGTAAATGTATAAATGCGATTGATGCTTTCGGGGTCTACGGTGGAACTTCCCACCTGGGCCCATGATCCGCGTAGTTTCAGGAAATTGATAACCTCCGGCATTGCAAAGGCATCCGATAATATAAGACCTCCGCCAACGGAAGGATAAAAGATGGAATTGTGCCCTTTATTAAGCGTGGAAAACCAATCCTGCCTGCCCGTTATGGAAAGATAGGCGATGGCTTTGTAGTTTAGGTCAACAGAACCGAAAACAGAATTAGTACCTGAACGAACTTCGCTTCTGTAAGGTACGGCGCTAGTGGATGGATTTATTGTGGCAAGGTTAGTATAACTGATAAAATCCGGGATGATGAAATCTATTCCGCCTAGATTGGTATTCAGGTTGTACAGGCGCTCCTGGTTTGCCCCTACAAAAGCATTGACGGCGAAATTCTTCAGGAACTCTGTATTATAACTAAGTATCGCATTGAGATTTGTTCTTGTTCCCTGCCGTGTGCCTGTATTTAAGTATCCTTTAGGCGTAAAAGCAGTTCCTATTGGCACAAAATTCATGAGCGATGTGTATTGAAAATCCTGTGCTACCTGGCCTTTCAGGGAGAGGTTTTTTAACAGCTTGATAGTGGCACTTCCTGATCCGATAAAACGCTTTTTATCATCCCTGTTTCCCATCTTGTTAACAATGAAATAAGGATTGGGCGCCGCGGGCACCGGGTTCCATTGAATTTCATTGCCGTTGGCATCATATCCCGGAGCAAGGCTCCTGATATCAACCGTATTGCCAATCAAATTAGTTGCCCAGCTGGAGTTTATTTCTGCATACCCGACTGTTGGCCTGTTCTTCCCGGTTTCAAGATTATATTGAATGTTAGATTCCAGTATAATAAAATCATTCTTACCCAGGCTTGACCGTAAGCTCAAATTTGATGTCTTTCTTTCAAAACTTGAATTAGGTGTCTGCGCGTCTGATTTTAAATCTGACACAGATAACCGGAAGTTAAGCGCTTTGGTTCCGCCGGAAAGTGCCACCGTATTCACCCAGTCTTTGCTTGGACGATAAAAGCTTTTTATATTTTTTTTAGCCCCGACAATAGAGTAAGGCCTCATTACCCCATCAAACTGAACAACCTGCGAACCATCGGCGCGCGCGCCATATGACAAACGGCCAGCACTAAGCGCTGCAGCCTGCGTTGCAGGCTTCACGCCATCATTGCCCGAGCCAAAATCGGTTTGAAAATCCGGATAGGTGGAGGGTGTTCCCACAACATAGTTTGAGCTTAACTCTACACCGATGCCCTGTTGCACTCTTCCGCCTTTTGTAGTGATCAGGATAACGCCATTGGCAGCCTGGCTGCCATATAAGGCTGCAGCGGCACCACTTTTAAGAACGGTGATCGATTCAATATCATCTGGGTTGATGCTGGATATGCCGTCGCCACGGTCAATATTAAGACCCGAGGTATTGGTGGCGGCCCCACTATTGCCAGAACTGATAGGCAAACCATTTACCACGTACAAAGGCTGCTGGTTGCTGTTGAAAGAGCCATTGCCCCTGATGACAATACGGCTGGAACCGCCGGGTCCGGATGACACCTGTGTAGCATCAACCCCCGCGATCTTGCCGGTTAATGCATTGGCCACATTCGTTTCACGAGCTTCCGTAAACTCGGAACCCTTTACCGTTGATACCGAATAGACCAAAGCTTTCTTCTCTTTGGAAATACCAAATGCCGTAACCACCACATCTGTTAAATTGGTTGCGGAAGCATCCAGCTTTACATTAATTACAGATTGCTCTTTTACCGAAACTTCCTTTGATTCGTAGCCCACAAACGTAAAAACCAATACGCCATTTTCCGGTGCGGTGATCCGGTATTTTCCGCCGGCATCAGTGCTGGTACCCGTTTTTGTTCCTTTAACCACAACGCTTACTCCATTAAGTATTTCACCGGTTCCATTAGTTACCTGCCCACTCACCACCTTATCTAACAGGTTATGAGGATCCGATGCGACAACACTTTGGTTGAGCGCAAATAGTAACAGCGCAGATGCCACTCCAATTCTAACAGGAGGGTTGAAATGAGTAATGAATGATTTAAATCTTAATGGCAATGAAGAATTGGATCGTTTGTTCTCCGTAAAACTTTCTTTCCAAAGCAGTCTTTTTAAGCGGATCAAATAATTCGAAGGCATACGTGTTGATTTTAGTTGTTTTGGTTTTTAATGATGACAGTTAATACAGCAGATCTTATGTTTCCGACTTCAGCAATAATAAATTATTCTTTAGGCTGATGGGTGTTTATGTTCCATCGTTCGAATAACAATTTCAATCGTTGCAGATATATAATCAGATGAAACATTCTTACCGTTTTTCTGATCCTAAAAGCTGAGAACAGTTGGCCGATTGCTTATAATCTAAAGCTACCTTTTCATATTACCTTTCTATTGTGGTAGAAATTAATAAGTATGCTAATCATTTCTTTTTGTCAACTCAAGAAGCCATGGCTGATAGCTAATAGCTATGTAGACAACCATTGATGTTTGTTAAAAATAGATTAATTTTCATTGTTATCGCAATATTTTATTCCTTAATTTTAATATTTAAAGCGGTCCAATACACACGGATGACGTTAGCCATCAGCTTTCAGCGATCAGCGTACTTATAGCTATCACAGGTCTCCCTGAATATGAACGGTAATTATTTTAATGAAAAAATTTCAAAGCTGATAGCACATATCCAATTTAAATTTTATGAAACGTAGAGAGATCATTAAAAGCCTTTCTGTATTGCCTTTCTTCGGGGGCATCTTGTCAAGGTTTGTTCCTTCGGAACCAGATGTAGCATCGCCGTTAACTACTAAACGCGACCTTTTTAA
>JBDSBP010000328.1:0-7115 GCA_039921525.1 Chitinophagaceae bacterium | reverse complement strand
AAATGCCTGCCGGTATCTTTTACTTCATTCTTTTGTTTGTCAGTAATTTTTCTATCACGCTCAAGCATGTCAAAAACGGCGAGTTCCTCCTGGGTTAGATTCTCAGTAAGGCACGTTTTCGTTCCTTTGTAAGATTTGTATACAGGTCTTTAAGCCTGTCGAAAATTTCTTTTATTGAAGCATAATCTTTCCCAAGGTTATACATTTCTATTATCTTCTGGTACTTTTCATAATACTGCATGCGCAACGGATTCCGATCAAGCATCTCTTCTAATTTCTCTTCCACTTTGTTTTTAAGATTTTGAACGATGGTGTTCTTTTTGGTAGATTTCAAAAACTCCTTTTCAATCAAATCACCTTGCGACACAATCAGTTAAAGCGGTTACCGTACCCGGGACGGGGCTTCAGTTGGACCTGGCACATTTCCATACCCTGTTTATTGCAATTCCTTTCTAGACTCTCTCTTCTTGTTTCTCCAATATAGATAGGATCATTTTTTCAGAGAGTGGTTTCTCCATGTAATCGGCAACATTTTCATTTTCCCTGGCACTTTGCATGTCGCCTGAATCTATTGATGAAGACATTATATAGATCCAAAATTGATTTTTTATTTTCTCGGTAAGATTATCAAATTTTTCCAGGAATTCCCAGCCCGACATGGTCGGCATATTGATGTCAAGAAATAATATTGTGGGAAGTTCATTATTGGCGTACTTCTGTATTATGTAGTCAAGCCCATTTTCAGGTATTTCAAAGTTTATAATTCCAGCATCCCTCACTATTTTTCTAATGATAAAATTGCAAAGCATATGGACAACGGGACTATCATCTATAATAATAAAACGAAATGGTGTTTTCATTTTTAAGGTTTTAAGTGTCGAATTCAATTTTAAATTCGGTTCCTTTATTTACTTCACTGGTAATGCCGATTTTTCCTCCTATAGATTCTACCTGGGTTTTAACCATGTATAATCCCATTCCTTTTCCTTCAGCCATATCTGTATGAAAGCGTTTGTATAAGCCAAATACCTGGTCGCCTCTTTTTTCAAGATCAATACCAATACCATTATCATTAAAAAATACCACGACCTTATTTTTCAACTGTTGAGTTCTGATTTTTATTACCGGTGAAATACCATGTTGCTTATATTTTAAACTGTTTGAAATAAGATTATAAAAAATACTATGCAAATAGCTTTTTATGGTAAGCATTTCATCCACTTCTGAAAAATCGAATAAAACAAGGGCTTTTTCTTTTTCTATAATACTTTCAATACTTAAGGTAATATTTTTTATAAGTTTGGAGAAGCAAACTACCTCCTTAATGTCATTTACTTCACGTCTTACCTTTAAAATATTATTCAGGTCTCTAAAAACATCATCCAGCCTGTTAACCGAAGAAGAAAGTGCACCAAGGATTTCGCTTTTAAAATCGTCTGTTAAATTATCTGTTTGAAGCACATCGCAAAGGCCAATAATATTTGCCACCGGCGACCGCATGTTGTGAGAAACGATATAAGAGAATTGTTCAAGATCTTTATTACGCTGAATTAAGTCGGCAGTTACCTTTTCACGTTCATCGGCAGATTTTTTTTGCTGCGTTATGTCTTTAATAAATACCGATAAGCCGTTGTCAGAAGGATAGGAACTTATACCGCACCATTTATCTAATGAAACAAAATAATGTTCAAAACGATTTACCCGTTTAGTTTCAATGGCCTCATGATATTTTATGTAAGATTCCGAATCGATGTCTTCTTTAAATATTTTCCATAAATGCTGCTCTATTATTTTATTTTTGGGGATATGAAACAATTTCTCTGCCTGGTTATTCCAGTAGGTTACCACCCAGTTTTTATCAACTGCAAAAAACGCATCCCCAATACTTTCAAGAATAATATTTTTTTCTTCATATACCTTTAAAACGTCTATCTCGGTTTTTTTTCTTGTATCAATGTCCTGGAAACTTCCATACACCTTAATGCATTTTCCATCTATGAATTCTCCCTGACCGATGGTACGTATCCATTTTAAATTTCCTTTTTGTGTTACAATTTGTAATTCATCATCCCATGGAATTCCCTTTTCAATACCATCCTTAACACTTTTTGAAATAGTGTTTCTATCGCTGCCTTCTTTAAATAACTGAAGGCCCGCGCCTAAGTCAGGAATAAAATCAGGATCAGCTTCACGAATTTCTTTTGTAATGTCAGACCAAAAAACAGTTCCTTTAATCACATCAATCTCCCAACTTCCTATGGCCGCAAGCCTGTTACTTTTGTCTAAAAGATCCTCTAATTTTTTCTTCTCCGTAACATCTCTAAAAATTGCCACGACGGCATTGATGCCTTCTGTTTCAAGAAAGTTAGTTAAAGTGCCTTCCACCAACATATAAGTTCCATCTTTCTTTCTGTCGCGAATTATGGGACACACCATGGGTATTGAAGGATGCATCACTGTCTTCATTACAAATTCCTGTAAAATCATCGCATCGTCGGGGTGAACTATATCAGTTATACTTATATTTAAACATTCTTCGTTGGTATAACCGAATTTTTTTGACACCGCCGGGCTCGCGTAAATTGTTTTTCCGGTAGAATCGATTATCGTAATCATATCATCACTGCTCTCGATCACCCCTTTAAAAAAATTTCCGCTTTTTGCAACTTGTTCATTAAGCATTAATATTTTTTCTTCCGTCTTTTTTCGTTCTGTTATATCTATGTTTATGCCTATCATTCGAACAACAATACCTTCTTCATTCTTTAAAACTATTGCATGAGCTTCTATAAAACGCACCGATTTATCCGGCCAAACGACCCTGAATTCTGTATCAAAATCATATATCTCTTTTATCGCTTCATTTAATTCTTTGGCGAACCTTTCCATATCACCACGATGAATGCCTTTTTGCCAATCACTATAAGTTCCGGTAAACTGTTGCGGCCCTATTCCATATAATTCATACATTCTCTTATCCCAGGTCATTACATCATTTTCGATATCCCAGTCCCATATTCCCATTTTTGCTGATGTTGTTGCCAAACGCAATCTTTCTGATGTAATCAATAAACGCTCTTTTGCCTTGTGCTGTTCTGTAATATCAATCACGAAAACAAATATTCCTACTATTTCATCTTGTTCGTTATGGTATGCCTGGTAAACAAAATTGAGGCAAACTTCTTTCAGCTCTTCGGTTCCCGGTATCTTCAACTTTAAAAGCCGTTCGTTTGCAACAAATGTTTCACCGGTTCTGTATACCTGGTCAAGCACATCCAGGAAACCCTGGCTTTCCACTTCGGGGAAAGTTTCCCTTACTGTTTTGCCTATAATATTTTTTCTGTCTGTGAGATTTAAATAAAACTCATTAGCCATTTGAAATATGTGCTCAGGGCCTTTCAATATAGCAATACTTGCAGGCGCCTGTAAAAACATTTCTGAAAACCGGTCTCTTTCGTTTTCAATGGCTTTTTCTAAAATCTTCTTCTCCGTTGCATCTTTTGCTATCGAATAAAATAGTTGGTCCTTTTCGTCCCACCGAGACGACCATAACATAGGAATGACCCGTCCATCTTTATGTACATATTTATTTTCAAACATGGTTACCGGTTCACCATTCCTTACTTCATCGTTTACTTTTTGAGTAATTTTTGAATACTCTACAAATACAAAATCCATATATTTTCTGCCAATCAATTCGCCAGGCGTATAACCCCAAACTCTTTGGCAGGCAGCACTTATCGATATAAATCTCCCTTCCTCACTAATTGAACAAATAATATCTACAGAAGAATCCATTATTCTATTAACATCACTTAACGCTTTTTTCAAGGCGCCTGATGTTTCCATCAATTTTTCTTCCACCAGTTTACGTGCCGTAATATTATAATGCGATATAACAATTTTAGAATCATCGTCGCCGAAATTCATTGCAGAAAGATTGAACCATCGCTCCTCTGTTAAAGAATGGCATGGATATTCAAGTTCGAAGTTTTTTATTTCTTTATTAAATACTGATTGGATGCCCTCTAATGCTTTACCTGCTAAAATATCTCCTGAAGCCATTGATCTTCGGCAAACTTCGATATAGTTGCTTCCTACTGAAACATGCTGCAATGAGATAACGCCATTGGCTTTTGCAAAATCGTCCCAGGCTTTATTAACTGCAATGATATTTCCTGTATTATCTATCACAGCTATATGCGAACGTAATGAGGCAAGAATACCTTTACTAAATAATTCACTTTCGTGTAATTGTTGTTCCGCCTTTTTTCTCTCCGTAATATCTGTAGAAGTAATAGAAATCCCTTCAATATTTTCCTCATTATAAACAGGGTTAATTGTAAAACTAAACCATTTTGTTTCCCCGCTTTTTCTTGCAAAAGGATAGTCGTACTGAACTATTTCTCCAGATAGTACGTTTGAAATATTATCCTTATCCATTTTTTCTCCTGGGAGAAAATCAAAAATGTTTTTGCCTACATCTATTTCCCGCTCTATATTTAACTGGATTCTATCTCTTGCCTTATTATTAAACGATTTGATAATTCCATTGATATCAGCGAGAATGAACCCGTCAGAAGTATTTTCAAAAATAGCTTTCAGGTTTAATTGAGATTGCTGCAACGCATTTTCTCTATTCTTTGTGTCACTTACATCGAGTGTTACTCCATGCAAGCCTGTTGGGTTACCTTTATTGTCAACCTTAGTCCTGATCTGTGAATATAAATGCCGCAGTGTTCCATCGCTTCTAATTATCCGATAAAAGAAATCTGCATTACCTAAAGTAGAGCTAGTGTCGTTAGTTACCCTGATCACATCATCTACATCTTCCGGATAAATAAATGAAGTCCATGTTTTAAAAGATTGCTTTTTGTTTTCCGGTTGAAGCCCGTAAATTCTAAGTTGTTCATCAGACCATATTGCAACTCCTGTTGAATAATCCAGTTCCCAACTGCCTAAATGGGCAATAGCCTGCGCGTCTTTTAAATGTGCTTGGATACTTATAAATTCATCTATTATACCTTTGTTTGCCCTTTTCAGACGATATTTTTCCAATGAATTCCGGATAGCCACGGGCAAGCGATTGAGCCTGTCTTTCAGTATATAGTCATCCGCGCCTTTCCTGATCAGGTCTGCTGCAAGCTCATCAGACAAGGAAGCAGTAACCAGTATGAAAGGGATTATAAAACCGGTTTCGGAAAGAATGGTTAATGCTTCTTGTGAATTAAATGAGTGGAGTAAATTGTCCGCAAGGATAATATCCGGTGAGAAATCCTTTAATTCTTTAATAAATCTGTCCTTTGTATTCACCACCACGATTTCATAATGCAGTTTGCTAGTCTTTAATTTGTTGTTTACAAGTACAGCATCACTACTAACATCTTCAAGGTGTAGTATTTTTATTTTTTTATATTGTTTTTTTAAATTGCTTATAGTTGTGAACTCAGAAACAAAACTACCGCTCTCTTCATCTAACTTAATATTCTCGGTAGTATTAATCACAATTATTATTGTTGTGGTGGAGTATTTACTACAAGCCAGTAAAAGCCAGGTTCGGTAATGATTTTAAAAAAAAATCAACGTTAACAGATGTAACAATATTGCACGTCAAATCCTGCCCCATTATCTTTTACATAATAGATGCACTGATCCATTTTCTGATAAACGCAGATCTCAATAATTTCTTTTTGCCGGTATATTCAAATGCAGTTAAAAGAAGGTCTATAAATACCCGCTTTAGCATATTCTATCGTATCTTATTTTTTCCAGTTTTTACACGGTGAATTAATTATCCGTGTTGGCCTTCTATGTTTTGTTGAATCAATACTCATATACCCATTTCCCTGATATTAACGTCAACCATTAAAACATATTGCTTACCAAGGCGGGAAAAGCCCAAAGGCTATCAATCAGTTGTCCCTTATTATTTGGATTCGATAGTATTCATACCTGCTTAATCGTATATTCCGGAGCATGGTACGCTTGTGCTATCAGCTATCAGCTATCAGCCGGCGACTGTTAAGCAAGTAAAACAACATTGATTATTCCCATTTAAATTATAAATACCTGCTTCCTGCATGTCTCCTTAGATCAAAGCCTGAAAAGCCTTCCTCCTGATAGCTGATAGCTGAATTCCAAATAGAACGGAGCTCATGAACTTCCAATTTTTTTAATATGCTTTTCCAGGTATCACCCCTACCCTTAACGAAAACATCCACTTTGTCGTTCTTCCTGGTATTAAATGGAACGGCATAATAAAGTTCTCCATCATTAATAAAAACCTCGAACATATTTTTATCAACTATCGCTTCTATTTTAAATATTTCTGAATTGGGCTTTGTATAAACTGTTGTAGTTTTTATGGTATCCAATGTAGTGGCAAGCTCGCCCAACAAGTCATTAAAAGACAGCTCATATCCCAGGATATTCAAACCAAATGCAGAAGCATCTCCCTTCTCAAATTCAGCGATAATGTGCAATGGATTATCTGTTACTGGAACTGACAAACCGGAATTTGCCTTGATGATTTTATTTTCGAAAACCTGGCTGTTGTGATGAAGTAAACTGATCTCCTTTATCGGTGTTGGACAAAGCCGGGTACCATCAAAGCCATTCTTTAACTTTAACTCTGTGGGAAATAACATCGCCTGGTTGAAGGGCATCCCCGTTTGCGTGATACCGCGTCCCCATCCCACCTGGATGCGCCTGTTACCCGGAACATTATTAAAAGTTTGCGAGGCATAAAAGTATCCACCGCCATAATCATATTGCTTTAAATGTTGCGTGGTTGAAAATCTCTTGCCATCAAAATCGCCTAACATGTAGCGGCCTGTTGCATCATACATCACCCATTTAGACGTTCCCGGCTGACCTTCGACCGGTAGTTCAAACAGTTCGGGACATTCAAAAAAACCGGCTACCCCTGACTGGTAGGTCCAGTTTTTCAGATCGGTGGAAGTATAAATAAGATGCTGGTTGATTATTGACTCCTGGCCTAACGACATTGCTTTCGTTTTTCCCATATCCCAAACAACCATTACCCAATGATTGCCCGGCTGGTACCAAAAAACTTTAGGATCACGGCCCTTGTGCACGAGGATCGGGTTGCCTTC